>NZ_VOOS01000006.1 GCF_007993035.1 Vicingus serpentipes
GAGTAGTTTTTGGAGCAACAGGTCTATCATACTGTTCAGCCGCTTTAGAAAGAGATAATATGATTAATAATGATGGATGGGTAATTTCAGATTTTGGAATGAATTGCCCACTCCCTATTGAGTTGCTCAGTTTTGATGCAACTATTAAAAAGAGCGGTGAAGTAACTTTAAATTGGATTTCAGCAAGTGAAATTAACAACGATTATTACACTGTTGAACGTTCTGCAGACGCTTCTAGCTGGATTGAATTAGAGAGGATAAAAGGTGCTGGTAATAGTAGTTCTCAGATAAACTATGAAGTATCAGATTCAAATCCTTTAAGTGGAATTTCATATTACCGTTTAAAGCAAACTGATTATAATGGTGATTATTCTTATAGTGATGTCCAAGTTGTTACTTTAAATTCAGAAGTAAAAATTGCCGTATATCCTAACCCTGTAAGAGAAAATCTATTCATTTCTAATTTATGCGAAGAATGTATTGTAAATATTTATTCTTCAACTGGGCAATTAGTTTTTTCAGGTAATACTAATTCAATAAATGCTTCTAATTGGAAAAAAGGAATTTATGAGGTAATTATTATTAATGTAGAAGGAGTAAAATATTCTTCTAGAATTATTAAATAACAAAAAAACAATTTTAAAGCTTTATTTACGGTGTATTTAGTCTGATGTAAAGATTTTGTCACACTCAAAATCATACAACCATATGGAAATGGATATACTTTTGAATTAAAGATTTTTTTATTAATGAAGAAGCAAAACGCAATAACAACATTTTAATTAAAAACAACTAAAACAATTTTATTATGAAAACTATTATTAAATATTCCTTGTTTCTTTTTATGAGCATTATTTCATTAAAAGGACATTGTCAATCATTAAACATTCTAATATTAGGGAGTACAAATTCTGTTCAATTAGAATATAAAACAATGGACCCATATAGTATTGCAGAACAATTAGATTCTATCTTGGCCAATACTTCTTCAATTAGTTCCTATAATGTAGTTGTAAAAGATATTTATAAAAATAAAGTAGTTCAAACCGCATTTGGAGGTTCAGGGGCCTTAACAAGTTTTAGCTACTATAGTCATTCTTTATTTCAACATTATTTTTGGCCTGATGACAAAGTTAACAATCATAATGATTTGATGGGCGATTTAAATTATGATTGGGACCATATTATTCTTCTTGAAGATCCTTATATTATTACGAATGCTCCTGGTTATCACGCGTTAGGGGTTAATAAAGTTCTATCTAAAATAAAAGAAGGAGGAGCACAACCTCATCTATTTTTGCAATGGCCAGATAAAAACAATCAAGCATCTATTGATCATTTTGAAGAAGTAACATATAGGATTAGTGACGGTGCACTTGATTCGCTTCCAGTTATTCCTGCTGGACTAGCATGGGCAACTATTCAGTCTAGTTTTAATGATGAGGATTCATCAGCAGAATTTCCTTCTCCAAATGGTTCATACTTGGCTGCAGCATCAATTTTTAGTCATATATTTAATCAATCAGCCGCAATATCTAATTATACTTATGATGATGATATTGCAAACCATACTCATCTTGTAAGTCAACAAGCAAGTAATGAGCAACATTACTCTGGAGAATTTACTTTTGTTAGTCCATTTTCTAGATGTACTGTTAAACCAAATGTTGTAAACTTTAATCATACAGGCTCAAGTACTGAAAATGGTATTGAAGCTGGGTTTAGATGGGTAATGCAAAATGAGCAAGCATTTGAAGAGAATAATTTTAATAGAAAATTCCATCTAAACTATGGACGTGCAAATTATAATTGGGAGGCAGCAAAGCGTTATAAAATTGATCCCGAGACTTATTCATATTCATTTGGACACCCAATGCAATTTCATTCAAGCACAGGTATTAATCCAAATTTATATGGGATTGATCATTGGGGTTCAGTTAATAATAATGGAGCAGACTTGAGTGTTGGACGATATTTTTTAAATATAGATTCAGCTAGCAATGGAAGGGTTTTACCAATGCGTAGTATTGTCGCTGAGATGGTCGATCAAGATTCTACTCAGGAAATGTATAGCGATAGTTGGCATTTACATCCAAACGTTAATGCAGGAGGAGGTTCATATATGTATACATTGTTAACAGGAAGATGTGGGCAAGAATCAAACGATCCAAACACTTCTGCTGATGGGAGTTATTTTACAGGGGTTAAAGTAGGTTATGAAATGGCATGGACAATGATGCATTTAAAAAGTAAAGCTCCAGGTTTTAGAGTGTTGAAAGGAAATAAACAGGATACATTAATTGATGGTGTAAGCACTAAATATATAGATGTACACTTTCTTAATCCTCCAACTGATTCTGTTTTTGTTAATGTGAGTTCAAGTGTGCCTAATGTAATAAGTTTTGATAATACACAATTAATATTTACCCCTCAGAACTATAATACGCCTCAACGAGTATACTTATCCCCTGGAATTAATGCAGGTGTTAATGATACAGCTTCTGCAGTATTTACTTGTAGTTCTAACGATATATTTTATGACAATTTCTCTGATCTTTGGAATTATCGAATATATGGAACAGTAACAAATATATCATCAGATATAAATTTATCAAATATTATTATTTATCCTTCACCAGTAAATAATGTCTTAAATATATCAGGGGTAGAGGCTAGTGATGTTTTTAGTATATATTCAATGCAAGGCTCATTGTTAGTGCAAGGGAAGGGTAACACTGTAAATGTAAGCAATTTATCAAGAGGTATTTATTCTATTAGGATAATAGGAAAAGAACAAACGATAATTAAGAAATTTTTGAAGCAGTAAAAGTTGAAGCTATTTTTAAAAAAACTTATTAAGTTGTATTGGAATATTCTGTCGATTAGTTTTTGGAGTGCCCAATATCTTGTGTAATTAAGGGTAGCAAAATTCTGAAACTTTTTTAAAGTTTTTGAAGGTAACCTATAGCAGAATTGTAAAAACCGGTAACGAAATCGTGACCAAAAACAAACCCCGCAAAATAGACTAGCTATTTGTGCGGGGTTTAGCGTTTTGAGTGTGGGCCCACCTGGGCTCGAACCAGGGACTTTCTGATTATGAGTCAGATACTCTAACCAGCTGAGTTATAGGCCCGTTCTAATATTCATTAGAAACAGGCTGCAATTTTACGTAAATGTATTTTAATTACCAATAATTCCGATTACTATTTTGCTATTTTTGTTGCTTCTATGTTAGAAAACGTCAAAAATATTATATTCGACCTAGGTGGAGTAATTATAAACTTGAATCAAGATTTAACCTATGCTGCATTTAAGGAACTTTTTCCTTCTAATTTTGAGGCAATACTTCTTGAGTTGGACAGTAATCATTATTTAGAAAAGTTTGAGACATCAGAAATCACATCAAAAGAGTTTATTGATTTTTTTCAAAAATTTGATATTTCAATTTCTGAAGAAAATATAATTAGCGCATGGAATAGTATGTTGTTAGATATTCCTGAAAATCGAATTGCATTAATAAATTCTTTAGCTAAAAAGTATAATGTAAGTTTGTTAAGTAATACAAACGAAATTCATTATCAATTTATTGATGAGTATGTTATTCAAAAGCATAAAATAAAAAGTTTTGATAGTTTATTTAATCATACATTTTTATCTCATAAAATAAGCTTAAGAAAACCCAATACTTCAATTTTTGAATATGTGTTGAAAGAAGCAAACTTTTTGCCTAATGAAACTTTATTTATTGATGATACACTAGAACATATTAATTCAGCCAAACAATTAGGAATTCGAACTCATCACTTAAATTTGCAAGAGAATCAATCATTAATACAATTATTCAATGAACATTAACGGAAAACATCATCATACCATATGGGTTAGCGAAATCAATGAAAAATTAATTCAAGTTTTTGACCAACGTTATTTTCCACATAAAGTAGAAGTGTTTGATATTTCTACTACAGACGAAGCTGCTTTTGCAATTAAAGAAATGGTAGTTAGGGGAGCTCCATTAATTGGAGTTACTGCTGCTTATGGAATGTACTTAGGTTGCATAGAGGCTTTAACGCAAAGTAATCCAGATGAATATTTAAAACAAGTTGCTAGTAAATTAAATGCTACTCGACCAACAGCCGTTAATTTGTCATGGGCGGTTAATGAAATGGAATTAGCTTTAAAAAATGCATCTGATACGGATGAAAGGGTTAGGGTTGCTTTAAAAAGAGCACATGAAATAAAACAAGAGGATATTGATATTTGTTTTAATATTGGTCAGTATGGCTTAAAATTGATTCAAGAAATTTCAAAAAAGAAAAATGGAAAACGTGTAAATATTTTAACTCATTGTAATGCTGGTTGGTTAGCAACAATAGACTGGGGAACAGCTACTTCCCCAATTTATCAAGCACAACAAGCAGGTATAGATGTACATGTGTGGGTGGATGAAACAAGACCTAGAAATCAAGGCGCTAATCTAACAGCTTTTGAGTTGAATCAGCAAGGAGTTCAACATACATTAATTAATGATAACACCGGAGGTCACTTAATGCAACACGGCATGGTTGATATGGTAATTGTGGGAACGGATAGAACAACCCGAAATGGCGATGTAGCTAACAAAATTGGGACTTATTTAAAGGCGCTTGCAGCACACGATAACAATGTTCCTTTTTATGTGGGGTTACCTTCTTCTACCTTAGATTTTGATATGGTTGATGGGGTGAAAAATATTCCAATAGAAACTCGAGATGAGAATGAGGTAAAATATATTCAAGGGAAAGTTGACGGTGAGATTAAATCAGTTTTGATTTGTCCAGAAACAACACCCGCAGCAAATTATGGTTTTGATGTTACTCCTGCAAAATATGTTACAGGATTAATAACTGAAAGAGGAATTTGTGAAGCTTCAGAAAAAGGTATACAACAATTATTTCCAGAAAAATTTTAAGATGAGTAATCAGGATCAATTTATAGATGAAGGTTATATTAAGTATAATATTAACTGGATTAATGAAGTATTACCCATAGCTGTTCCCAATCAATTGATGCATTGGAGAGATAAAATGCACGAATTAAAACAAATAGGGCATTATGCTGATATTAATATTGGATATGGTAATATAAGTGTAAAAACAACTAAAGGGTTTTTAATTTCAGGTACTCAAACTGGAGATGTCTATCCTATCCAGCCAGAACATTTTACCTTGGTTACTGATTATGATATAGAAGCAAATAGTGTTACATGTAAAGGCGAAATAAAAGCATCATCAGAATCTATGACCCATGCAGCAGTTTATGAAGCTGATGAAGCTATTAATGCCATTATTCATATTCATAATCAAAAGTTATGGGAGAAATTAATGGATAATGTGCCAACAACAAAAAAGGAAGTACCTTATGGTACTCCAGAAATGGCGAATGAAATTTTCCGTTTATTTAAAGAAACAGCAGTTCAACAAGAAAAAATAATTGTTATGGCTGGCCACGACGAAGGAATTATCTCATTTGGTAAAGATTTAGAAGAAGCAGGAGAAATCTTACTTAATTTCTTGGCAAAGTTCAATTAGAACTCCATTAGTGCTTTTAGGGTGAATAAAACAAACTAATTTATTATCAGCACCTTTTTTTGGTGTTTCATTTAAAATAGTAAAACCCTCTTTTCTAAGTCTTTCCATTTCAGCATAAATATCTTCTACATCAAAAGCAACGTGATGAATCCCTTCACCTTTTTTATCAATAAATTTGGCAATAGCACTATCTGGATTTGTAGCTTCTAATAATTCAATTTTGTTTTCTCCTACTTTAAAAAATGAAGTCGACACACCTTCGCTTTCTACAATCTCTGTTTTGTATGGCTCTTGATTAAAAAGTTTTGAATAAATTTCATTAGCTTTTTGTAAATCTTTTACAGCAATACCTAAGTGCTCAATCTTTTCCATAATTATTAGATATAAAAAAAGTCCCGTTTTAGCGGGACTTTAAATTGAATTAAATTCAATATTATTTTTTTACAAAAGTATCAGTTTTGTTATCGTAGTTTAAGTAGTAAATACCTTTTTTAAGGTTAGTTACATCTACTTTCTCTCCAAATCCTTTTTTAACAATGTTACCAAAGCTATCGTAAACTTCAAATAAAGTTTCACCTGTAAAGGTTACAAAATCTTTCGCTTTAATTGGGCTAAATGATACTTCACCTAAAGTAGAAATGTATCTTGAAGCTTGAGAATACCTTGGCTTGCTAGAATAGTCAACTTGTTTTACTCTAAATTTATTTTCTCCTGAATGAGGAGTAATTTTAAATTCATACTTATTGTCTTCAGCAGAACCATTTCCATCAACTTCACCAACCTTTATCCATTTGTTCCATCTGTATTGCTCAACAATGTAAGCTAATTTTCCAGTTTCATTTTTAGTTACCCAGGTAAAACTTCCGTCCTTAGATACATCCATAGAAACAATTTCGAAAGTACTTTTTGGTTTTAAAACCTCTGGATTTAAAACTTTTGGCTTACAATCATCTTTATGTTTGATTTTAACAATTACAGGATCACCAACTTTTAATTGGAAATTTGCAAAGTCAATTTCAAAAGCACTAGAGTTAACTTCATCAGTAGTTACTTCACCGTTTATGGTTACTTCAAAAGTACAGAAACCAACGCCGCTTCCTGCAAATGGGTTTTGTACATAAAGGTTTTTACCTTGGTAATGACCTTCAAGAACTATTACTCCTGCATTAACTTGAAATGCGAATAGAGCTACAAGTAGTGTGGTTAAAATTTGTTTCATTGCTATAAAAATAACTATTATAGGTTTAGTTTAGTGTGCAATATTAAAGCTTTATTTAAAATATTAAAAATTTTTTTCAAGTTTTATCAGTAATAAAACTTAATTAGTCGATATTGTTAAATAATTAATAGCGCAATTAATTGGTTTAAAATTAAAAAGATAAAAGCTTAAATCAAAATTATTTATAATCTTAACGTAAAAAAATTAATTTCGCCGTAAAATTATTTTATTGATAAAATGAAGAGAATTAAAATTAGTGACTTGTTTGCCTCGGCAAAAATTGGTGAAGAAGTATTGGTAAAAGGCTGGGTAAGAACGTTTAGAAGTAACCGTTTTATTGCTCTTAATGACGGGTCTACTATAAATAATATTCAAGCAGTTGTTGATTTTGAAAAAGAAGATGAAAGTCAATTAAAAAGAATAACAACGGGATCTGCTATATCTATAGTAGGAGAAGTGGTTGAGTCGCAAGGTAAAGGTCAAGATATAGAAATTGTTGTAAAGTCATTTGATGTTATTGGTGATGCTCATCCTGATGAATATCCTCTACAACCAAAAAAACATTCACTTGAATTTTTAAGAGAAAATGCTCATTTACGTTTTAGAACGAATACGTTTAGTGCAGTTTCTAGAATTCGTCATAATATGATTTTTGCAGTACATAAATTCTTTAACGATAAAGGGTTTTATAATGTGCATACTCCAATAATTACGGGCTCAGATGCTGAAGGTGCAGGAGAAATGTTTAGAGTAACTACGTTAGATTTAAATAATGTTCCGAAAACAGATGAAGGAAATATAGATACAAAGCAAGATTTTTTTGGAAAAGAAGCTAATCTTACTGTTTCTGGTCAGCTTGAGGCTGAATTAGCTGCTTTAGCACTAGGTCAGGTTTATACTTTTGGACCAACTTTTAGAGCTGAAAATTCAAACACTACGCGTCATTTAGCTGAATTTTGGATGATTGAACCTGAAGTTGCATTTAATGATTTAAATGACAATATGGATTTGGCAGAAGAAATGTTAAAATACTGTGTACAATATGCTTTAGATAATTGTAAAGAAGATTTAGATTTTTTAAGTAGTCGTTTAATTGAAGAAGAAAAAGGAAAGCCGCAAGACCAACAATCAATGGAATTGATTGAGAAATTAAAAATGGTAGTTGATAATGATTTTGTTCGTTTAACTTATACTGAAGCGATTGATATTTTAAGGAACTGTAAACCAAATAAAAAAGGAAAATTTCAATATAAAATTGAAGGTTGGGGAGCTGATTTACAATCAGAGCATGAAAGGTATTTGGTAGAAAAAGAATTTAAAAAGCCTGTAATCTTAACTAATTATCCAGCAAACATTAAGGCATTTTATATGCGTCAGGATGATGAATTGCCAGAAGCTAAACCAGGAATGGAAGTTGGAACAACAGTAAGTGCAATGGATATTTTATTTCCTGGAATTGGAGAAATTGTCGGTGGGTCGCAAAGAGAGGAAAGATTAGATGTGCTAAAACAAAAAATAGCTGACTTTAATATACCTGAAGATCATGTTTGGTGGTATTTAGATACTCGTAAATTTGGAACAGTTCCTCATGCTGGTTTTGGTTTAGGATTTGAACGTTTAATGTTATTTGTAACTGGAATGACTAATATTAGAGATGTAATTCCCTTTCCAAGAACACCAAAGAACGCAGAATTTTAATAGAAAAATAAAAAATATATAATAGCACCTTTAAAGTTTTATAATTTTAAAGGTGTTTTGTTTTGTTAAGAAAGAATATAATTTGGATAAAAGTCAATTCTGTTGATAATTTCCGAATTTAATTAGGAAATTGATAAAAGTGTAAATACTTTTGTGCTTTGTTCTTTTAAAGAAAAATTGTCTGCACGGACTCCGTGCTTATCAAGAAAAGTGGAGGGATTAGGCCCTGTGAAGCTTTGGCAACCAACTATAAGTTTCGAATATTCGAAATTGGAAAACCGGTGCTAAATCCTATTCCGTTTATTCGGAAAAAGATAAGTAGAGAAATATATTATAACCCTTCTGCTTATTTAAAATAATAGAAGGGTTTTTTTGTTTTATGGCAAATATTAGAGAAATATTAAAAGAAAGAATTTTGGTGTTGGATGGTGCTATGGGAACAATGATTCAAAGGCATCAACTAACTGAAGAAGATTTTCGTGGTGAAAGATTTAAAGATCATTCTTGTTCTTTAAAAGGAAATAATGATTTACTTTCTATTACTAGACCAGATATAATTAAAAGTATCCATGCCGAATATTATGCAGCTGGTGCTGATATAGCTGAAACGAATTCTTTTGGAGCGACATGGGTTGCTCAAGATGATTACGAATTAGCTTCAGCGGTTTACGATATTAATTATCAATCAGCTAAGCTAGCAAAAGAAGTAGCAAACGAGTTTACAGCAAAAGAGCCTAATAAACCTCGATTTGTTGCAGGTTCAATGGGACCTACTACTAAGCTTGCATCTATGTCTCCAGATGTAAATGACCCAGGATTTAGAAACATTAGTTTTGATGAGTTGGTGGATGCTTTTAAAGAACAGGCAAGTGGATTAATTGATGGTGGCGCAGATTTATTATTGGTAGAAACTATTACTGATACCTTAAACGCAAAAGCAGCGTTGTTTGCAATTAATGAAATTCAAGAAGAAAAAGGAACTGATTTACCAATAATGATATCAGGAACAATTACTGATGCTAGTGGTCGAACCCTTTCAGGTCAAAATACAGAAGCTTTTGTTATATCTGTAGAACATGCTAAACCAATGACTATTGGTTTAAATTGTGCTTTAGGTGCAGAAGCATTAAGACCATATTTAAAAACTATTAGAGAAAAATCTGATAGTTTAGTTAGTGCTCATCCAAATGCAGGCTTACCAAATGAAATGGGAGCTTATGATGAATCACCAGAATTTATGGCAAAACAAATTAAAGTCTTTTTAGATGAAGGGTTGGTTAATATAGTTGGTGGTTGCTGCGGAACAACACCTGCACACATTAAAGCAATTGCCGATTTAGCTTCAACTTATTCTCCAAAAAATAATTAAGCATGAGTTTACATCCAGACTACAAAGGAGATTACAAATACAAATGGACAAACTTACCTTACCTAAAACTAAGCGGTTTAGAACCATTAATTGTTACTCCAGAAGTTAATTTTATCAATATTGGTGAGCGTACAAATGTTGCCGGGTCAAAGAAGTTTTTAAGATTAATTAACGAGAAGCAATTTGAAGAAGCATTAAGTATCGCTCGTCAACAAGTAGAGGGTGGGGCTCAAATCATCGATATTAATATGGACGATGGTTTGATAGATGGAAAAGAAGCGATGGTTAACTTTTTAAAGTTAGTAGCTGCCGAACCTGATATTTGTCGAGTACCAATTATGATTGATTCCAGTAAATGGGAAATTATTGAAGCTGGGTTAAAAAATGCACAAGGAAAATGTGTAGTAAATTCAATTAGCTTAAAAGAAGGAGAAACACAATTTATTGAGCAAGCAAAAACTATTTTAAGATATGGTGCTGCTGTTATTGTAATGGCTTTTGATGAGCAAGGACAAGCAGATAGTTATGAAAGAAGGATAGAAATTTGTGAAAAATCATATCGAATTTTAGTGGATAAAGTAGACTTCCCTCCTCAAGATATCATATTTGATCCTAATATTTTTCCAGTAGCAACAGGAATGGAAGAACACCGAAGAAATGCATTAGATTTCTTTTTGGCTACTCGTTGGATTAGAGAAAATTTACCTGGAGCTCACGTTAGTGGAGGTGTAAGTAATGCTTCTTTTTCATTCAGAGGGAATAACACCGTTCGTGAAGCAATGCATTCTGCATTTTTGTATCATGCTATAAAGGAAGGAATGGATATGGGGATAGTAAATCCAGAAATGTTAGAGGTTTACAGTGATATTCCGAAAGAGTTATTAGACAAAGTAGAAGATGTATTATTGGATAGAACTGATGATGCAACCGAACGTTTGTTGGATTATGCCGATAATGTAAAAGGAACAGTTAAAGAACAAAAGTTAGATTTAGAATGGCGTGAAGGTTCTTTACAAGAAAGAATTACACATGGGTTGGTAAAAGGAAATGCTGATTTTATTGAAGAAGATGCTGAAGAAGCTCGTTTGATTGTTGATAGACCGTTGCAAGTTATTGAAGAATACTTGATGAATGGAATGGGAGTGGTTGGAGATTTGTTTGGTTCAGGAAAAATGTTTTTACCACAAGTTGTAAAGTCTGCTAGAGTAATGAAAAAAGCCGTTGCTCATCTACTCCCATACATAGAAGCTTCTAAAGAAGAAGGTTCTAATGCTGGTAAAGTTTTGTTAGCAACAGTAAAAGGCGATGTTCATGATATTGGTAAAAACATTGTTGGAGTAGTTTTAGGCTGCAATAATTATGAGGTAATAGATTTGGGTGTAATGGTTCCTTGCGAGAAAATTTTACAAGTAGCTAAAGAACAAAATGTTGATTTAATTGGACTTTCTGGTTTAATTACGCCTTCGTTAGATGAAATGGTTAATGTAGCCAAAGAAATGGAGCGAGAAGGATTTACAATCCCATTATTAATTGGAGGAGCAACTACTTCTAAAGTGCATACTGCTGTAAAAATTGAAGAGCATTATACAAAAGGACAAGCAGTTTATGTATTGGATGCTTCTCGTTCTGTAACTGTAGCAGATAGTTTGTTAAGCGACAAAAAAACTGAATATGTTAAAGCGATTAAAGCTGAATACGAAACCGTAAGAACACATTATAATAATAAACAGGTTAGGAAAGAAATGCTTTCGTTAGTTGAAGCAAGAGCTAACAAATATAAAATTGATTGGAATACAAGTAAAATTGTTAAGCCACAACTATTAGGAACAAAACAGTTTGAGAATTATAGTTTAGAAGAAATTTCTGAATACATCGATTGGACTCCTTTCTTTAGAACATGGGAATTAGCAGGAAAATACCCAAACATTTTAACTGATGAAGTAGTAGGTGTTGAAGCAACAAAAGTATTTAACGATGCGCAAAAAATGCTGAAACAAATAATCGACGAAAATTGGCTAACTGCTAAAGCAGTAATCGGAATTTGGGAAGCAAATACAATTAACGACGATACCATTGAAGTGTATGAAAATGGAAATAAAATAACTCAACTACATCAATTAAGACAGCAAGGCAAAAAAGCTAAAGAGGCTGTAAATATTAGCCTAGCTGATTTTATTGCACCAAAAGAAACTGGAAAAATCGATTATATTGGTGGTTTTGTAGTTACAACCGGACATGGAATTGAAGAGCACATTGCACGTTTTGAAGCTGACCACGATGATTATAATTCGATAATGATAAAAGCTTTGGCTGATAGATTAGCAGAAGCTTTTGCAGAGTTGATGCACCAAAAAGTGCGTAAAGAATATTGGGGGTATGCAAATAATGAAAACCTTAGTAACGAAGATTTAATAAATGAAAGTTATAAAGGAATACGACCAGCGCCAGGTTATCCGGCTTGCCCAAATCATACATTGAAAACGGAGTTGTTTAAAATTTTAAATGCAGAAGAATTAACGGGTGTAACGTTAACAGAAAGTTTGGCAATGTACCCAACTGCTGCAGTAAGCGGAATGTATTTTGGTAACGAAGAAGCTAAATATTTTGGAGTTGGTAAGATAGAAAAAGACCAAGTACAAGCTTATGCTAATGCTAGCGATTTTTCTTTTGAAGAAGCTGAAAAATGGGTTAGTGCTAGTTTGAATTATTGATTGAGGCACAATTTTAGCATAAGAAGATAAAATTTATCTTTGTGCCAATGATTCAAAAAATAGTTATAATAATTTCAACGTTTTTCTTTTTACTTTCTATTCAAGTAAAAAGCCAAAATGCAGATTGCGATAATTTATTAGAATTAACAGATACTATTTATGTAGCTAAAAATGTTACTGGTTTTGGTAATAAGAAAGAATTTTCAGGTAATGATTTAGAAAATAAACTAGGGTTTGAAGAAGAAGCAAATTCAATATGGTATTTAATAAAAATGCCAGCAAACGGAAAGTTTACATTTGAAATTATAGCGCAAAATAAACAAGATGATTGGGATTTTTTATTGTATGAATATAAAAGTATGTTCTGCAAAAGAATAGATTCCAATAAAATTAAACCTATTAGAAGTAACTTATCCAGAAGTGCAGTAACAGGTTTGTCATTAACATCAACTCAAGAATATAGTGCTGCAGGGTTGAACGATAATTTTAGCAAGTTCGTTAATGTGCAAGAAGGTGATGAGTTTGTGTTGGTAGTTAATAATCCAAAAAAAGCAAACGCAACACATCAGTTAGTTCTGCATCTTCCTCAAAAAGAAAAAATAACTAAACCAGAAGAGGTAATAATTGAATCAAAACCAGATCTTAACAGAAAAAAGTTTACACTCGAAATAAAAAATAAATTAACAAAAGAAAAAATTCCTGCCAACGTAAGCATCAATGGGTTAAGAAATGATGCTATAGAGCTGTCTAATTTAACAATTTATGAAACTGAAGTAACTAAGCAAAACTATGAAGTCAACGTGATTGCATACGCAAAAGACTTTATGCTTTCTTCGTTTGATTATAAATTATCCAAAACAAAAGGGAGCGATAGAGAAATTATTTATTTAGAACCTATAGAGGAAGGAAAAAAAGTAAACTTAAAAAACATTCAGTTTTATGGTGAGCGGGCAGATTTTTTACCAACTGCAGAAGGCTCTTTGAATTCATTATTAAAATTTTTAGAGCAAAACTCAACAATTAAAATAGAGATAGAGGGGCATGTAAATGGTCCTGAAAAACCTAATACAAGTGCTTTTAAAAAGTTGTCATTTGCTAGAGCATTGGCAGTAAAAGATTATTTGGTTGAAAATGGTATTGATAGTAATCGAATTCAATATATTGGTTATGGAAATTCACAAATGCTTTTTCCTTATCCTATGAAAGAGGAAGAGCATTCAGCAAACAGAAGAGTAGAAGTAAAAATTATTTCAAAATGAGTATAATATTAGGAATTGAAACAGCTACAAAAATGTGTAGTGTTGCATTGAGCGATGGCAATGGTTTATTAGCTCTTAAAGAAGTTGGGGGAGAATATTCTCATGCTGAAAATTTAAATTTATTTGTAGCTGAAGTTTGTAAACAAGCTGGTAAAGAATTGAAAGATATTGACGCAATAGCAGTTAGTAAAGGACCTGGTTCTTACACCGGTTTGCGAATTGGAGTTTCTGCTGCCAAAGGGTTTTGCATTGCTCTAGATATACCTTTAATCAGTGTTGATACTCTAAAAGCTATGGCTAAGAGCCAAAATCATCAAAATTCACTTTTTTGCCCAATGATAGATGCTCGGAGAATGGAGGTTTATACTGCTCTTTATACAGCTAATAATGATGAGGTTTCAGCTATTGAAGCTAAAATAATCGATGAAAATTCTTATAAAAAAGAATTAGAACATGGTAAGATTGTTTTCTTTGGAGATGGAGCAGAAAAATGTAAGGCAACATTTGGAAATCATCCAAATGCTATTTTTGTTCAAGGGGTTCATCCTTCGGCAAAATTTGTTAACGAATTAGCGTTTGAAAAATTTAAAAGAAAAGAATTTGAAGATGTAGCTTACTTCGAGCCTTTTTATTTAAAAGATTTTATAGCTACAACGCCTAAGAAATTACTCTAATTGCAATCAATAGTTTTTTCAGAACTGTTAAAGTTTATTTTTTTTATTGATTTTTTAATTTCAATTAACTCAAAAGGGAAAACAATAGCTTGGGTAGTTAAACATTTTTCACCAGCTTTAGTTTCAAAATAATTTACAATAATTTCATTTTTTGTTTCAGTAATTTTTTCTATTTCTAATCCATAACCACCATTGTTTTTTGCTCCTATTGCAACTAAAAGTAATTGGTTTTTAGCGAAATCAATTTTTGGAATTTGAGGAGTGTCAGAAGTTCTACTCCATATTTTTTGCCAGATATCTTCAAAGCCAGCTTGGCTTGTAATTACTTTTGTTGTTGGATTTTCGAAACCACCATTAGTACTCTTTTCAATACTTTTAAAAGGAATTTCTATGATGTTAGAAGTTGTGTTTTTAGTGTTTGCACACGAAAAAAGTATTATGGATAAAATTATAGTCAAATATTTCATAGTTAATTTATTACATTACACCCATAGGCGTTCTTATTCCTTTTTTGTTTCCGCACTTTCTTGGAGATGAGCAAGATGTGATTAGTCCAATTAAAAACAAAATCAATGCCAGTTTGGTTAAGGTTTTCATATTTAAAAAATTATTTCAAACAAGATAAGTATTTTTTTATGGTTTCTTCTAACCCAAAATACAATGCATCACAAATTAAAGCATGTCCAATTGAAACTTCTTTAAGGTTAATAATATTGTTTTTAAAGTAATTTAGATTCTCCAGATTTAAATCATGGCCAGCATTAATTTCAAGACCTAAACTATTTGCTAAGTCAGCTGCTTTAACATACTCAGCAATAGCTATCTCATTATTTTTTGGAAAATCTTCGGCATAAGGACCTGTGTAAAATTCAATTCTATCAGTTCCAGTTTCAATTGCATTTTCAATATTAACTAGTTGCGTATCAACAAAAATTGAAGTTCTAATGTTGTTCTGTTTAAATTCTTTAATCACTTCTTTTAAAAAGTCTTTTTGCTTAAGTGTATCCCAACCAGCATTAGATGTTAAAACTCCTGGAGGGTCTGGCACAAGAGTTACTTGTTCTGGTTTGTTTTCTAACACCAAATTAATAAATTGAGTGTTAGGGAACCCCTCAATATTAAACTCAGTGGTTACTACTTTTTTTAAGTCATAAACATCTTGATATCGAATATGCCTTTCGTCTGGTCTAGGATGAATAGTAATTCCTTGAGCGCCAAATTTTTCACAATCTTTAGCAACTTGAACTAGATTAGGAAGGTTTCCTCCCCTCGCATTTCTTATAGTTGCTATTTTATTAATGTTTACACTTAATTTTGTCATAGTATAATTTGTACTTTTGAGTAAGATTGTACGTTTTACAAACAAAGGTAAAACTTATTGAATAAAAAATATGACTGCATCAGAATTAATATCATTTGACATACCTCCATTAAAACTTTCAGATAGTGGAGAAAAGACATTAGAATGGATGGAAGAATTTAAGGTGAAAGATTTGCCAGTAATTCATGATAGAAAATATGTTGGTATTATAGAAGAGTCGGATGTGTTGGACAGAAATAACTTAGAAGATAAGATAAGTACTTACAATCTTAATTTTAGAAAACCTTTTATTTATCAGCATCAACATTTGTTTGAAGCTATTTCTCAGTTGGTAGAAAATGATGTTGATGTATTACCCGTTTTAAATAGTGATGATGAATTTTTAGGTTTAATTACTATTAAAGCAATTATTGAATTTTTTGCGCAAACAGTTTCGATAGATAATGCAGGAAGTATAATAACTTTGGAGTTAAATATTAAAGATTATTCATTGGCTGAAATCGCTAAAATTGTAGAATCTGATGATGCTAAAATATTGGCTTCTTTTATTACTTCACATAAAGAATCGACTAAAATGGAGGTTACTTTAAAGATTAATAAAACTGATATTACACGAATACTTCACACTTTTGATAGATTTAGCTATACTGTTACGGCTTCTTATAACGAAAGTGAATATCACGAAGATTTAAAAAATAGATATGATGAGTTCATGAGATTTTTAAATCCTTAAAAATCTTAGTCTTGAGTTCGTTTTACAGGAAAATTATTTTTGTCTTACTTGTTTTTGCTTGCCATATAAGTATTGCTCAAGAAAATTTACCTGCCTTAAATATTGTTTCCGAAATAAAAATTATTGGGAACAAAACAACCAAAGAGCATATTATATTAAGAGAATTACCCTTTAGTGTTGGGGATACTATTAATCCTGAAAATTTAACGGAAATAATAGAGCGAACTAGGAGTAATCTTTTTATTACTTCTTTATTCAACTTCGTTACGATTGAAACTGCTTATTTTCATGATACGTTTTTATCATTTTACATCACAGTTGAAGAACGCTGGTATTGGTGGCCACTTCCTATTTTCGAAATTCAAGAAACTAACTTTAATACCTGGTGGATTGATAAAGATATGGATCGGGTAAACTACGGGATGTATGTTGCAAAAGAAAATTTTAGAGGACGAAAAGAACGGCTGACATTTAAGTTGCAAGGGGGATACACGGAAAAAATAGGTTTTAATTATAGTGTGCCTTATGTAAATAAAAAGCAAACACAAGGATTAGATGTTTCATTCAGTTACAGTAGAAATAGAGAGATAAACTACAACACGTTAAATAATTTACGCCTCTTTTACAAGGATGAAAACGGTTATGTGAAAAAGCAAATCAACACAAGTTTATCTTATGTACTAAGACCAAAACTTTACAATAGTCATAGTTTTCAAATTTCTTACACAAGTGTAGATTTGGTAGATTCTGTCTTGTTTTTTAACAGTGAGCTTTTATCAAGAAATAACAATCAATCCGATTTTTTTAGTGCAACTTACTATCTTAAAAGAGATAAGAGAAATAACAAAGCTTATCCAACTCAGGGTTATTTTTATGATTTTCAATTAACTCAAAATGGATTAGGAGTTTTAGATAAAGAAATTAATAACTCTTACTTAAAGATTGGATATCGAAAATTTATAAAACTTGCGCATAAAACTTACTGGGCAGGATTAGTTAAAGGTAAAGTTTCATTTACGGAAGTGCCTTATGGCTTGTTAGGTGGATTGGGTTATCAAAATCAATTGGTTAGAGGGTACGAATATTATGTAGTAAATGGAAATCATTTTGGATTGTTTAAAACTCAAATGAGGTATGGTTTAATTGAAGATAAAATATTTAAAATAAAGCCTTTGCCTTTTGATAAGTTTAATAAAGTACCAATTTCAATTTATATTGGAGCCTATTTTGATGCAGGTTATGTTAGTGAAAATGAAACCACAACCAACCCTAATTTTTTAAATGATGCTTGGCTTTATGGTGGAGGAGCTTCAATAGATTTTGTGAGTTATTACGATATGGTTTTTAGATTAGAGTATTCAATTAATAGATTAAATGAAAAAGGGTTGTTTATACACTTTATAGCTCCTTTGTAAAAACATTTCATTAATTTTCAAATTACAAAGCAATTTAACGTGAGAGTAGCAATATACAGTAGAGAACTACCTGAAAAACATTTTGATTTTGTTCAAGAATTATTGAATAAACTATTGATTAGTAATATCGAAGTTTTTGTATTTAGTCATTTTTATAATTTTCTAACAAATAAAATAGATTTACATAGTTCTGTTCAGCAATTTAGTTCTCATTTCGATTTAGTTGGTATTGATTTCTTATTTAGCATAGGAGGAGATGGAACTTTATTAGAAACAACAACTTTAGTTCGCGAAAAAGAAATTCCTGTAATGGGTATTAATACAGGACGTTTGGGGTTTTTATCTACCATAGCGACAAATGAAATAGATTTTGCAATAGACAGCCTTAAAAAAGGAGAGTTTTATCTTGATACTCGAACATTACTCAGCTTAGAGATGGATGAAAATCCTTTTTTTGAATATAATTTAGCTTTGAATGAAGTTACATTGCAAAAAAAAGATACATCATCAATGATTACAATACATACTTTTTTAGATGGCAACTTTTTAAATACATACTGGGCTGATGGATTAATAATTGCTACACCAACTGGATCAACTGCATATTCGCTCAGTTGTAATGGACCAATAGTATTGCCAAATTCTGGTAATATTATAATAACTCCAATTGCTCCTCATAATTTAAATGTGAGACCTTTAGTAATTCCAGATAATATTGAATTAACACTTAAAGTTGAAGGGCGAACTGATAATTTTTTGGTTGCCTTAGATTCTAGATCTGAATCAGTAGCTGTTTCTTCAGAGTTAAAAATTAAAAAGTCAAAAAACCAAATTTCTTTAATTAGATTAACGGGCCACGATTATTTAAGTACCCTCCGTAATAAGTTAATGTGGGGTGTTGACAAAAGAAATTAAATTCACGTTAAATTTCATGTTTCAACAGAATAATTTTGGATGTTTAGCAAATAAAGTAATATATTTGCCATTGGTCTTATTTATAATGAATTAAGAAAAGAAATGCAAAGAATTTTTATTATACTAATAACAATTTTACTTACACCAGTCTTGACGAACGCTCAAAAATGGAAGCGTAATCGTGTTGAATATTCTTTTGGTTTAGGAGCAACTAACTTTTTGGGAGATTTAGGAGGTAGAGATCAAGTTGGAACGAACGGAATTCAGGATTTTGAGCTTAGAGCAACAAGGATGGGAGCTGTATTAGGTTATCGTTACCAATTAGGAGAAAGTTGGTTTGCAAGAGGTAACTTTAATTACGTAATGGTTAGTGGTGATGATGCATTAACGGAAGAACCAGCAAGAAACGCACGTCAATTGAGTTTTAGATCCCATATATTAGAGCTTTCAGGGCAGTTAGAATACATGCTTGTAAAACAAAAAAGTGGACATTTATATCGTTTAAGAGGGGTTAGAGGAAAATCTTGGTTTAGATTCGAAGTTTATGTTTTTGGAGGTCTTGGTGGAATTTGGTTCAATCCACAATCAAGAAACCAAGCAGGTGATTGGGTTTCGTTAAAAAACTTAAATACAGAAGGTCAAGGACTACCTGGTGGACCAAAAGATTATAGCGGATTTACTGTGGTTGTACCATATGGTATAGGGATAAGAAGAAATCTTGGGGGCAACACTAGACAAGGAATGTGGACTATTGGATTGGAATTGAGTATGAGAAAAACATTTTCTGATTATATAGATGATGTTAGTGATGTTTATTATTCTGATGGAGACAAATCTCCTCTAGCCATAGCAGAAGCTTATGGCGAAGAAGCTTTGTATTTTCATGATCCTTCAGGGCTGTATAACGAAGGAGGTTATACAGAGCCTCAGCAAAGAGGTGATAAAAGTGATAACGATGCTTATATGATGGGGATAATTTCTTTAAACTACAAGATTGGAAGAAGAAGAAGAAATCTTCCTAAATTCTAAAAAATCTGTGCAATTAATTGTCTTTTTAAGCGTTATTAACTGCTAAACAGTTATGCGGATATCATTTTTATTTCTATTTTTTATTTTATTTGGAGGGTTTGTTAAAAGTCAGCATGTGGAAATAGGCATGTTTGGTGGTACAACTTATTACCTAGGAGAATTAAACCCTGGAGTTCCATTTGTTAATAAACCTAGACCAGTTATTGGTGTTTTATATCGTAAAAATTGGAGTAAGCGATATGCTTTAAGATTAAGTGCAAATTACGGGAAGTTAGCAGCTGAAGATAAAATGAATAGTTCTGACTGGAGTGGTTTTCGAGAGTTGTCTTTTTCTTCTTCTATTCTTGAGGCTTCAGGTGTTTTAGAGTTTAACTTTTTACCCTATCAAATTAACAATTACAATACCTCTCCGTTTACCCCTTTTGTTTATATTGGTATAGCTGCCTTTCAGGTAAAACCAAGTGTTAAAAATATGACTTCAGGAATAGAAACAAAAGGAAGTTCGTTAATAGCTCCTTCAATACCTTTTGGGTTTGGATTAAAATTTGATTTTTTTAGAAACTTAGGTCTTGCAATAGATTGGGGTATACGAAAAACATTTACAGATAAGTTGGATGGACTTGATGAAACTTACTTGAACGGTTATCAGTTAAGTAATTCTCAAAATAACGACTGGTACTCTTTTGTTGGTATTTCTTTAAATTATAAAATTTTAACAAAAAGAGATAGATGTCCAGTTGCAAAATAGGCTTATTAATACCATCTTTGCGTCTTTTGAAAAAATGTGTGGTTTAAAGTAAATGAGTTTCAAAGATTTAATAGATAGAACTAAGCTTCCTCAGCATGTAGCAATAATTATGGATGGGAATGGAAGATGGGCTAAAGAGCATAATAAACCTAGAGTTTATGGGCATAAGCATGGAGTTATTTCAGTTAGAAATATTGTTGAAGGAGCTGGCGAAATTGGATTGAAGCACTTAACACTTTATGCCTTTTCAACTGAAAATTGGAATAGGCCTAAATTTGAAGTAACAGCATTAATGCAATTATTGGTTAATACAATTAGCAAAGAGGTGGATACACTTCATAAAAATGGTGTAAAACTTACAACTATTGGAGATTTAAATAGTTTACCTAATAATTGCAATAAAGAATTAGAACGAGCTACTGAATTAACTAAAAATAACACTGGTTTAAATTTAATTTTAGCTTTAAGTTATAGTTCTAAATGGGAAATACTGAAAGCTGTCAAGTCTATAGCTAAAGATGCAGTTGATAATAATCTTAATATTGATGAAATTGATGAAGCTGTTTTTGATTCTTATCTAGAAACTAAAACGATTCCAGATCCTGAACTATTAATAAGAACTAGTGGAGAGCACCGAATTAGTAATTTTTTACTTTGGCAAATTGCTTACGCAGAATTCTTTTTTTCAAATAAATTGTGGCCTGACTACAGAAAAGAAGATCTTTTTGAGGCAATTGTTAATTTTCAAAAGCGAGAGAGAAGATTCGGACTTACTAGCGATCAACTATCAAATTAATAGATGAAATATATTTTATATACAATATTACTCCTTATACCTTTTTACTCTTCTGCACAGTTTTCTATTAACTCTGATTTAGAAGATATTAGCTATGCTAATCCAAAGGAATATGAAATAGGCGGTGTTATTGTTTCAGGAACACAATTTTTTGATACTGACGCAATAATTTCATTGTCGGGGTTGACAGTTGGAGATCAATTGAAAGTGCCAGGTGATAAAATTTCTAAAGCAATTAAAAATCTTTGGGAGCAAAAACTTTTTTCTGATGTAAAGCTCGTTGTAAATAAGGTTGAAGGGAATAAAATATTTTTAGAAATACGTATTACCGAATTGCCTAGATTATCAAAGTATAAGTTTGAAGGAGTTAAAAAAGGGAAGCAAAAAGATTTAAGAGAAGAGATTGGTTTAATTAGGGGTAAAGTTGTAACGGAAAATCTTATCTTATCTACTCAAAATAAAGTAAAAAATTACTTTTTAAATAAAGGATACTTAAATACTCAAGTTGAAATTACACAAGAGAAAGATACCTCTTTTGCAAATAATATTACCCTAAATATTAAAGTAAAAATTAATAAAAGAACGAAGATTAAGGATATAAATTTTTACAATAATCCTTCAATAAAATCTAAAAAACTAAGGAAGGGATTTAAAGATACAAAAAGAAGAAGATTTTATAATATTTTTTCAGTATCAAAGTATATACCAAACTCTTACGAGTCTGAAAAAAATAATGTTATTGAAAAATATAATGAAAAAGGTTATCGAGATGCTAAAATTTCAATAGATTCGGTTTATAAAATAAATAGCAAGTTAGTTAGTATTGATATTACTTTAGATGAAGGGCGTCAATATTATTTTAGAGATGTAAAATGGGTTGGAAACACAATTCATTCTTCTACAGAATTGAATAGAATATTGGATATTAAATCAGGAGATGTTTACAATAAAAAAATATTGGATGATCGTTTGTTTATGAATCAAAATGGAAGAGATGTTAGCTCTCTTTATTTAGATGATGGGTATTTATTCTTTAATATTAGTCCAGTTGAAGTGAAAATAGATAATGATTCTATTGATCTAGAAATGCGAATTTACGAGGGTAAACAAGCTCGAATTAATAATGTTACAATAATTGGAAATTCTAAAACTAACGACCATGTTATTAGAAGAGAGATTAGAACCCGACCAGGTCAATTGTTTAGTCGTTCAGATATTATTAGAACTCAACGTGAATTAGCTCAATTAGGTTATTTTAACCCAGAAACTTTAGGTGTAAACCCTAAGCCTGATGCTGAAAATGGTACGGTTGATATTGAGTATGTTGTGGAAGAAAAACCATCTGATCAAGTTGAACTTTCTGGTGGATGGGGTGGTGGCCGAGTAATCGGTACATTAGGAGTTTCATTTAATAATTTCTCTGCAAGAAATATTTTTAAAGGAAATGCATGGAGACCTTTACCTGCTGGTGATGGTCAGAAATTAAGTTTAAGAGCTCAAACAAGTGGTAGATCATACCAGTCATATAGTTTCTCATTTACTGAGCCTTGGCTAGGAGGAAGAAAACCAAATTCATTGAGTTTTAGTTTATTTCATCAAGTTCAATCTAATGGGGCAACTAATGCTGAAGATTTGCAACGAATTAAGATTTATGGTGCTTCACTTGGTTTAGGGAGAAGACTTAAATTTCCGGATGATTTTTTTACGCTTTACAACGAAGTTTCTTACCAATATTATGTCCTAAATCAATATTTTTCAACTTTTGCATTCTCTGATGGTTTTGCAAATAACTTGAGCTTTAAGACAGTTTTATCTAGAAATTCGGTAGATAATCCAATTTATCCAAGAACGGGTTCTCAAACTACCTTAACATTACAATTAACGCCTCCTTACTCGATGTTTAGATCAAAGGATACTGATTATGAAAACATGAGTGCTCAAGAGAAATATAAGTTTACAGAGTATCATAAATGGAAATTCCAAACTTCATGGTTTTCTAAACTTGTAGGTAACTTGGTTTTAAATACAAAAGCTGGATTTGGTTATTTAGGTAGTTATAATGCTGATTTAGAATCGCCTTTTGAGCGTTTTTATTTAGGTGGTGATGGTTTATCTGGATTTGCAATTGATGGTAGAGAGATTATAGCTTTAAGAGGGTTTGGAAGTGGTGATTTATCTCCAACTACAGGAGCTAGAGTTGTTTCAAAATATACAGCAGAATTGCGTTATCCAGTTACCTTAAATCCCTCAGCTACAATTTATGGTCTGGTTTTTGGAGAGGCTGGTAACTCATGGAGTGAGTTTAGTAAAGCTAATCCATTTCAAGTTAATAAGTCGGCAGGTTTTGGTGTAAGAATTTACATGCCTTTCTTCGGAATGCTTGGATTAGATTGGGGGTATAGATTTGATCAAATACCTGGAAGAACTGACCCTAACAGTCGTACAGAAATACACTTTAGTATAGGTGGAAATATTAACGGCTGGTAATTTTAAGTTAAATCGACTCATGTAAATTGAGTTTAAAATTAGGAGGAACAAGTTATGAAAAACGTAAAAAAAGTAGTAAAAACATTAGCAATAGCATTATTATTTATTTCAGCAACATCAGCATCAGCTCAAAAGTTTGCTTATGTTGATACTGAATACATATTGAGTAATATTCCAGAATACAAAGAAGCACAAGAAGAGTTAGATAAACTATCTATTGAGTGGCAAAAGCAGTTAGAAAGAAGGTATTCTGAAATTGATAAGATGTATAAAAACTATCAGGCTGAGCAAATTTTGCTTACAGAAGACATGAAAATTAAGAGAGAAGACGAGATTATCAAAAAAGAGAAAGAAGCAAAAGAATATCAAAAATTAAAATTTGGTGTTGAAGGCGAACTTTTTCAAAAGCGCCAAGAGTTGGTTAAACCAGTTCAGGACAAAGTTTATCAAGCGGTGCAAGATGTAGCTAACATTAGTAGCTTAGATATCGTTTTTGATAAGTCTAGCGGGTTAACAGTTTTATTTTCGAATGCAAAATACAACAAGAGTGATGCCGTGCTAAAAAAGATGGGATACAAACCGGGAGAATCTAAATAATAATATATATTTACAAACTTGAATTTAAAAAGAATAACAGATATGAAAGCAATAAAATTAATAGTATTAGTAGCAGTTGTAGCTTTATCTACAGCAGCGTTTGGTCAAAAAACAACTAAAATTGGTCACATTAACTCAAACGACTTATTATCAGCAATGCCTGAAAGAGCTACAATTCAAAAAGAATTAGAAGACCACGCAAACCAGTTAAGAGCTACTTTAGAAGCAATGCGTAAAGAATACGAAACTAAAGTTGCTGAATTTCAGACAAAACAAGATGTGATGACTGAAGTGATTAAGAAATCTAAAATTAAAGAAATTACTGATTTAGAAGGAAGAATTACTGAGTTTCAACAAACTGCTGAAGCGGATTTACAGAAAAAAGAACAAGATTTATTACAACCAATTATTGATAAAGCTAAAGAAGCAATTGATGCTGTAGCTAAAGAAGGAAACTTTACTTACGTTTTGGATAGTAGTGTAGGTGTTGTGTTATATTCTGTAGAGAGTGATGACATTTTACCTTTGGTTAAGAAAAAATTGAGCATTCAATAAGAAAATTTGATTAAATTAATCCCGGCTAACTAGTCGGGATTTTTTTTTGTCTTATATTTTGAATACAAGTAATCTAAATATTAATTCGCAATCGCCAATTGGACTTTTTGATTCTGGTTTGGGAGGATTGTCTATTTGGAAGGAATTACATGCCTTATTACCAAATGAACAAACCATTTATTTGGCCGACAACAAAAATGCACCTTATGGTGAAAAATCAAAAGATGAAATAATTTCTTTTAGCATAAAGAATACGGAATATTTAATTACTAAAGGGTGTAAAATTATTGTAGTAGCATGTAATACGGCGACTACCAATGCAATAAAAATATTAAGAGAAAATTACGATGTGCCTTTTATAGGAATTGAGCCAGCAATAAAACCAGCAGCTTTACAAAGTAAAACACATAAAATTGGAGTGTTAGCAACCAAAGGAACATTAAGTAGTGAACTGTTTATTTCTACTTCTAACCAATTTAGAGACTCTAAAGACTTTGTTGAAGTTGTAGGAACAGGATTGGTGCAATTAATAGAAGAAGGGCGAATAAACGAAACAGAAGAGCTTTTACGAAACTATTTAGCTCCAATGATTAAAGCTGATGTAGATAACATTGTTTTAGGTTGCTCGCATTACCCTTTTTTAATACCTATTATTAAAAAAATAATACCCGAGCATATAAATATTATTGATTCAGGTATTGCAGTTGCCAAGCAAACTAAAAACATTTTAGAACAAAATGGGTTGTTATTGGCTCAACCAAAAATAACTGAAAATTATTTTTATACTAATGCTAATCTATTATTGCTAACCCAATTTTTAACCCAAAATGAGGTGAAGACCAATAAGGTTTTTTTTGAAGAGTTTTAATTATTCTCATTAATTAAACTCAAATATAATTCTTCATACATTGGTAATACTTTTTTAATGTCGAACAATTGAGCTTGAGCAAAAGCGTTGTTTTTAAAAGTGGTTAAGGTATTTTCATCTTTTAAAATTGATAAAGCATTTTTAGCCATATCTTCTACATCACCAACATTACTTAAAAAACCAGAAAAACCTTGCTTGTTTACTTCAGGCAATCCACCAGTATTGGTAGAAATTACAGGTACTTTAGCTGCCATGGCTTCAAGAGCTGCCAATCCAAAACTTTCTGTTTGTGAAGGCAATAAAAATAAATCGGAAGCAGCTAAAATACGTTCGGTATCTTTTACTTTTCCTAAAAATTTGATGGCATCGCAAGCGTGCAATTCGCGGCAAAGTTCTTCCATTTTATGTCGTTCAGGACCATCACCAACCATTATTAATTTAGCAGGAATTTGCTTTCTTACAATATCAAAAATTTTAATAACATCTTGTACTCGCTTTACCTCTCTAAAATTGGAAATATGCATCAGTACTTTTTCGTCATTAGGAGCAAACGATTTTTTTAAATTATCTACACAACCTTTGAAAACTTGCTCTTCTAAACAAATAAAGTTGGGAATAACGTGTATATCTCTTTTAATATCAAAATGCTCATAGGTATCTTGCTTTAAGCTTTCTGAAACAGCAGTTACAGCATTAGATTCGTTTATGGCAAAGGTAATTACCGGTTCAAAAGAGGCGTCTTTACCCACTAAGGTTATATCTGTTCCGTGAAGGGTAGTAATAAAAGGAATGTTTATGCCTTCATTTGCTAAAATGTGTTGTGCCATATATGCTGCAGAAGCATGAGGTATTGCATAATGCACGTGTAAAATATCTAATTTCTCAAATTTAACTACATCAACTAGTTTACTGGTTAAAACCAGTTCATAAGGCTGGTAATCAAACAAAGGGTAGTCAGATACTTTTACCTCGTGGTAAAATATGTTTTCAGAAAAAATATCTAATCGAACCGGCTGTTGATAAGTTATAAAATGAACATTATGACCTTTGCTAGCTAAAGCTTTTCCTAACTCTGTTGCAACAACTCCACTACCTCCAAATGTTGGGTAACACACTATTCCTATATTCATTTATTTATTTGTTTTAATATTTTATTGCCTCTACTTTTTATACCAGCACTGCCATGTGGTATAAGGTTTTCAATGCTTATTTTTAATTCGTTTTTTATGTCAGGATACTGTTTACTTAAATTGTAGGCAACAGTCATACTAAATGCTTTAATTGCTATAGGTTGATTAACATCGTTTAAAAATTCAAAACACCGATTTAAAATTATTCCTTGGTGTTTTTCAGGGATTTTTGTGTATTGCAAAGCTCTTAGAATGTTTCTGGTAACAGCATCATGGTTATTTGGTTTATGCAGTTCATTTATAAAAATGTCATAATATTTAGCCAATAAATTAGGCTTTTTTTCTGCAATAAAACCAAGAGGCCAAGCTGCTCGTTGAGTTGTTCTAATGGGTCCTTCTACAAAAATTTTCATTAGTTCATCCATTTTTTCTGGATGCTCACAAATTTCATTTACAATTAAATTTGTTGTAGTTTTTGAATGCTCGCTTTCTAACAAGGACTTAAAATTCATGGTTTAAAGTTAGGATTTTACTTCAATTAATATTTTAAAACTTTAGTAACTTTGTATAAAATTATAGCGCAATACAAAAGCTCAAACACCGTTAGTTTAATAAAATAACGAATTATGCAAACGCCTAAAATCCCTTCTTTTTTTAAATCAAAAAAACCAGATCAATTTTATTTTGAGCCACGTTATTACGATGCTCGAAAAGAAAAAATGAAGGAGCGTTACGATAGAATTTCGAGAGAAGTAAGTTCTGAAAAATCAGCACAGACAGACAGAGAAGTTTTTCGATCTAATTTAAGAGAAAGTTGGGGGTATAATAGAGGACAAAAAACAGGATTTAATTACCGCGTGTTATTTTATATTGTGATTTTAACCGGTCTTGCTTACTATTACTTGTTTAGGTAATTTTAGTTATCGAAGTACTGATTAATTAGCGCTGTTTTTATTCCAAAAGAAATCCAATTTGTAGAGCTATTTGAATAATCATTTTTAACAGTTCTATTATTTACTCCAAGCTGTATAATTGTTTGCATTTCAGGATTTAATACGAACGACACTTTTAGTGAGTTGTTCATGATTTTAGTGTTAATTCCTCCTCCTGTGTTATATCCATAATCTTGTTCTCTATTGTTGTAAGGTTGATAAATATTTTGGCCAACACTAAAGTTATTGCTATCCAACCCAACTGATGCTAAAGAAGTCATAGCTTCAAAAATCCAACGCTTATTATTGTAAGTAATACCTCCAACAACTTCATTAAAATTAGCTCCTAAAGGATGAGCCAATGGAGAGTTAAAATGTCCATAATTTTGCAATGTATTTAACGTGCTTGCATCTTGGTAATAACTATAAGTAAAAGGACGAACAACATTATATTCGGCTTGTACTTTTAAATTGTTAATACCTAAAAAATCGTAAGATTTAAATCCTAATTGAATCGCATATTTGTTGGCCCACCATCCATTATTATCTCTTAATTCTTTTAATAAAAACTCATCTAACAGTAATTGGCTATAAAGAATATTTTTCTTTTTGATTCTGACTTTTAAGCTTCCACCAAGCAAGGCATTGTCAGCTGAGCCTTGATGGTACTCAGCTGGACGTAAAAACAAAACCGGATTTAAGTAGTTTAAGTCATAACCTCTGTAATAATTATCTTCTTGTGCTTGAAAAATTATACTTTCGAAAAAGCCGATATTTAACCACTTTGTTGCATTATAACTTAAGTAATGAATGGTAGCAAATTTTTGTCGGTAGTCTGAATAATTACCACTAGAGTAATTTATATCTTGAAAGTTAGTATACAAGGCCATGTATTTAATTTTCCAAATGTTGGCAGTAACTTTTAAATAAGGGTAGCTATTGGCATAGTCGCTTAATAATAATGAACGATATCCATCACCAATAAAATGTTTTCCTACACCTGCTTGTATTGTGAAAATATCGTTCGGCGTAAAAGTTAAGTTTCCCTGGTAATACATAGCTTGGTTATCTTTTGTATAACCATAACCTTGACCAGTATTTTGTGTTTTTAAAAGCAAATCAATATGGCTTGGATAGTTCGATTTATCAGCAATAAAAGCAAATTGGCCACTCCACTTTTTGCCTATGTAAGTTTTAAAATTTAATCCAAAAGCTAATTCATTTAAACTTCTAGATGTAGTTTGTGATTTTTCTATACCAGCTCCAAGGTTAATAATTGGTGAAGCTAAGATTGCTAGCTCTTTTTCAATAGATGTGTTAGGCTTGTCAGAATTCATTAATACCTTAACAAATCCAGAATTGGTGTTTACATTTAAATTGTAAATGGTTGAATCATAATTGAAATTTTGATTTAACTCATTTGCTGAATAAGGTTGTATACTTGGATGAGAATTTGGAGCAGTATCGATCTGTTTTTTAAACAAAAGTTCTAAAGTTCTATTATTAGAAACATTGTAATTCTGAGACTTTACTGAATCGGTAAAGCAAAGAAATGTTAATAGGGGAAATATGTATATTATTTTTTTGATGATGCTTTTTTTAGGGTTAAGAAAAATGGAATTTGAACAGTTATTAGTACTGCTGAAATTATTACAAAAAAGGAATAACTTGGATTAAATTCTTGAGCTGCAACACAAGCTCCAACTACTAATAAGTTGAATATGTAAATTATTATTACAGTTTGTTTGTGTGATAAACCTAGGTCGATTAATCTATGATGAATGTGATTTCTATCAGCGGTAAATGGAGAGATACCTTTCATTGCTCTAAGTGTAAACACTCTAATAGTATCTGTTAAAGGATAAACTAATATACACATTGCTAAAATTGGTTTAGAAATATGGTTTATTGCTTCTGGTAAAACCAATGTTGAATCAAATTCGACTAACTCAATTGCTAAAACAGCAATTAAAAATCCAATTGTAAGCGAACCTGAATCGCCCATGAATATTTTAGCAGGATTAAAATTGAAAATTAAAAATCCTAATAATCCTCCAGCTAATGCAAAAGATATTACGGCATAATTTAAGTCGCCAGCAAAATAGAACCAAAACCCAAATAGAGTAGAAGCAATTAACCCAACACCAGAAGCAAGACCATCTACACCATCGATTAAATTGAAAGCATTGATAACTACAATGTAAGTAAAAACAGAAAGCATTATACCTGCCCAATCTGGAATCTCTCTAACTCCAAATAAGCCATGTAAACTTGTTAATCTAACATCTGCCATTAAAACCATAATAAATGCAACAAAAAGGTTTGCGGCTAATTTTTTTACTGGAGCTGTTCCGATTATATCATCTTTCATCCCTACAAAAAACATGATTAGCATTGCTGGTACTAAAAATTTAATTACACCAATTTCTTTAGAAGGTAACCATAACAAAAAGGAAAATAAGGTGCCAGCAAAAATCATCATCCCACCCATAGAAGGGGTACTTTCTGTGTGAAGTTTTCTTGCCTCTGAAGGCTCGTCAAATAGATGTTTCTTTTTAGCAACCGTAATAAAAGATGGTGTTGCTAAAAGCACAATCATAAAAGAGGTTAGTATGGGTAATAATAATATTGCCATGATTCATTTGTATATTAAAAATCGTAATATAAATTTCGTAATGATGTTTTAATTGAGAAATAAATATAGTTTGTTTTATCTTCAGAAATAGCTGTTTTTTCTATTCTGTTTGTTGCTCCAATAATAAAAGATAAATTAGTTTTAGGGTTAATAACGTAACCCAAATGTGCTTGAAGAATTGTTAATGTTGCATCATATTCTGACAAAGAACCAGAAACAGTAGTGTTATATTCTGCTAAATTAATCTTCGCTTGAGTAAATAATCTTTTGTATTTGTAATTCGCAATTCCAACAATTTCATTAAAATTAGTTCCTAATGGGTGAGCAAGGGCTTGATTGTAATGATCGTAATTTTGTAGTGTATTACTATTTACTTGGTAAGTAGAAGGCGATACAGTGTTATATTCAGCTTGTAATGTTAAATTTTTAACGGCATAGAATTTTAATCCTGCTTGTAGCCCAATCTGTGTTTCATCTTGCTTACCATCATAAACGGTTTGGTGATAAAGAACAGTTTTAAAAGGTAATTTAATTTTAACATTTAACCCAACAATAGAATGGTCAGCTTTATTGAATCCAGTAGATATGGTATTTACAAAAGGAATTGGGTTTAACTGTCTGTATTCAAAAGGTAAAGTTCCAGTGGAGTCTTCAGTTTGCCATATAGTTGATTCAAATAAACCTACGTTTAACCATTTTGTTGTCAGCCAATTTAAATAATGAGTGGACATGCTTTTACGTTGAAATAAACTTTCAGGAACAGAACCAATAGGTCTTCTGTTAAGGTTTGTTAGTGAAGCATGAAGTTTAGTAAACTGAAATTTATCTTTTCCAAATAAAACAGTAGCTTTTAAGTAAGGGTAATTAGTTGCAACATCTGAAAGTAACAATGAACGATACCCATCGCCAATAAAGTTTTTACCGTTACCTAACTGTAAATTTAAAAACTTTGAGGGAGTGTAAGAAATATAAGATGAAGAATAAGCATAATCAAATCCGTTTTGTTTGAAATTTTTAACTCTACCTTGCCCTGGAGCAACTCCAGTTTCTCTTACATAATCAGAGATGTAATTAGGATAAAAAGATTGATTTTCATAAACAGCAGTTAAAAATGAAAATTTAGTCCCGATGTTTCCTTTAATTAATAATCCTCTTGTGTTTGTGTAAATGTTTTGTTTATTGGCTGATTTGTCTGCTTGGTCAACTCCAAATTCAGCATTTAAAAGTGGGTCAACAGTTAAATAAAAATTACCTGTGTCTAAAACCAAAAAGTTTTGATGTAACAATGATTGTCCCATCCATTTAAAAAAGTTTCGAGGCTTTTTTGCTGATTTAGAAACATTAATTAAGTAGTTATTTTTTTCTGAATCTGATAGCCAAGTTAATGAATCGTCAACATTAATAAATGATTCTATAATTGGTTGTGATGAAGTATGAGTCGATGATTTAAAATCATCAAAAGCTTTATAATTACTTAAATTAAACTCCCTATTTAAAGGTAGGTTTTGTTGTTGCGAAAAACCAACAAAGCCAATAATTAGAAATATTATGAGTATTAATTTTTTATTCATTTTGTAATCAAGCAGCTAGAATACTTAAGCAAAAAAAATTATCCTTTTTACGATTCATATTTTTAATACGAATATCAGAGTATTTCCGTTTACCTGCTTTTCTTTTGAGTAAAGGTAAATTACTTTCTTTAAAAAATATAATAATTATCAATTACAATTCAACTCGCTCTTTAAAATCAACAGGAAACGATTTGCTTAATTGTTTTGCTCGTGCTTTTATATCACCTTTTACTTGAAGTTCTATATTCTTATCGAACATTAAACCAATTAAAACAGGAATTGCTCCTGAAAGCATATCGCTTAATCCAGTTTCAACAACAATAGTGTGTTTTTTATTCGATTTTTTAGGTAAAACTATTTTATCTTGAATTTTAGCGGATCCAATTTTTTCATTCTTAATAAAAAGTTCTAAATCAGAATCAACTACACTTATTTTATAGTTGTTCGGATTGTTAACCTGCATTTTGAATTCAATTTCTACAGCAGAAGTAGTTAATGATTTTACTCTTATATCAGAAACATCAATAACTTCCACCTCTTTGTATTCAATACAAGAATAAAGCGAAAAGCATAGTGTAAGAAGAATTAAAAAAGAAAATATTTTATTCATTAATTTTTGAATTCTTCAGTGAAGTATTTGTAAAATAAAGGAATTGTTTCAATTCCTTTGATGTAATTAAAAATACCATAATGCTCGTTTGGAGAATGTATAGCATCAGAATCTAAGCCAAACCCCATTAAAACAGATTTTAATCCTAATTCTTCCTCGAAAAGTGCAACGATAGGAATACTTCCTCCACTTCTAACTGGTATTGGGTCAATTCCAAAAGTTTCAGCCATTGCGCTTTTAGCAGCTTTATATCCGGCAAAATCTATTGGAGTAACATATGGAGTCCCTCCGTGGTGAGGAGTTACTTTTACTTTAACTGACTTTGGAGCTATGCTTTCAAAATGTTTTGAGAATAGCTCTGTTATTTCATCAGAAATTTGATGAGGAACTAAACGCATAGAAATTTTAGCGTAAGCTTTTGAAGGAAGAACAGTTTTTGCACCTTCTCCAGTATACCCTCCCCATATTCCATTAACATCCAAAGTTGGTCGTATAGAAACTCTTTCAAGGCTAGAATAACCTTTTTCTCCTTCAACTGCAGCTATATCCAATGAATTAATATAAGTTTCGTCAGATATTGGTGCTTTTGCCATTTCTGCTCTTTCAGTAGCACTTAATTCTTCAACTTTATCATAAAATCCAGGAATAGTTATATGATTATTTTCATCGGTTAATGAAGCAATCATTTTAGAAAGCACGTTTATTGGATTTGCAACTGTTCCTCCATATAATCCTGAATGTAGATCTCTATTCGGACCAGTTACTTCAACTTCAAGATAACTTAACCCTCTTAATCCTGTTGTGATTGAAGGTACATCATTAGCAATAATGCCTGTGTCGGAAATTAAAATCACATCAGCTTTTAATTTTTCTTTATTGTTTTTTACAAAAGTTCCTAAATTTTCAGAACCAACTTCTTCTTCTCCTTCAATCATAAATTTAACATTACAAGGAAGAGAATTTGTCTGTATCATAGTTTCAAATGCTTTAACATGCATATACATTTGCCCCTTATCGTCACAAGCTCCACGAGCAAATATTGCTCCTTCAGGATGTAGTTCCGTTGCTTTAATAACTGGCTCAAAGGGAGGACTGTCCCATAAATTAATTGGGTCAGCAGGTTGAACATCATAATGACCGTAAACTAAAACAGTAGGCAAATTAGCGTCTATAATTTTATCTGCATATACAATAGGATAGCCAGCTGTCTGACATACTTCTGCGTTATCTGCACCAGCAGCGATTAAGCTATTTTTTACTTCTTCGGCAGTTTTAAAAGTCTGTTCACTATAGTTTGAATCGGCACTAATTGAAGGTATTTTTAGTAATTCAATTAATTCATCAATAAACCTTTTCTTGTTTTCTTGTATATAGTTTTTCATCTAGATCTTAGTTTTATGTCTAAAAACAAATATACATTCAATATTTATTTTAATAAGAATCAAATGTTCTTTTTAATTGATTTAAATAAAATAACAAATAGTTAATATTTGGCTGAATATTTAAATAAATAGGAATCCAATTTAAGATTTAATAAAAATTATAATAATCCAACCTTTCGGCTTCTTTTTTTGTTTTAAGTATCTATTAACAATACTTTTGTAACTTCATGATTAAAAGGATTTTAATATCAATATTCATCTTGTTTAGTTTTGTATTCACAAAGGCTCAACTAGTTGTTAATACAGGACTTATGACACCTACACAATATGTACAAAACATATTAGTTGGTTCGGGAGTTACTGTATCAAATGTTACTTTTTCAGGAGATTTTAATCAAATAGGCGAGTTTGATGCTACAGGAACAACACCTTATTTAGGTTTGACTAATGGTATTATTCTTTCTACTGGAGATGTTAATGTAGCTTTAGGACCTAATAATTCTGGTAGTGAGGAGCTAGGTGGGGGTAATTTTGGTTTGGGTGATTCTGATTTAGATATTTTAGAAGGCTCAGGAATTGGAACAAATGATGCTGCAATTTTAGAGTTCGATTTTATTCCTACTGGTGATACAGTAAAGTTTAAATATGTTTTTGGATCGGAAGAATATCCTGAATATGTTAATTCAATTAATGATGTTTTTGGCTTTTTTTTAAGTGGTCCTGGAGTTGTTGGAGGATTTTCTGGAGGCGCTGCAAATATTGCATTGATACCAGGAACAACAACACCTATATCTATAAATTCGGTAAATGAAAATGTAAATTCTTCATATTATTTTGACAATACCCCTTTTACATCGGCGCAAACTATTCAGTTTGATGGATATACAACAGTTTTAACTGCTGTATCTGCTGTTCAGTGTGGTGAATTATATCATATAAAAATTGCTATAGCAGATGCATCAGATACTTCATGGGATTCAGGTGTTTTTTTAGAGGCCGGAAGTTTTTCAAGTAATACAGTGACTTTAAGTTCAAATGTTGATGTTGCAAATGGTGATTCGCTCTTATATGAGGGTTGTGGTACAGCATTTATCGATTTTGTTCGTAGTGACGATACTGACACTTCTATTTTTTATTATAATATTTATGGAAGTGTTACAGGTGCAGATTATTCTGTAAGTGCTGATAGTATAGTTTTTCTTCCAGGGGAAGATACCCTTACTTTATCATTCAATGCAATTAACGATGGAATTGCAGAACCATATGAACAAGTAAATGTTGAGCTAATACAAACAATTTGTGGGATTACAGATACATCTGTTATTACTTTTTATATCGCAGATTATCCACAATTTAATTTAGTTGTATCAGACACTTCAATTAGTTGTTTGTCGGATTCTGTCCCTGTTTGGGTTGACCCTATTGCTGGAGTTAATATTCTTTGGGAAACAGGTGAAACCTCTGATACAATATGGGTTAGCCCTACTTTAACAACTCATTATAGTGTAACAGCATCTGATACATGTGGTATTTACTCAGTAACTGATAGTGCAGAAGTAACATATATTGATCCTTCTCCGATAATAACTACGACACCAGACAGTTTAGGGAAGTATTGTCCTCAAGACTCATTAATACTTTATGCTTCAGCTATTGGTGGAGCTGGTATTGGAGGATTTACTTTTGATTGGATGCCATTAGGTGTTCAAAGTGATTCACTAGCTGTTAGTCCAGACTCAACGCAAATGTACTATGTATTGGCTACTGATGTATGTGGAAATACTGCAACAGACTCAGTAAAAGTGTTTGTTCCAAACTTTGATTCACTTTTTGTTGAAATACTAACTCTTGACACAACAATATGCTCGGGATTAACAGTAAATGTGGCAGGACAAATAAGTGGAGGTGTTGGTTCATACTATTCTTGGAGTAATGGAATTACAAACGCTCTTTCAATAGATGCTACACCATTAACAACAACAACTTATTTTATTACTGCTGAAGATAGTTGTGGTTCTTATCAACAAGATTCGATTGTTATTACAGTTGATGTTTCAGGGATAGATGTTGATATACCTGATGAATCTATTAATTGTTTTAATGAAATTGTAGTTTTAAGTGCAACAGTCTCAAACAATATTGGACCAGTTACTTATGATTGGAGTACTGGAGAAATTACAGATACTATAGTTGTAAGCCCTTTGGTAAATTCAACTTATTGGGTTGAAATACAAGATTTGTGTAAAACCATAGTTGATACTATTTTAGTTTCAGTTCCTCCTTTCGATTCATTAGATGTAATAAATACAGGAACATTAATGATTGCTTGCCCTGGTGATTTAGCAGTTTTGTCTGCTATTGTTAAAGGTGGAGATACTGCTGCTCAATTTTTTAATTGGTCTGATGGACTAAGCACTTATGTAGGTAACAATATCAATGTTTATCCTAATTCAACAACTGTTTATAGTTTTGTTGTAACAGATACTTGTGCATTAATGACTGATTCAATTTCAGTAACTGTTGCATTACCTTCTTATCCTCCATTTTCGATACAAGTAACTAATGACACATTAGTATGTAGAGGTGATGAAATTAAAATTGGAGTTGAAGCACAAGGAGGTGCAGGCCACTATATTTATGATTGGAAAGGATTAGGAACAACAGACTCAATAACAGTAAAAGTAAATGAGTTATCCACTTACGATGTTGTAGTTTATGATAGATGTAATAACTATTTAACAGCAAATATTACGCTTGACGAAATGCATCCTACAGCAAACTTTAACTATGAATATTTATCAGATTATACAGTAGAATTTCATGATTCTTCGTTTACCGATATTGTTTATCATTTATGGACATTTGAATTTCAGGATACATCAAATGCTTTAAATCCAATTTATACATACCTAACACAAGGAGAACAGACTGTTTCATTATTTGTAAGGGATATAACTGGTTGTACTGATGAAATTACGAAAACGATAAAACCGGATATTTATTTTTATGTTCCAAATGCATTTACCCCAAATATTGATGGAATTAATGATGTGTTTTTTATTAAAGGAATGGGTATAGACCAATTTGAGATTTACATTTTTAATCGTTGGGGAAATGAAATATTCTATTCTGATGATATAGAAATTTCATGGGATGGAAGTTATAAAGGGGAATTTGTAAAAAATGACACCTATGTTTATCTCATCAAAGCAATTAACTTTGATGGAGAAGAAATTGAACAAAGAGGAATTGTAAATGTAATGAGGTAGTTTTAAATTAAACTTACTCCATCCATTTCTTTAGGAGCATTAATGTTCATTAATTTTAATATTGTTGGCGCAATATCACCAAGTTTCCCATCTTTCAATGTCTTATAATCCTTATCAATTAAAATACAAGGAACAAGATTAGTGCTATGTGCAGTATTTGGAGTGCCATCATCATTTATTGCAAAATCAGCGTTTCCATGATCAGCAATAATAATAAATGAGTAATCATTTTCTAATCCAGCTTCAACAACACGTTGGGCACAATTATCAATTTTTTCTACTGCTTTTACAATAGCAGAATAAACCCCTGTGTGCCCTACCATATCAGGATTTGCAAAGTTTAGGCAAATAAAGTCAGTATCGCTTTTATGTATTGCTTCGATAATAGACGTAGTAACTTCTTCAGCACTCATTTCTGGTTGTAAATCGTAGGTTGCAACTTTTGGAGAATTCACCAAAATTCTTTGTTCACCTTCAAATGGTTTTTCTCTTCCACCAGAGAAGAAAAAGGTTACATGTGGGTATTTTTCTGTTTCAGCAATACGAATTTGGGTTTTATTGTTTTGTTCTAAAACTTCACCAAGTGTATTTGCTAAATTGTCTTTATCATAAATTACATGAACGTTTTTAAACGTTTTATCATAATTAGTCATGGTAACGTAATACAAAGGAAGTGTGTGCATGTTTTGTTCATGCATATCTTTTTGTGTTAAAGCAATTGAAATTTCTCTACATCTATCTGTTCTAAAATTAAAACAGATTACTACATCATTTGGCTGAATGATAGAAATTGCATTTCCAGTTTCGTCAACTTTAACTATTGGCTTTATAAATTCATCCGTTACATTGTTAGCATAAGATTTTTCAATACTTTGGGTAAGATTATTTGAATGTTCTCCTATTCCATTTACCATTAAATCGTAAGCATATTTAATTCTTTCCCAACGATTATCTCTATCCATTGCATAGTAACGACCAACCACCGAAGCAACTTCACAATTAGTTCCAGATAGTTTTTTTTCTAAAATCTTAATAAAGTCTAATCCGCTTTTTGGATCACAATCTCTACCATCAGTAAAAGCATGAACATAACCATTTACATCGTAATTATTTGTTATTTCACATAAACGGTATAAATGCTTTTGATGAGAGTGAATCCCTCCGTTAGAAACCAACCCTATAAAATGTACATTAACATTATTTTGTTCAGCATGTTTAAGAGCTGCAATCAAAGTTGGGTTGTCGTTAATGGTGTTTTCTTTTACTGCTTTATTAATTTTTGCAAAGTCTTGATAAACTACCCGTCCTGCGCCAATATTTAAATGGCCAACCTCAGAATTTCCCATTTGACCTTCAGGTAAGCCAACATGCTCTCCAAAAGTTTTTAAAAATGAGTTTGGGTAATTCTGCAAACAGCTATCATAAAAAGGCGTGTTTGCATTAAAAATAGCGTCAGATTTAGTTTTGTTTCCGCATCCCCAACCATCAAGAATTAAAAGGGCAACTTTTTTAGTACTCATTTTCAAAAAATTTAGAATACAAAGTTAACTATTCAAAATTTTAACACTGCTGAAAATGGTAAGAAATGTTATTCAAGTTTTTAACTGTTAGTAAAAGACTGTAACCTTCTGGTTGAGCTTTGTTATTTCTCAGTTTTAATAATGTTAATTAATAATGATTATGGGTATTAATATTTGTTTAATAATTAGTTAACTTCCTATATCAAATAATTGGGAAATAAAATATCATATTCACTTTTTATTAAAACAGAAAATATGGCAAAGAAAAAATCTACAAGAATTTATGTGTTAGATACTTCAGTTATCTTATACGACCATAATGCAATTAATAATTTTGATGATAATGATATAGCAATACCAATTACGGTGTTAGAAGAGCTAGACAATTTTAAAAAAGGGAATGATACCAAAAACTTTTCGGCAAGAGAGTTTATTCGTTTTTTAGATAAAATTAGTGGGCATAATACACTTCAAAAATGGGTAAACTTAAATGGGCCTGGAAAAGGGAAGTTTAAAGTCATTATGCATCACGAAAAAACAAACCGTGATGCTACGTTTATTTTTGATGATAATAAAGCAGATCATAAAATTTTAAATGCAGCCATCTCTTTGCAAGAAGAATATCCAGAAAGAGAAGTTGTAATGGTTACTAAAGACATAAACTTAAGGCTTAAAGCGAAGGCATTAGATTTGCCATCGGAAGATTATTTAACAGGGAAAATACAAGATATTAAAGGGCTGGTTGAGACTGGCAAAAACGTGATAGAAGACGTTGATGCTGAAATGATAAAAAAAATATTTAATGGGGGAACAATAGAAAACCCTGAAATAAAAGGAGTTGAGTTTAAGAAGAATTGTTTTTACATTTTAAAAAATGGAAAAAGCTCCGCTTTAGCTTTTTATAATCCGTTGACACTTTCATTAGAAAGAGTGGAAAAAGAATATGTATATGGCATTAAACCAAAAAATGCTGAACAAGCCTTTGCAATACATGCTTTACTGAATGATAATATAAAACTAGTAGCCTTGCAAGGAGTTGCGGGAACTGGAAAAACTTTATTAGCATTAGCAAGTTCTATTGCTCAAAAAAACCAATACAGTCAAATAATTTTAGCTCGACCAATAGTGCCATTAAGTAACAGAGATATTGGTTATTTGCCAGGAGATGCAAATGAGAAAATTGGGCCTTACATGGAGCCTCTTTGGGATAATTTAAAATTTATAAAAAATCAATTTGGCGAAAACGAGAAAAAACGCAAGTTGATTGATGACATGGAAAATGATGAACGAATAAAAATTACACCATTAGCTTATATTAGAGGAAGAAGCTTAAGTGATGTTTATTTTATTGTAGATGAAGCACAAAACTTAACACCACATGAGGTAAAAACAATTATTACCAGAGCAGGTGAGAATACTAAAATAATATTTACGGGTGACGTTAATCAAATAGATTCCCCTTATTTAGATGAGCAAAGTAATGGACTTTCTTATTTAATAGACCGTTTAAAAGGACATGAATTATTTGCACATATCACCTTAGAAAAAGGAGAGCGAAGCGAACTGGCGAATTTGGCGAATGATTTATTGTAGAATTTTAGCTATAGAAACAAAAAAAGCCTTTAATTTTTGAAGGCTTTTTTGATACGGTATTCTTTAGGTATTACTGAATCTTCACATTCTGGCTATACATCTGATCTTCAGATGAAGCGATTATTAAATAATCACCTTTAGGAATGTATGATTCAATTGGAATGGCAACCACTGTGTCTGCTTGCACATTCATTAATATTTTAGAGTAAAATTCCTGTCCTTTAATGTCTCTTAGCACAACTAATAATTGCCCTTCTTTTTTTATGTTGTCAAATGAAAGGTTAATTACTTTTTCATTGCTTTCTTCAGCTGGAAATAAGCTAACCTTTTCTTCTGTAAAGTTAGATTTAACAGGCACAATGTTCGAAAACATTTCTTGACCTTCGTTGTTAATTTGTTTTAAACGATAATAAGAAACACCAGCCATTGGTTGATTGTCAGTTTGAAAATAATCTACAGGTTCGCTATTATGTTCAGCACCGTATATTTTTGCTAATTCTTGCCAGCTAGTTTTATCAGTACTTTTTTCAATTGTGTAATTAGCTATTTGCTGTCCGTTTTGTTTCGACCAATTTAACTGAACGATTTGTTGTTTACCATCAAAATAAGCTTCGAAACTAGTTAGTGAGTTGTTGCTTTCTGTTTTCGCTAAAGCTTTGTTTAACGATTCTTGTAAAGAGTTTTCTTGGGCAGAGCTTAAATAAGTAAATCCGAATATGGTTATTATGCTAAGTAATATTTTCATTTGTTAAAATTTTATCTAAAAATCCGATTAATCGTTTAATTTTTATTTCAGACGAATTACAACTTATTAAGTTGCCTTTGTGAATTAAAATAGGTTGAAAATATGAAAGAAATCCACAAAAAAACCCTAACTACCAAGTAGTCAGGGTTTTTGTTTAAGTGGTGCCTCCAGGAATCGAACCAGGGACACATGGATTTTCAGTCCATTGCTCTACCAACTGAGCTAAGGCACCAATTAAATGGTCGGCAAATGTAGAAATTATTTTTATTTTGAGAAATAAAATTCGCACAATTTGTACTTTTGGTCAATATTTTTTCATGAACTTAGTCATAGATATAGGTAACACACTTACCAAAGTTGCAATTTTCTCTAATAATCAAATTATTTTTAACAATAATTATGATTCTTTAACGGCAAACCATATCCAAAATCTTCTGAATAAATATAATATTGTCAATTCAATAATAGCTGAGGTTAAAAATTTTGATGCTGCCTTGCAATTAATGTTAACCGAAAAAACAAACTTCTTTACACTAAACGGAAACACAAATTTGCCTTTTAATAATTTATACGCTACTCCAACTACATTAGGTAAAGATAGAGTTGCAGTAATTAGCGCTGCAAGTAAATTGTTTCCGGGCACCAATGTTTTAGTTATAGATATAGGTACTTGTATAACTTTTGATTTAATTGATGTTAACAATAATTATTCGGGAGGAGCAATATCTCCAGGATTAAATATGAGATTAAAAGCATTACAACATTTTACAGGCAAACTTCCTTTAGTAGAGTTAGAAGAAGAGGACACTCCAAAATTTATTGGAGATTCTACTATAAACTCAATAAAATCTGGTGTATTTTACGGTATAAAACATGAAATAGAAGGAGTAATAAATGCTTATGATGGGCAATATGACGACTTAAAAATTGTTTTAACAGGAGGAAATGCTGAAAGGTTTGAATTAGCGCCAAAAAATCGCATCTTTGCAGACAAATTTTTTGTGCTGAAAGGGCTAAATGAAATTTTAAATGAGAATGCAAAAATTTAAAAACTTAATTCTAGGAACATTTATTGTGGCTTTAACGCTTCATGGTTTTGGTCAAGCTACAACAAATTCACCTTATTCTAAGTATGGAATAGGGGTGCTTCGTTCCGAAAGTTTTAATCAGAATTTTGCTTTAGGTGGAGCTGGGTTAGGTTTTAGGTCAAATAGCTCATTAAACTTATTAAATCCAGCATCATATTCTGAAATTAGCATAACTACAGTTGAGTTTGGAGTAACAAATAATGCACTTTGGTTAAGTGATGGAACACAATCTCAATTTCAAAACAACGCTTACATCGATCATATTGCTTTTGGTTTTCCTGTAATAAATAATAAATGGGGAATGTCATTTGGTATGTTACCTTACTCAAATGTTGGTTATGATTATCAAAATACAGACCGTGTATCATTAGTTGAAGGAGATACTATTGACCTTAATTATTATTACAAAGGTGATGGAGGATTAAATAAGGTGTATTTTGGTAATGCTCTTAAATTTAGAATTGATTCAACTTCAAATGTTTCTTTTGGAGTTAATGCTTCGTTAATATTTGGATCTATAAATGCAGATAAAAAGGTAGTATATGGTAATTTACCAAGTTCATACAATACTTGGCAAATAACAAAATCATCAGTAGCAGATTTTAATTTTGATGCTGGAATTCAATACCAAAAAACATTTATTAATGCTAAAGACGAAAAGTATAATTTAACAATAGGGGCAACTTATACTTTGGGTAGAGAATTAAAATCTAAAGATTCTGATCTTATCAGAACATTTGCAGGGAATATTGAGTTTGGTACAGCAAAAGATACAATATTAAATGTTGACGAACAAGCTGGAATTATTGAATTACCATCTCAGATTGGCGCAGGAATTGCTTTCGAAAAGCAAAATAAATGGACAGTTTTAGTAGACTATAAAACTACAGCATGGGATAAGGTTCAAAATTCGGAGCCTAATTTATATCAATATAAAATGAGCCACTCTATTAATGGTGGTTTTGAGTTTATTCCTAAGTATGATGCTTTTAATAACTACTTTAAAAGAATTAAATATCGAATCGGAGCAAGGTATAAAACATCTTATTTAACGATTAACGATAAAAATATAAATGAATATGGCATAACTTTTGGTTTATCTCTACCAATGAAGAGAACTGACTCTGCAATACCTGGGTTAAATTTTGGTTTAGAATATGGAAAACGCGGAACAACAGATGCAGGATTAGTTGAAGAAAAATTTGTAAACTTTAATTTTGGAATAACCATTAATGATAGATGGTTTATAAAAAGAAAATACGATTAAGAATTAAAAAATAAGTAAAATGAAAAAATTAGGATTAGCAATATTAGCATTAACAATAAGCACACTAAGTTTTGCTCAAGGTAAATATGGTGCGACTCCAGAAGATAGTATTGTATGTATTGAAAGTTTAATTTATAAAGATTACATGAAAAGTGATCCTAAATTGGCTTTAAGTTTATGGAAAAAAGCATACAAAGCTTGTCCAGCATCTCAAGTAAGTTTATACATCAATGGTGTAAAGTTATACCAAGGTTTGGTTAAAAGTGCTAAGGATGCTGCATCTCAAAAAGCATATAAAGATACAATGTATTCTATTTTTGATCAACGTATTGAAGTGTTTGGAGATAGAGCAAAAGTATTAGGTTACAAAGGACAAACAATGCTAGTGTATAGTAAAAAGGAGTTAGATAAAATTTATGCAACTTTAAATGAAGCAGTAGAATTAGGAGGGAATAAAACCGCTGCAGGTACATTAGTAGCAACAATGTTTGCTATTGTTAATCTTGAAAAAGCAGATAAAAAAACTAAAGAAGAAGTTGTTGTAGAATACGATAGATTGATTACAATTTGTGCTAGCCATAAAGGTGATTCGAAATATACAGATGCAGATGCTAAAATACAAAGTGTTGCAGCACCGTATTTAGATTGTGAAGTACTAGTGCCATTGGCTGAGAAAAACTTTGAAGCAAATAAAGCAGATGTTACTTGGTTAACTAACACTGTTAAATTATTGAAGTACAAAAAATGTTATGAAGCTCCAATTTTTGCTAAAACTGCTGAAGCATTATTTCCATTAGATCCTTCTGCAGAATCGGCTGAAAATATGGGTAAATTATTCTTGGGTAAAAAAGATTATACTCAAGCAATAGAATGGTTTGAAAAAGCTTTAGGTATGGCTGAAACAAATGAAGATAAAGCATCATTTACATTTAGTATTGCAGAAGCTTATTTGTATGCTAAAAATTATTCATCTGCTAAATCATACGCTCAAAAAGCTGCTGGTTTAAAAAGTGGATGGGGAGAGCCTTACATTTTGATAGGTGATGCTTACATGTATAGCTCAAAAAGTTGTGATGATGGTGAGTTAGGAAGATTTGGAGCATACTGGGCTGCAGTTGACCAATATCAAAAAGCTAAATCTGTTGATGGAAATGCAGCAAGTGAAGCTAACAAAAAAATTGCAAGAGCGTCTGCTAGTTATCCTTCTACAAAAGATTTATTCTTTTATGGAAAGCAAAAAGGTGATAGCTACACTTGTAAATGTTGGATTGGAGAAACTACAACAATTAGAGTTAACGATTAAAAAGTGATATTATCATTTTCTAGTATAGTCAAAACAATCCCGATTATTTTTATAATCGGGATTGTTTGTTCCTGTAAAAATGATATTAATGAGGTTAACGCACTAACTTCAAATGCTAATCAGCCAATTCGAACAGGAAAGAATATTGAATTAATTTATTCCGAAAAAGGGAATACAAAAATTAAAGTTAAAGCGCCCGAAATGGAAGAATATGAAGGCGAAGAAAGCTATATGGAAATGATAAAGGGGATAGAAGTATTATTCTATGATTCCCTTCAAAAAGTAACAACAACGTTAACTTCTAATTACGCCATAAACAGGCTTGATAAAAATATAATGGAAGCCAAAAATGATGTAGTAGTTGTTAATGAAAAAGGTGAGCGATTGAATACAGAGCACCTTATATGGAGACAAGATTCTGCAAAGATTTATACCAACGAGTTTGTTAAAATTACTACTGCTGATGAAATTTTAATGGGAGAAGGACTTGTTGCGAATGAAGATTTTACAAAGTATAAGATCTTAAAAATTAAAGGAATAATAAACATAAAAGAAGAAAACGATACCATTCAAAAAAAATAAAATATGTATAAAGTAATTCGATTTTTAGAGTTAATGTGGATAGTAATTGCAGCTTGCTGTATAATTATTGGAACATTTAAATTAATTACACTTGGATTTATGGATGCGTTGTTTTTTTATGTGTTTTGTATCTTAGCTGTATTTCTTTTTCTTTTAAGAAGAAGACAACGAAGAAACATTGAAAAGCATGAGTCAGAAAATTAAATTATATCTTATCTTTAGCTTTAAAAAGTTGATAATTCAAATATGACGCTAACTCTTTTTTTCCTTTTTTTAGCAGTGTTTTTTTCAGCCTTTTTTTCAGGAATGGAAATTGCTTTTGTTTCAGCCAACAAATTGAAGATTGAGCTAGATAAAAAGCAAGGAGGTTTACCTGCAAAAATACTTTCTAGTTTCATACAAAATCCAGCAAAGTTTATTAGTGCTATGCTATTAGGAAATAACATTGCTTTGGTTATTTACGGTATGCTAATGGCTAAAATTTTAGAGCCAATCATTTTTCAATTTACCAATAGCGAGGTTGTTGTCCTGTTAATACAAACTCTATTATCTACTTTGTTTGTTTTGTTTTTTGCTGAGTTTTTACCAAAGGCTTTATTACGAATTAACCCAAATAGAACTTTAACTATTGCTGCTGTTCCGCTAAAAATAGTTTATATAATAATTTACCCTTTCAATTATCTAACAATAGGGCTTTCAAATTTTATTCTTAGATTATTTAAAATAGATACTTCAGATAGTAATATGGCATTTTCTAAAATTGATTTAGAACATTTCGTAATGGACATTCAAGAGCGTCAAGAAGAAGGAGAAGAGATTGAACACGAAATACAAATTTTTAAAAATGCATTAGATTTTTCAGAAGTAAAAGCAAGAGAATGTATGATTCATCGTACCGAAATAATTGCTATGAATGTTGAAGAGTCGATTGAAAATTTACGAGAAAAATTTTTGGAAACAGGGTTGTCTAAAATATTAATTTATAGAGATAATATTGATCATATTATTGGGTATACTCATTCTTTAGAGTTATTTAAAAAGCCAGAAACAATAAAATCAATTTTGTTGCCAGTAGCAATTATCCCAGAATCTATGCCAGCTAATGAGATTTTAAAGCAATTTATTAAGCTTAGAAGAAGTATGGCGGTAGTGGTAGATGAGTTTGGAGGAACTTCGGGATTAATAACTATGGAAGATATTGTCGAAGAGATATTTGGCGAAATTGAAGATGAATATGATATTGAAGAATTGGTTGATATTCAAATAAATGAAACAACATTTCAATTTTCTGCTAAAACAGAGATTGATTATATTAATGAAAAATATAAACTATCTCTACCTGAATCTGAGGATTATGAAACTTTGGGAGGATTTGTAATTAATATACATGAAAGTATTCCAGAAAAAGACGAGGTGATTTTATTTAAAAATTATTCTTTAACTATTAATGAAGTGAGTGAAAATAAAATTGAATTAATCACAATAGAAGTGTCTGAAAATTAATTAGATATGGCCTTTTAATTAGCTAATTTTATTTCTTATCTTAACTTCCTGAACAACTAATTGTTAATTAGATAAATTCTTCTTTTTTATTTCAACCAACAATCGTATATTCGCAACCCAAATAATTTTTATAAAATGGCAGTAATAGGTAAAATTAGAGAGAAGTCATCGTTGTTGTTGATTATTATAGGTGTAGCAATGCTTGCATTTATATTAGGAGACTTGTTTAAATCAGGTCAAACTTTTTTTGGCGATAATAATAGTATTGGTGAAATTGGTGATGTTCAAATATCAGGAATAGAGTTTAATTCAAAATATGAAGAAGGGATTGCTCGTTGGGAGTCTCAAAATAAAACTACAGCTACTGAGCAAATTCGTGAGTCTATTCGTGAACAAGTTTGGAATGAAATTGTTCAAGATAGAGTTTTAGGAAGTCAAATTTCTGAATTAGGTTTGTCAGTAAGTCCACAAGAGTTGTTTGATATGGTTCAAGGTAATGATCCTCACCCACAAGTTAAACAAGCATTTTCAAATCCTCAAACTGGAGAGTTTAGTTCTGCACAAGTATTACAGTTTTTAAAGAGTTTAGAAACTATGCCAGTTGAAAACAAAAACCAGTGGTTGTTATTTGAAGAAGGGATTCAGAAAGAGAGAGTATCTTCAAAGTATTTTAATATGGTTAAAAAAGGAATGTATGCTCCAGCAGTATTATCAAAAAGAACTTACATTGAACAAAATGAAAAAAGAAACATTCAGTTTGTTGCAAAAAGATATTTTACAGTTGCAGATAGTTCTATTACAGTAACTGAAGATGAGAAGAAAGCGTATTATGCAGAACACAAAAATGAATTTAAACAAGATGCTTCTAGAGAAATCGAATACATTAAGTACGATGTAGTTGCTTCAGAATCTGATATTGCAGAAACAAAAAAATGGATTGACGAAACATATACTGAATACAAAGCTTCAACAAATGATTCAGCTTATGTAATGTTTAATTCTGATGTGCCTTTTGATGCAAATTATTATTCAGAAGCTAATATGCCAAGTGTAAATGATTCAGGTTTCTTTTTTGCTGAAGTCGGAACAATGGTTGGTCCTTATGAAGAAGGAAATGCTTTTGTTATAGCTAAGTTATCTAACGTTAAAATGGTTCCTGATTCAGTAAAAGCCAGACACATATTATTAAAAACAACTCAGCAACCTACAGATACATTGTTAGAAGCAAAATTAGATAGCATCAAAAATGTGATTGAGAAAGGTGGAAATTTCGCTGAAATTGCAAAAGAAGTTTCTGAAGATGTTGGATCAGCTATTGAAGGTGGTGATTTAGGATGGTTTAAGGAAGGGCAAATGGTTCCTCAATTTAATGACGCTTGTTTTAACGGTAAGAAAGGCGATTTAACAATTGTTCAAACTCAATTTGGATTTCACTTAATTGAAATACAAGATCAAGGTGAAAAAGTAAGAAAAGTACAAGTTGGTACAATTGTAAGAAATATTGAGCCTAGTAATGAAACTTATGATGCTGTTTTTGCACAAGCTAGTGCTTTTTATTCAGAAAACAACTCTTCAGCTAACTTTACTAAAGCGACAGAAAGTGGAGATCTTCTTAAAAGAGTTGCTGAAATAAAAGTAAATGATAAAACTATAGCAGGATTAGATTCTCCAAGAGAATTGATTCGTTGGGCATTTAATAATGAAAAAGGATCAGTTTCTGCTCCATTTCAGTTTGAAAAATCGTTTGTAGTTGCTCACTTATCTGAGGTTAAGGAAGAGGGTGTTGCACCAATGGCTCAAGTAGAGATACAAATTGAATTGGGAGCTAAAAAAGCTAAAAAAGCACAACAATTCATGACTGAAATGTCAGGAGCTACAAGTTTACAAGATTTAGCAACTAAAGTTGGAGGACAAGTTGAAAATGCTAAAAATGTAACTTTTGCAAGTTATTCAGTTCCTGGTATGGGACAAGAACCTAGAATTATTGGTATGGTTCCGACTTTACAAAAAGGGCAGATGAGTATTCCTTTAGAAGGGCAAACAGGAGTATTTGTAATTATGGTTGATGATGTTGTTTCTGCTGAAGAAATTACAGATTATAGTGCTGCTAAAATGCAGTTAGAGCAGCTTTATAGTAATAATAGTAACAGAACTTTAGAGTCATTAAAGGAAAAGTTTGGAGTTAAAGATAACAGACATAAATACTATTAATATTATTATATCGTCTATTAAAAAAGGAGCTTTAACAATGTTAAAGCTCCTTTTTTTTATTTGAAATTTAATATTAAAGAGATATTATTGAAATATAAATGATCCATATATTGATGGATCTTTGATAAACCAAATGAATATCTTAGCTCTGGAGCAAAAGTGAAAAACTTAGTAATTTTTTCAATTCCTAATCCTAGGTCTACCCCGAAATTTGTAACTGTCTTTATCGTTGTTTCAGAACTTTCCTGAAATGAGATTGGGATTCTAATATTTGGGCCAAAATAAATGTAAGGCTTCCCTATTCGAAGGGCAATATGTGTCATAAATTCAAGACTAACAGGCATTAAAGAAAAAGACAAATTTTTACTGTCTATTGAATAAAAATGAAGTTGGGAATTATTAAATGAAAGTTCCGCTTTAGGCGAAATAAATAACTTGTCAGAAATATTATAATCCATCAATAGTCCTAACCTTAATCCAGCTTTATTGCTAATATCTTTATTTAGGTCCTTAGATGAACCTTTTGCAATTAAATGAGAATAATTACCGCCAGCACTAAAGCCAAACTTCAATTTTTCAGTATTGGTTAAATTAGTTTCAGTTTGCCCATAAAAACTTGATATAAATACTGAGGTTAGTGTTAACAAAACTACTTTTTTCATAAGTTTAAAAAATTAAATATTAATAAAGTAGAATTTATTTATAGGCTAGTTTTTGATAATATTTACATAACGGTATTATGTGAATATATATTGTTTGAGCAAAAAAAATCCCGGCATAAATGACCGGGATTTTTTTTGGTTATAAAATTTTACATCATGCCTGGCATTCCGCCACCCATTCCTGCCATTGGATTTCCTCCTGCACCATCTTCACTTGGTTCGTCAGTAATCACACAGTCTGTAGTTAGTAATAATGCAGCAATAGATGCAGCATTTTCTAGAGCGACTCTAGTTACTTTAGTTGGGTCAATAACACCAGCTTCATACATGTTTGTATATTCTTCTGTTCTTGCATTATATCCAAAGTCACCTTTGCCTTCTCTAATTTTTTGAACCACAACAGCACCTTCTCCTCCTGCGTTGATAATAATTTGTCTTAAAGGTTCTTCGATAGCTCTTCTTACAATTGCAATACCTGTAGTTTCATCGTCGTTTACACCCTTCATTCCGTCTAAGGCACTTTCAGCTCTAATTAATGCTACACCTCCACCAGGAACAATTCCCTCTTCTACAGCAGCTCTAGTTGCAGCAAGTGCGTCGTCAACCCTGTCTTTTTTCTCTTTCATCTCTACTTCAGTAGCAGCTCCAACATATAATACAGCTACACCACCAGCTAATTTAGCTAAACGTTCTTGTAATTTTTCTCTATCGTAATCGGAAGTAGTTGTTTCAATTTGGGCTTTAATTTGGTTTACTCTACCCAAAATTGCATCTTTCTCTCCAGCTCCATTTACAATCGTAGTGTTATCTTTATCTATGCTAATTTTTTCTGCTGTACCAAGCATATCTAAGGTAGCGTTTTCTAATTTAAAACCTCTTTCCTCAGAAACTACAGTTCCACCAGTTAATATTGCAATATCTTCTAACATTGCTTTTCTTCTATCTCCAAAACCAGGAGCTTTAACTGTAGCTATTTTTAAACCACCTCTAATTTTGTTTACAACTAATGTGGCTAATGCTTCACCATCAACATCTTCAGCAATAATCAATAATGGTTTGCCAGATTGAGCAACTGGCTCTAAGACAGGTAGTAAATCTTTCATGTTAGAGATTTTCTTGTCGTAAATCAACACGTAAGGTTGTTCCATTTCAACAATCATTTTCTCTGCATCAGTAACAAAATATGGAGATAAATAACCTCTATCAAACTGCATCCCTTCAACAACATCAACAGTAGTTTCTGTTCCTTTAGCCTCTTCAACAGTAATTACACCTTCTGTTTTTACTTTTTCCATTGCTTCAGCTATTAATGCTCCGATAGCTTCATCATTGTTTGCAGAAATAGTAGCAACTTGTCTTATTTTTTCATTGTCTGTTCCAACTTCTTTTGATATTTTTTTCAATTCATTAACAACTGCAATTACAGCTTTGTCAATACCTCTTTTTAAATCCATTGGATTAGCACCTGCAGCAACATTTTTTAAACCAGCAGTTACAATTGCTTGTGCTAATATTGTAGCAGTAGTTGTTCCATCACCAGCATCATCTGCTGTTTTACTTGCTACTTCTTTAATCATTTGAGCTCCCATATTTTCAATAGGGTCTTTTAACTCAATTTCTTTAGCTACAGTAACACCATCTTTTGTTACATGAGGTGCACCAAATTTTTTGTCAATAATTACATTTCTCCCTTTTGGACCTAATGTAACTTTTACAGCATTTGCTAATTTATCAACGCCATTTTTTAAGCTATCTCTAGCTTCAATATCAAATTTTATATCTTTTGCCATTTTACTTTAATTTAAAAAATTAAACAATTGCGAAAATATCCGCTTCTCTCATTATTAAATAATCTCCACCTTCAACACTTATTTCAGTTCCAGCATACTTACCGTAAAGAACAGTGTCGCCAACTTTAACTGTCATTGGCTCATCAGGTTTTCCATTTCCAACAGCTTTAACAATTCCACGCTGTGGTTTTTCTTTTGCAGTGTCAGGAATAATAATTCCTCCCGCTGTTTTTTCTTCTGCTGCAGCAGGTTCTACAATAACTCTGTCTGCAAGTGGTTTAATGTTAATCGACATTGTTTTATTTTTTATGATTTATAAATTTATATTATCAGTTTTCTGATTAGTCATAATTTGTGCCAATAGGTTAATCAAGACATATTTGCAGTTTTTGGACAAAAAAAATGTCAGTTAGAATTAACCTAACTGACATTTCTTACATATCATTATAGTTTCCTATTCTTCAGTTGCATCTTCTTCTGAACTAGCAGGTTGCTGTTCAGCAGGAAGAGGAGCACCATTAATGTTCTGAGGAACATTTTGAGCAGGAAGAGCTTTTTCGTCAATTTGTTCTTGGATAATCGATTGACTACCTGTTTCAGTATCAACTGTTCTTGCTGGGTTAACAGCAGCAGAAGCAATACTTAATACAACAAGAGCAATACCTAAAGTCCAAGTTGCTTTTTCTAAAAAGTCAGCTGTTTTTCTAACACCCATTACTTGGTTATTAGTAGAAAAAGCTGAATCTAAACCACCTTTAGGGTTTTGAATTAGTACAATAAGTAATAACAATACACATACAATTATTACTAAAACGGTGATTAATGTAAACATCTACTTAATTTTTTGTTTCAAAATTTTAATTTGGTTGGCAAAATAACTTCTTTTTTCTGGATTTTTCAAACTTAATTTTTGATAAGTGTTAATTGCGTTGCTATAATTGCCTTGCTCAACATATATAAGGGCTAGCGTCTCACTTACCATATCCGAATCATCAACTACACTCAGTCTTGCCATATTAATAGAAGAGTAGAATTCGGATTTTTTAGGCTTAATTTGTGGATCTTCTTGAATAAACTTATCAATTACGTCTAAATGTATTTTCTTTTTAGTAGTAGTAGTTTTAATTTCATCATTTGAAATCTCGTCCCCTTTTAGGTGTATTAACCAATCTTTAAATGAATGTGCTACATCTTCGTTAAATGCAGGTTTAATTTCTTTTGGTTCTTCTATAGGTTTTTCTTTTTCTACTTTTTCTTCAGAAATTACGTTTTCAGCTTCTAGAAGGTAGCTTGAAGAAACTGCAGCAGAAATGTAATTTTTCTCAAGTGGATCAATTTCTTCAGCAACTTTAATTTCAGGTTCAATTTGAAATACAGTTGACTCTATTGGGTTACTAATTTCAATATCTTCTATTTCTTGACTTTCATCAGTTACTGGCTTTTCTTCAATGCTTGATGTTTTCGTGTTAATGTGTTCAAACAAACGTTTTCTGTCGCTTGAATAGATAGCAGCTTTTTTTAATTGTTGTTCAAAAAGTAGGCTGTTATTATTATTTAGATAAATCGTGTTTAAAGTTTGACCTATTTGACAAAATGGAAATTGATTAGTTAATGTATTTACACTATTTTCTGTAAGTTCATTAATACTTTCAGGATTTGTAAGATAGGATATGAAGTGGTTGGTTTGCATTACCAGTTACTTACTGCTTGATTAAAAATGTCTTGTGTAATTTGTGTGTTTATTTCTTTCATTAATTCATCTTCAACTGAAGAAAGACTGGAAGAGCTACTAAAATCAGCAAATCGAGTAAATTTTGATTCATAACTCTGAATCTTATCTTTAGTATTTGTAAACTTAGCATTTATTGTAATTGAAAGTCTATTTAGAGCAGCGGTTTCATTTCCTTGTATTGCAACAGATGTAATTTTATAATCTGTTACAGATCCTTCAAATTGTAAATCTCCATTTGTTGAAATTAAGCTCAGGTTTGTTTGAGAAAGGAATATATCTTTTAATGCTTCTGTAAATAATTGTGGGTAGTTTGGATTTGTTAAGGGAGCAAAATTTTCAAAAGTTTTAACAGAAACAGTTTTAACATCTTCTGGGATAGAAGCTCCAGTAAAAGAATAATTTACTTTACAAGCAAAACCATTAAAAGCTATTAATACAACTAGAATTATATGTTTTTTAGAAAATTTCAATTGTCAATTTTATATTCTTTTATTTTTCTGTAAAGTGTTCTTTCAGATATTCCTAATTCGGTTGCAGCATTTTTACGTCTTCCATTATACTTCTCTAAAGCTTTTAAAATCATTTCTTTTTCTTTATCAGCTAAAGATAAAGATTCTTCTTCAACTTCTTCATGTTGAGTAATTCCAGAGTCAGGTGAAATAATTTGTGGTTTGTAAATTTCTGACTCTTCCTCTTTAGTAATTTGAGAACTCTCTGTATTTGTATAAAGATGTTGAATGCTTTTAATTAAAGCAGTATTTTTTTCGTTATCTATGGTTTTACTGTCCTGATTATTCATAATGCTAAAAACTAATTTTTTTAATTCAGTAACATCACTTTTCAAGTCAAATAACACTTTATATAATATATCTCTTTCTGATAAATCGGCTTTATCACTACCCTGATAAATAGCAGGTAAATTAGTAGAGTTATCTTTTGGTAAGTATTTTGAAATTATTTCTGCAGTAATATTTCTAGAGCTTTCAATAACAGATAGTTGTTCGGCAACATTTTTAAGTTGTCTAATATTTCCAGGCCATTTATAATTAATTAGAAGTTCGATCGCTTCATTATCTAGTGAAATTGAAGGCATCCTGTATTTTGCAGATAAATCAGCAGCAAATTTTCTAAATAATAAATGTATATCTTCTTTACGCTCCCTTAATGGTGGAAGTTGAATAGGAACAGTGTTTAGTCTGTAAAATAAATCTTCTCTAAACTTTCCTTTCTTTATTGCTTCTGGAATATTAACATTAGTAGCAGCAACAATTCTCACGTTTGTTTTTAAAACCTTTGAAGAACCAACTTTAATGAATTCTCCAGTTTCTAAAACTCTTAATAATCTTGCTTGGGTTGTAATTGGTAACTCTCCAACTTCATCTAAAAAAATAGTTCCTCCATCAACAACTTCAAAGTACCCTTTACGCGAATCATGAGCTCCAGTAAAAGCTCCTTTTTCATGACCAAATAATTCAGAGTCAATTGTTCCTTCAGGAATTGCACCACAGTTAACAGCGATGTATTTATTATGTTTTCTAGAGCTTAGTTGATGAATAATTTGAGGCATAACCTCTTTGCCAGTTCCACTTTCACCACTAATTAAAACAGCTAAATCTGTTAATGCAACTTGTGCTGCAATATTTAGTCCTCTATCTAAAGCTGGAGAACTACCTATTATTCCAAAACGTTGTTTTATTTGCTGTATATCCATGATTTATATCCTATACTACTGTTCCTATTAATGTTCCGCCTGTGCAGCTATCAATGTGTACATTTATGTAATCACCAATTTTATGATTCCCTTTTGGAAAAACAACTCCACTGTTCTGTGGAGTTCGCCCATATAAATCTTCTTTAGATTTTTTTGAATAACTTTCAATTAACACTTCATACGTTTTTCCGACATGTTGTTGGTTTCGGTATAAAGAATGTTGGTTTTGAAGTTCAATAATTTCACTCAATCTTCTTTTTTTTATTTGCTCATCAACATCATCCTCGAATTTACGTTGAGCCAATGTGTTTGGACGTTCTGAATAAGAAAACATATATGCAAAATCATATTTTACATACTCCATCATTGATAAAGTTTCTTCATGCTCATCTTCTGTTTCAGAGCAAAACCCAGCAATAATATCAGATGAAATTGAAGTGTCAGGAATGATTTTTTTAATCGTATCTATTCTACTTAAATACCATTCGCGAGTATATCCTCTATTCATTATATCTAAAACCCTAGAGCTTCCACTTTGAACAGGTAAATGAATGTAGTTGCATATGTTTTCATATTTAGCCATAATATGCAAAAATTCATCACTAATATCTTTTGGATGAGAAGTTGAAAATCTTACCCTAAGTTTTGGACTGATTAGCGCAACTTTCTCCATCAACTGTGCAAATGTTGTACTCTTGCTTTTTTCTTCTTCACTTAGGTTTTCATAATTTTTTTTCAGTCCTTCTTCACCGTACCATAAATAGGAGTCAACGTTTTGGCCTAGTAATGTCACTTCTTTATATCCTTCGTTAAATAGAGATTTTGCCTCATTAATTATACTTTCAGGATTTCTACTTCTTTCTCTACCTCTTGTAAAAGGAACAACACAGAATGTACACATGTTGTCACAGCCACGAGTAATTGAAATAAAAGCTGTCACGCCATTACTTAATAATCGAACTGGATTTATGTCAGCATAAGTTTCTTCTTTCGAAAGGATAACATTTACAGCCTTTTTTCCATCATCAACTTGATTAACAAGGTTTGGTAAATCTCGATATGCATCAGGACCAACTACAATATCAACTAATTTTTCTTCTTCTAGTAGCTTTGATTTTAATCGTTCAGCCATACATCCTAAAACACCGATAATCATTTCCGGCTTTTGCTTTTTTGCTTTGTTAAACGATTTTAAACGATTTCTTACAGTAGTTTCTGCTTTTTCCCTTATCGAGCAAGTGTTTACAAATACAACATCAGCTTCTTCTAGGTTTCGAGTAGTTGTAAATCCTTTGTCTGTTAATATAGATGCGACTATTTCACTATCAGAAAAGTTCATCTGACAGCCATAGCTCTCAATGTATACTTTCCTTCCATCTTTATTTTTACTTTCTATAATCGTTAACGAGCCTTGAGCAGCTTCATCAATTACTTTATTTACTCCCTCCATATCTTATTAAAATAATAGGATGCAAAGTTAGTTAAAAATTAAGTTTAATGACAAAATGACATAACACCTTTTGAAAATTCTTTTATATTATATATAATATAAGTAGAAGATGTAAGGGCAATAATTTGGAAATGACAGATATTATTCTATTTCTTTGTAAAATTTTTAAGTTAAAAATAGATTATCTTCTACATATATGGCAAAGAATCTTGTAATTGTTGAGTCACCCGCAAAGGCAAAAACTATTGAAAAGTTTTTAGGAAAAGATTTTACTGTGATGTCCAGTTTTGGTCATATTCGCGATTTGCCAGGTAAAAATATTTCAATAGATATTGAAAATGGATTTGAACCTCAATACGAAATACCAACAGACAAGAAAAAACTTGTATCTGAATTAAAGAAATTAGCTAAAGCTGCTGATATGGTATGGCTAGCATCCGATGAGGATCGTGAGGGGGAAGCAATTTCATGGCATTTATTAGAAGCTTTAGGATTAAAAGAAGATAAAACAAAAAGGATAGTTTTTCATGAGATAACAAAATCTGCTATTACTAAGGCGGTAGAGAATCCTCGAAAAATAAATAAAGATTTAGTTGATGCTCAGCAGGCTAGACGAATTCTAGATAGATTGGTAGGCTATGAACTTTCTCCAGTTTTATGGAAAAAAGTAAAACCATCATTATCTGCTGGTAGAGTTCAGTCTGTTTCTGTTCGATTAATCGTAGAAAGAGAAAGAGAGATTCAAAATTTTAACTACGAATCATCTTTTAGAGTTGTTGCTAATTTTATATTAGAAAATAAAGTTGTATTAAAAGCTGAACTTCCAAAACGATTTAAAACAAAAAAAGAAGCAGAAACATTTTTAGAAAAATGTAAGTCGGCAAATTTTAGTGTTGAAAGTTTAGAAACAAAACCTTCTAAAAAATCACCTGCAGCTCCTTTTACAACATCTACTTTACAACAAGAAGCAAGTAGAAAATTAGGGTTTTCAGTTTCTCAAACAATGTCAGTTGCTCAGCGTTTGTATGAATCTGGGAAGATAACATATATGAGAACAGATTCTGTTAATCTTTCTAATGAAGCAATAGGGGCAGCTAAAGCTGAAATTACTAAAGCTTACGGAAGTGAATTTTCTCAGGTGAGAAAATATGCTACAAAATCAAAAGGAGCACAAGAAGCACACGAAGCAATTCGACCAACTTATTTTAATGCAAGTTCCATTTCAGGAGAATCTCAACAAGTTAAATTGTATGATTTAATTTGGAAAAGAGCAATTGCATCTCAAATGAGTGATGCACAACTTGAAAAAACAACTGTAAATATAGCTATTTCTTCAGCAGATGAAAAATTTGTTGCAAGAGGAGAGGTTTTATTGTTTGAAGGGTTTTTAAAAGTTTATTTAGAATCTACAGATGATGAAAATGTGGATGAGGATAGCGGAATGTTACCTCCGTTAAAAGAAGGAGAAAATTTATTGTTAGATGAAATTGTTGCTTCTGAGCGATATACACATCACCCAGCAAGATATACTGAAGCAAGCTTAGTTCGTAAATTGGAAGAGTTAGGAATAGGAAGACCATCTACTTATGCGCCAACAATTTCAACAATTCAAAAAAGAGGATATATTGTAAAGGAGAATAGAGATGGGGAAAAAAGAAATTATACAGTTCTTACCCTTAAAAACAGCAATATTTCTGATGAAGTTAAGTCTGAAATATTTGGTGCTGAGAAAAAGAAAATGTTTCCATCTGATATTGGAACAATAGTTACAGACTTTTTAGTTGAGAATTTTAATAAAGTATTGGACTATGGATTTACAGCTAGGGTAGAAGAACAATTTGATGAAATAGCTATTGGTCAAAAAAAATGGAACAAAATGATTGAGGAGTTTTATACTCCTTTCCATAAAAATATAGAATATACACTAGAACATGCTGATAGAGCTTCAGGTGAAAGAGCTTTAGGGATAGATCCAGAATCTGGAAAGGAAGTTATTGCAAGAATTGGAAAGTTTGGAGCAATGATTCAAATAGGAAAAACAGAAGATGAGGAAAAGCCAAAGTTTGCAAGCTTACAAGGAACCCAAACAATAGAAACTATTACGCTTGAAGAAGCTCTTGAGCTATTTAAGTTTCCAAAAGCCTTAGGAAATTTTGAAGGAGAAGAGATTGTTGTTTCTCAGGGAAGATTTGGACCTTATGTAAAATTTGCTGATAGTTTTGTTTCAATTCCCAAGGATGAAGACTTGTCATCGGTTAATTTACAAAGAGCAATTGAATTGATAGAAGAAAAACGTAAAGCAGAAGCTCCAATTGCTAGCTATGAAAATATGCCTGTTCAAAAAGGAGTAGGAAGGTTTGGTCCTTTTATTAAATGGAACGGAATGTTTATTAACGTTAATAAGAAGTATGACTTTGATAATTTATCAAATCAAGATATTGCTCAATTGATTGAAGATAAAAAACAAAAAGAAATAGAAAAGTACATACACAATTGGGAAGAAGAGGGGATTTCACTTCAAAAAGCAAGATGGGGAAGATTTAATCTCGTTAAAGGTAAAATTAAGGTAGAACTAGGAAAAGATACAGATGTTGAAAATTTTACTTTAGAGCAAGCTAAAAAATTAATAGAAGAAAAAACACCCAAGAAAAAGAAAGCAAAAAAGAAGTAATTTAATTACCGTTTATTAATAAATTCTCAGATGAATTTTTCGGAATACTTAGAGCCAGTTAGTCTTGCACAAGGCGATTTAAAGTTTAATTATACTGATAATTGCTTCTTAAATTCAATTTCAACTGAAACTGATCCGGATTTAAGTCAATATAAAATTGCAATTATTGGAGTTGATGATGATAGGGCTTCAGATAATAATAAAGGGTGTGGGTTGGCAGCAAATGAAATCCGTAAATATTTATATCGGTTAGTTCGTGTTTCTAATGACTTAAAGATAGTTGATTTAGGTAATCTAAAAAGTGGAGCTACTCTAAATGATACTTATTTTGCATTAAGTTCAATTTTAGAAGAATTGATAAAAAATAATGTTATCCCAATCACTATAGGTGGAGGGCAGGATTTAACCTATGCTAATTTTTTGGCATACAAAAATTTAGAACAAACTGTTAATCTAGTTTCTGTAGATTCTAAATTAAATTTAGGGGAACCTGATGAAGAAATAAATTCTAACAACTTTTTAACAAAAATCATTCTTCATCAACCAAACTTTTTATTTAATTATAGCAATATTGGTTATCAGAGTTATTTTGTAGATAAATCTGAAATTGATTTAATGAATAAGCTATACTTCGATGTTTATAGATTGGGCCAAGTTCAGAGTAGTATTGAAGAAGTAGAGCCTATTGTAAGAAATGCAGATATGCTTAGCTTTGATGTCTCATCTATTCGTCAGTCCGAAGCCCCAGGGAATAATAATGCATCTCCAAATGGATTCTATGGAGAGCAGGCTTGTCAAATTGCAAGATATGCAGGACTTAGTGATAAGTTAACCTCTATTGGATTTCATGAAGTAAATTCAGAGATGGATGTAAATGGCCAAACTTCACATTTGGTGGCTCAGATGATTTGGTATGTGGTAGATGGTGTAGTAAATAGAAAAAAAGATTTTCCTATTGGTTCAAGAAAAACATATACCAAATATATAGTCAATATTCAGGAAGGAGAAAATGAATTGGTTTTCTATAAGAGTGATAAAAGTGAGCGCTGGTGGATGGACGTGCCTTATCCTGCTCACCAAAAAATAAAATACGAACGACATCTTTTAGTTCCATGCTCTTATAAAGATTATCAAACAGCTTGCAATAATGAAATGCCAGATAGATGGTGGCAAACTTTTCAAAAATTACTTTAAAATCAACTTATTAACATGTAATTAACAATTAAAAGTTGAAAAAGTTTTTGGTAAAAATATTTTTTTATTTATCTTAGCCGACTAAGATGTGTTATAACTATTATTAATTAACTAGAAAACTAGTCACAATTATGAAGAAATATATTGTTTCTGCTGCTTTATTCTTTACAGGAATGGTTGCTTTTGCTCAGCAAGATGCTCAGTTCACTCAGAATATGTTTAATAAATTGAGTGTAAATCCTGGTTATGCTGGTGCTAACGGAGGTATTTGTGGAACTTTTTTAAGTAGAACACAATGGACAGGGTTTGATGGCCATCCATCAACAAATTTGTTCAGTGTTGATGCTCTATTATTTAGTAAGCATGGTGTTGGGTTGACTGTTTTTCAAGATAAGCTAGGTATTGAGACTTCTTTAGTCGCTAAACTAGCATATTCTTATCATTTAACTTTAGGGCCAGGATCTTTAGGGATTGGTGTTGAAGGTGGATATTTAAGTAAGTCTTTTGGTTCTGACTTTATAGCTGTTGATGATCCAAACTTTGATCCATCAATTCCAAATGGAGGGACTTCAGCTGGAACATTTGATTTAGGAATGGGATTGTATTATAACATACCTAATAAAATGTATGTTGGTATTTCAACGTTGCACTTAACTGCATCTGAATTGCAAGATGTTGCTGATGGTGGCACAGGTACAGGTGCATTAAACTTTGCTCAATCTAGACATTATTATATTATGGCAGGTTATGATTGGGATATGTCAGGAGGAGCTCAAAAGTGGGTTTTAAAACCATCTATATTAGCAAAAACTGATGCAGCTTCAACTCAATTAGATATAAATGCACTTGTGATGTACAATAAATTAGTTTGGGGAGGCGTTTCTTATAGAATCGAAGATGCAATAGCAGTGCTTGCAGGTGTAAATATTCCACAGTTACCTGGGCTTAAAATTGGAGCGTCTTATGATATTACAATGTCTAGTTTAGGTGATCATAGTAGCGGAAGTTTAGAATTTATGGTTAAATATTGTACTAATATATCTAAGCCAGCTAAAAGAGAGGTTTATCATTCAGTAAGATTTTTATAAAAATACGTAACCTTAATTAAAACTATACGTTAAAACTCAGTTTGTCGTTAACTTTAAAAACGATTTCACTACTTTATATTAAGTAGAATTAAAGAAGGAGGTAACATGAAACGAATATTAATATTATTAGCAGTAGTTGTTCTTTATGCTTGTAGCAAAGGGAATGGAGAGTTGATTGGTGTGCAAGGAAGAGAGGAGTGGTATCAACCAGATCCATTTGGGATGTTATTCATACCAATGGGTAGTTATAATATGGGTCCATCAGATCAAGATGTACCATATTCTTTAACAGCACAAACAAGAACTGTATCGGTTCAAGCATTTTATATGGATCAGACAGAAATTTCTAATAACGAATATAGACAGTTTGTTTATTGGGTAAGAGATTCTATGGCTAGAAGAATTATGGCTGAAGAAGTTGATGAAGAAGCATTTTCTATAGCAGAAAATGATTATGGAGAAGAAATTGATCCCCCATTATTAGATTGGTATACTAAACTAAAATGGGATGAACCTGAAGCAAGAGAAGCTTTAGAACCTATGTTTTATTCTCCTGCTGAAAGATTTTATAGAAGAAGAGAGTTAGATGCTCGTAAACTAAACTACGAGTACTATTGGATAGATTATAGAAGAGCTGCTAAAAGAGAAAGCCGTGATTCAGAAGATCATGCGTTTAGTATGGATAGATCTAAGTTTATTATGAGAGATGTTATAAATGTTTACCCTGACACACTTGCTTGGATACATGATTTAACATACTCATTTAACGAGCCAATGACTAAAAATTATTTTTGGCACCCGGCATATGATGATTATCCTGTTGTAGGTGTTTCATGGAAACAGGCTACTGCGTTTTGTATCTGGAGAACTCAATTATTAGAAAGTTTTTTAATTGGTAATGGCTCAGCCATAGTTAATGACTTTAGACTACCTACTGAATCGGAGTGGGAATGGGCTGCAAGAGGTGGCTTAGACTTAAGTCCTTACCCTTGGGGTGGGCCTTATATTAGAAATAGTAGAGGTTGTTTCTTAGGTAACTTCAAGCCTATGAGAGGGAACTACATAGATGATGGTGGATTCCATACTGTAAAAATTAATTCTTACAATCCCAATGATTTTGGATTATATTGTATGGCTGGAAATGTTGCAGAGTGGACAAGTAACGCATTTGATGAGTCTGCATATAATTTTGCACATGATTTAAATCCAGATTACATGTATGACGCTAAAGAAAATGATCCTCCTTCATTAAAAAGAAAAGTAATTAGAGGAGGTTCATGGAAAGATGTTGGGTATTATTTACAAACATCAACAAGAACTTACGAGTATCAAGATACTGCTAAGTGTTATATTGGATTTAGATGCGTGATGACGTATTTAGGAAGAGCCAAAGACGACAATTTATAATTAGTAATTTATTAACCTATCTATATAATTAACTTTTAAAAACTAAAACTTATGGGATTTGTAGAATTTTTATTTGAAACAAAAAAAGGTAAAACCGTAATGGGTATTATTTACGGTTGGGGAGGCGCAATTGTAATTATTGGTGCACTTTTTAAGATTATGCACTGGCCTGGATCTTCTTTTTTCTTAATTGCAGGATTAGGAATTGAGGCTGCAATTTTCGCTATTTCAGCATTTGAGCCACCTCATATGGATTTGGATTGGACATTAGTATATCCTGAATTAGCTGGGATGGATGAAGGACATGGTCATGGAGGTCATTCAATCTCTAATAAACCTGTAACTGAACAATTAGATGATATGTTATCAGAAGCAAAAATTGGTCCTGAATTAATTGAAAGTTTAGGTCAAGGATTAAGAAGTTTAAGTGATAATGCAAATAAATTATCTCAAATTTCTGACGCATCTGTTGCAACTAATGATTATACAGATAGTTTGAAAAATGCATCAACAAAAGTTTCTGACTTAGCTGATACTTATGCTCAAGCTTCACAAGCTTTAACAGGTTTATCTGATGCAGCTCAATCTGGTTCATCTACTGGAGAAGAATTACAAAAAATGGCATCTACTTTAGAAGCTTTAAATAAATCATATGAAGTTCAACTGACAGGCTCTCAACAACAAGCTGAGACAATGACAGCAATGTATGAAGGTATCAATACATTAATGACTAATTTATCTGATTCAGTTGAAGATACTAAGCGTTATAAAGAAAATATTTCTGAATTATCGGTTAACTTATCTAAATTGAATACTGTTTATGGTAATATGTTAACTGCAATGAGTGTTCCAGCTGGAGCATAATTTAATTAAATTAATTTATTAATATTTAAAATCGATTAAATTATGGCTGGAGGAAAATTGCCACCAAGGCAGAAAATGATAGGTCTTATGTACCTTGTATTACTTGCGCTTCTTGCGATGAACGTTTCTAAATCAATTTTGGATTCATTTTTAGTAATTAATGACGGTATTGAGTCTACAAAAACAACATTTGCAGAAAAAAATGCTTTTTATTATGAAGCTTTCGATAGAGCAGCTAATGAAAGCCCTGCTGCAAAAGGATTTGCTGATAAAGCATATAAGGTGAAAAAATTAGCAGATGATATGGATGACCATATTAAAAAGCTAAAAAGTAAAATAATTGAGTTAACTGATGGTATTCCTAAAGAGGTTGCTGATACTATTAATGTAAGAAATGTTAGTGCTAAAGATAATTATGATCAGCCAACATTTGTTATGGGTATTGCAGATCCTCAAAAACCAACTAAAGTACCTGGATTGGAAGAGTTTAGTGGTGTTGTTTTAAGAGAAAAAATGAATGCTTTTGAAACAGGAGCTCTATCTGTTTTTGAAGATAAAGCAATAAAAGAAGATATAGCATCTAAAATTGCATATTTAAAAACATTACCTGTTAAAAATAGTAGTGGAGGAGAAGATCCATGGGAAGTAGGTGTTTTCTACCATATTCCATTAGCTGCTACAATTACTATGCTTTCTAAATTACAATCTGATGTTAGAACAGCTGAAGCTGAAGTTATTGCTAAACTTTATGAAAATATTGATGCCGGAGGAGTATCATTTAATAAAGTTGACGGTTTTGCTTACACTAAGAAAGCTTATGTAATGGATGGAGATACTTTTAAAGCTGAAATATTCACTGCAGCTTATGATGATAGAGTTGAACCAGAAATTTTCATTGGTCAAGTTGATAGTTCTCTAATTCTTAAAGGTGAAACTGATGAGAATAAGATCATGCAAGGAACTAAGAAAGATAGTTGGGAAGCAACTTCTGCTGGTACTGATGGATGGTATAAACTAGAAGACATTAAAGGTGGGAAAGGTTATTTAGCTGTAAAGCAAGGAATGGGAGTTCATGAATGGGGAGGAATAATTAAGGTTAAAACTAAAAAAGGACCTAAAGTATTTCCTTTTGCAAATACTTTTGAAGTTGGTAAACCATCTACAACTGTTGCTGCATCTGCAATGAATGTATTCTACATGGGAATTGATAATCCTGTATCAGTATCTGCACCAATGCCTAACTTTAAAGCTTCAGCACCTGGATTAAAGCAAGGGAAAGGGCAAGGTCAGTATATTATGAGACCTACAAAAGCTGGAAAGGTAACTATAAATGTTACTGGAACTGATGAATCAGGTAAAACTGTTAATCTAGGTAAGAGTGAATTTAGAGTTAAGAAAATTCCTAACCCTACTCCATATATAGCTGGTAAAACAGGTACATGTGTTATGTCTAAAGGTGATTTAGGTAGAGGTGTTATTCAAGCTAAAATGGAAGGGTTTGAATTTGATTTGAAAGTTGCTGTTGGTTCATTTACTTTAGGAACAACTTCGAATGGGGATTATACTGAAGCTAAATGCGTTGGTAATAGATTAGATTCTAAAGCGCAAAGCATGGTGAAAAAAGCTTCTAGAGGTCAAAGATTTTACTTAGAATCTATGAAAGTTAAAATGCCTGATGGAAGTACCAGAGAATTAGCAAACATTAACATTAAAATAATTTAATAGTTAAAATTAGTAAGAAGGAGGTTTATTATGTTACGAAAGTCTTTAATATTATGTTTACTTGTATTTTGTTCGTTTAGCATTTATGCTCAGAACAAAGTATTGGATAAGCCTTGGATAAAGGAAAATACTCCAACAAGACGAGTTATACCATATACTCATGTTAGAGAAGCCGATGTTATGTGGCAAAGAAGAGTTTGGCGAACTATAGATTTGCGTGAAAAAATAAATCACCCTCTTTATTATCCTATTACTCCTATTCAAGATAGAAAATGTTTATATGACGTACTTAAAGAAGGAATTCTAGAAGGAACTATTACTGCTTATGATGTTAATGATGATGAATTTACAATTCAATTAACAAAAGCTGAAGCTAAGACTCAGATGGGTGAGTGGAAAGAAAATAAGCAATATGATGAATGGGGAGAAGAGATATTAGGTGCTTCAGATTCTGTTTATAATGATTTTTCTGCTCAAGATATAGTTGAATATCGTTTAAAAGAAGAATGGTTTTTTGATAGAGAAAGATCAATTATGGATGTTCGTATTTTAGGTATTGCACCAGTTAGAAACAACATTGATGAAAATACAGGGGAGTCGAAAGGTAAAATGCCAATGTTTTGGGTTTATTTTCCAGAAGCTCGTTATGTATTTGCTAATTATGATGTTTTTAATCGTCAAAATGATGCCGAAAGAAGAACATTTGAAGATATTTTCTGGAAAAGAATGTTTAACAGTTATATTGTTAAGCGTTCAAATGTTTATGATAGAAATAATAAGAGTTATTTGAAGGGATTAGATCTTTTGTTAGAAGGAGATAAAATCAAAGAAGATATCTTTAATTATGAGCATGATTTATGGCACTTTTAGTGTTATCATAATAAACAAAAAAGCCTTATAGTTAACTATAAGGCTTTTTTGTTTGAGGTCGCGGACGGATTCGAACCGCCGTAGAAGCTTTTGCAGAGCTCTGCCTAGCCACTCGGCCACGCGACCCTTCTAAAAGGAATACAAATTTAACAATAATTTTTATTATGCTCGATTTAAATTTCGAACTTTATAACTTATAATTTTAGTTTATGATTATTGATTTAAGAAGTGATACAGTTACAAGACCATCTGATGCTATGCTAAATGCTATGTGGCAAGCTAAAGTTGGAGATGATGTATTGGGTGATGACCCAACTGTTAAGGAATTAGAGCAAAAAGTTGCTAATTTATTTGGAATGGAAGATGCTTTGTTTTGTCCGTCTGGGACTATGACTAATCAGATAGCAATTAAAATTCATACAAATTCTCCAGGTGAATTAATTTGTGATGAATTATCACATGTTTATAAATATGAAGGAGGAGGTATTGGTTTTAATTCTGGTTTAGCTACTAAATTATTAAAAGGAGATAGAGGTAGATTAAATGTTAAGATGGTTGAAGAAGCTATTAACCCTAATGATATTCATTTTCCTGAATCACAACTAGTAGTATTAGAGAATACTTGTAATAAAGGAGGAGGAACAATATATACACTTGATGATATTATTAGAATTAAACAATTATGCGAAGAGAAAGGTTTAAAGTTTCATTTGGATGGTGCTAGAGTTTTTAATGCAATTGTAGAATCAGATTATTCTGAAAAAGATTTAGGTAAATATTTTGATACAATTTCTGTTTGTCTGTCAAAAGGACTAGGAGCCCCAGTAGGTTCTTTACTTGTAGGATCTAAAAAAGATATTATTAAAGCAAGAAGAATACGTAAGATTTTAGGGGGAGGCATGAGACAAGCAGGGTATCTAGCTGCGGCCGGAATTTTTGCCCTTGATAATAATGTAGATAGATTAAAAGATGATCATTCTCGAGCTAGAGAAATAGCAAATAATATTGAAGGATTGTCGTTTATAAAAACCATCTGGCCAGTTTATACCAATATTTTGATTTTTGAAATAAATGATAATGTTGATTTAAATAATTTAATTTCAGGACTAGCAGAACACAATTTGAAAGTATCAGCTTTCGGTTCTCAATTAATTAGAATAGTAACTCATCTCGATTTTACTGATGAAATGCTAAGTGAAACAATAAAAATATTGCGAAATATAAAATTTTAAGATGATTCATATTAACGATACTATAATTTCAGAAGTTCTTTTAGAGAAAAAATTTGTTTGTAATTTAAAAGCTTGTAAAGGTGCTTGTTGTGTTGAAGGTGATGCTGGTGCACCATTAGATGAAGACGAGTTAAAAAAATTAGAAGAGGTTTATCCTATAGTAAAGGAATATTTATCAGACCAATCTATTAAAGCATTAGAAGAAAATTTATATACTGTAGACACTGATGGTGATTATGTTACTACTTTAATAAACAATAAAGAATGTGCTTATGTTGTTTTTGAAGAAGATGGAACAAGTAAGTGTGGAATAGAGCAAGCATACTTAGACGGGAAAACTGATTGGAAAAAACCAATATCTTGTCATTTATTTCCTGTTAGATTGAATGAGTATGAAACATTCACAGCTGTTAATTATGCTTATTGGGATATTTGTGATGATGCTTGTGTATTAGGAGAACAGCTAGGTGTTAAAGTATATCAATTTTTAAAAGAACCTCTTATTAGAAGATTTGGAGAAAAATGGTTTAATGAATTAGAATTGGTTGATCACAACTTTAATAAAATATAAAAAAATATTGGTTCGACAAAACCTTTTTTTTATTTGACCAACTAAAACATCCTTTCCATTAATTAAGATATCAATCATAACTAAGGCTATGTCTTTTTATATTATTTTATCCACAAAAATTTGTTGATTTACAATGTTGAAAACTTCAAATAATTGTGAATTCTTTTATGTTGTCCAGCGTATCTTTTTTATGAACTTTTGTAAACTGATTTGTTTCTCAATTGAAACTTTCCGGATTTATTTATTTTAAACATCAGTTAATTCTTTGTTTTTCAAATGATTAGCTGAATAATATGACAGGGCCAAACTATGGAAGAAACTACAAAAACAAAAGAAGAATTAAGTATTGAAGCTGTATTACCAAAAAATACAATTATTGCAAATGAAGAACCTATTTTAAAGGAAAATCCAGATAGGTTTGTTTTGTTTCCAATTCAGCATGATGATATCTGGAAATTTTATAAAGATCAACAAGCAAGTTTTTGGACTGCAGAAGAAATTGATTTATCTCAAGATTTAAATGATTGGGATAATAAACTAACTGAAGATGAGCGTTACTTTATTAAACATATTCTTGCGTTTTTTGCAGCTAGCGATGGTATTGTAAATGAGAACTTAGCTGAAAACTTTTTAAGTGAAGTACAATATACTGAAGCTAAATTTTTCTATGGCTTTCAAGTAATGATGGAGAATATTCATTCTGAAACTTATTCGCTTTTAATTGATACTTATATTAAAGATAACAAAGAAAAAGATTATCTATTAAATGCAATAGACACTTTTCCTCCAGTAAGAAAAAAAGCTGATTGGGCTTTAAGATGGATTGATAATGGAAGCTTTGCTGAAAGATTAGTTGCTTTTGCAGCTGTTGAAGGAATTTTCTTTTCAGGAAGCTTTTGCTCTATATTTTGGCTGAAAAAAAGAGGCCTTATGCCAGGACTTACTTTTTCAAATGAGTTGATCTCTAGAGATGAGGGAATGCATATGGATTTTGCTTGTCTTTTATATAACAACCATTTAGTAAATAAACTTAGTAAAGAAAAAATAACAAAAATTATTACTGATGCAGTTGATATAGAAGCGGAATTTGTTACTGAATCTTTACCAGTTCGTTTAATTGGAATGAACTCTGATTTAATGAATCAATATATTCAGTTTGTTGCTGACAGATTATTGAATGAATTAGGTTGTGAAAAAGTATATAACACAACAAACCCATTCGATTTTATGGATATGATTTCATTACAAGGTAAAACAAATTTCTTTGAAAAAAGAGTTGCTGAATACCAAAAAGCAGGAGTTTCTTCTGGAAGTGAACAAAATGATGCTTTTAGCCTTGACGAAGATTTTTAAATTATAAACAACCCTTAATATACCTGATACAAAATGTTTGTACAAAAAAGAGACGGAAAAAAAGAAGCTGTACAGTTTGACAAAATTACTGCTAGAGTAAAAAAACTTTGCTATGGATTAAATAGCCTTGTAGACCCTACTAAAGTTGCAATGAAAGTTATTGAAGGACTTTATGATGGTGTTACAACTTCGGAACTTGATAATTTAGCAGCTGAAGTTGCAGCAACAATGACTGTCCAACATCCTGATTTTGCATTGTTAGCCTCTAGAATATCAGTGTCTAATCTTCATAAGAATACTGAGAAAAGTTTTTCTGAAACAATGGAAATGCTTTTCAACTATATTGATCCAAAAACAGGAGAGGAAGCTCCATTGATTGCTAAAGATGTTTATGAAGTAATTAGAGATAATGCCGAAGCTTTAGATTCTGCGATTATTTACGATAGAGATTTTAATTACGATTATTTCGGTTTTAAAACATTAGAAAGAGCTTACTTGTTAAAGCTTGATGGCAAAATTGCAGAACGCCCACAACACATGTTAATGCGTGTTGCAATTGGAATTCACAAAGAAGATATAGAAGCTGCAATTGAGACTTATAATTTAATGTCTGAAAAATGGTTTACACACGCTACACCAACTTTATTTAATGCAGGAACACCTAAGCCTCAAATGTCATCTTGCTTCTTGTTAAGTATGCAAGACGATAGTATAGAAGGTATTTATGATACATTAAAGCAAACTGCTAAGATTTCTCAATCTGCTGGAGGAATAGGCTTAAGCATACATAACGTTAGAGCTACAGGTTCATATATAAAAGGAACAAATGGTGAATCAAATGGGATTGTACCAATGCTTAGGGTATTTAATGATACTGCTAGATATGTTGATCAAGGTGGAGGAAAGAGAAAAGGTTCTTTCGCTATCTATTTAGAACCTTGGCATGCAGATATTATCGATTTTCTTGACTTGAAGAAAAATCATGGTAAAGAAGAAAACAGAGCTAGAGATTTATTTTATGCAATGTGGACTCCTGATTTATTTATGAAGCGTGTTGAAGCTAATGCTGATTGGACTTTAATGTGCCCACATGAGTGCCCAGGACTTTATGATACTTATGGAGAAGAATTTGAAAAATTATATACAAAGTATGAGCAAGAAGGTAAAGGAAGAAAAACTATTTCTGCGCGTGAATTATGGAATACAATATTAGAATCGCAAATTGAAACAGGAACTCCATATATGCTTTATAAAGATGCATGTAATGAGAAGTCTAATCAAAAGAATTTAGGAACAATTCGTTCTTCTAATTTGTGTACTGAAATTATGGAATACACTTCTAAAGATGAGGTTGCAGTATGTAATTTAGCTTCTTTAGCATTGCCTAAATTTGTAATTGAAGGTAAATTTGATCACCAAAAATTATTTGACATTACTTATGTTGCAACTAAAAACTTAAATAGAATTATTGATAATAATTACTATCCAGTTGAAGAAGCACGTAATTCTAACTTCCGTCACCGACCGATAGGATTAGGTGTTCAAGGATTAGCTGATGCATTTATTTTGTTAAGAATGCCTTTCGAATCGGAGGAAGCTAAAAAATTGAATTCAGAAATTTTTGAAACTATTTATTATGCAGCAATGACTGCTTCTAAAGATCTAGCAAAAGTTGATGGCGCTTATGAATCCTATAAAGGTTCTCCAGTTTCGCAAGGAATTTTCCAATATGATATGTGGGGAGTTACACCATCTGACAGATGGGAATGGGATGTATTGAAGGAGGAAGTAGCTAAATACGGAGTTAGAAACTCTTTATTGTTAGCTCCAATGCCAACAGCATCTACTTCTCAAATTTTAGGAAATAACGAATGTTTTGAACCTTATACTTCGAACATATACACACGTAGAGTGTTGTCTGGAGAATTTATTGTAGTGAATAAACATTTATTAAGAGACTTAAATAAATTAGGTATTTGGAATGATGAGTTGAAAAATAGAATTATGGCTGAAAATGGTTCTATCCAAAACATACCAGAAATACCAGAAAATTTAAAAGAATTATACAAGACAGTTTGGGAGATAAAACAAAAAACAGTTCTTGATATGGCTGCAGATAGAGGGGCATTTGTTTGTCAGTCTCAGTCGTTGAACTTATTTATGGAAAATCCAAATTTTGCAAAACTTACATCAATGCATTTTTATGCATGGAAAAAAGGATTGAAAACGGGAATGTATTATTTAAGAACCAAAGCTGCTCGTGATGCTGTTAAATTTACAGTAACAAAAGATGCTATTGCTCAACCGACTGCTCAGCAGTTAAAAGAAGAAGCAGAAGCTGCTTTGGCATGTTCTTTAGATAATCCAGATAATTGTGAAATGTGTAGTGGATAACTACAAAAAGATACCTTCTTCAAAAAGCGCCCTTAGTTATTAAACGGGGCGTTTTTTATTTAATTGAACAGCCCCGGTATGTCTTTTTAATTTATTTATCTTTGATTATTCTCTATTTAATTTGAAACGAATTGCAGTAATGAAACAAATTCTGTTTTACATATTAATTTTTATTGCAGTAGAAGTTTCTGCTCAGTCTGATTATTATATCATTGATACAACAGGAATAGGCATTGCTAATTTAGATGATAATGATAAGCACCTTTTAGATTCTATTCTTCCTTTAGCGAATAAAGCGGCTAACGACTCATTATTAATTGAATATGTTGCACATTTAGCAGAGAATTGTTGGGATGAAAAACTATGGCCAAAATATAATAGAAAACTAATTGAAATAGCAGATAGGAACTTAATTGATGGCTATAGTGAGCACTTTTTTTCATATAAGGCATCAGCTATTAATAATATCGGGTTTTTATTCGATTCTCAAGGGAAAACAGTTTTAGCAATAGAAAATTATAAGGCAGCTATGGATTTGTTTGAAAATACAAATGACAAAATAGGCTTGTCTTCAACTTTAAATAATCTAGGTAAAGCTTATTACAATATTGGTGATGTAGAAAAAGCACTGAATTATAATTTAAGGGCGTTAAAAATTCGAGAAGATATTGGTGATGAAGAACGAACAATTGTTGTAAACAATAATATTGCAACCATTTATCAACAACAAGGAGAAGATTCTATAGCCGAATTTTATTATAGAAAAGCCTTAAAAAGCAGTTTAAAATACAATAATAAACACGTTCAAGCTATTGCACATCAACAGATAGGGAAATTATTTTTTCAAAAGCAAGAGTTTGATTCAGCAATAGTATATTATGATATCTCCTATCAACTTAGAAAAGAAATAGGGTTTAAAGCAGGAATGGCTGAATCTTTACAGAGCATTGGTGAATTATATGCAAAAAACTACCAAGAAGATAAGGCTTTATCTGTTTTTATGGAATCACTTAAAATATCAGAAGATGCCGATTATTTGGATGGAAAAATTGCTTCTAAAGTAGGGATTTCTCCTCTTTTAATGGAAAAAGGAGAAACTCAAAAAGCACTTAAACTTGCCGAATCTGCTCATCAAGATGCATTGAAATTGGGGTTTCCTGAATCGATTAGAAATACATCAAATTTATTAAGCGAAGTGTATGAAAAACTAGGAATGTTTGAACAAGCTTTGAAAATGAATGGTTTAAGCTATGAAATGCGTGATAGTATTGTAAACATGGATAATCAAAAGTCGGTTTACAAACAACAATTAGATTATGCTTTTCAACAAAAAGAGCAAGAATTAATACTTGAAGAAGAGAAAAGAAAAATTATTACCGAACAAGAGAAGGAGAAAAAAAATCTAATTATCATTTTTATTTCAATTGGGCTTATTGGACTTATTGTTTTTATTCTTTTTCTCTATAATCGATTCCTTATTATTAAAAAACAAAAGAAACTTATTGAAGAGCAAAAAAATGTTGTTGATGAGCAAAGATTAGCTCTTGTGGATATTAACAGTGAGTTAAGTACAAAAAATGAGATGATTACAGATAGCATTTATTATGCTAAAAAAATTCAGAAAGCAATATTGCCTTCTGAAGAACCATTTAAAGCATTTTTTCAAGATGTATTTATTTTTTATCAACCAAAAGATATTGTTTCGGGTGATTTTTATTGGGGATATAAAACAGATAAAGAAATTTTATTTACAGTAGCAGATTGTACAGGACATGGAGTCCCTGGTGCGTTTATGAGTTTGATAGGAACTAATATTTTAGATAAAATTGTTGGAGAATTGAATATTATTAGACCAGATTTAATACTTGAGCAATTGAGTAAAGAATTATATAATAGATTACAATCTGAAGGAGAAGAAGAGGTTAAAGACGGAATGGATTTAGTGATGTGCTCTATTAATTTAGAAACGAAACAGCTCCAATTAGCTGGAGCATATAATCCAATGTATTTAGTTAGAGATAATGAACTTGTTCAATTTAAGACAGACCGATATCAACTAGGAAATCCTGATCATTTGGCAACTAAAAAAATATCTTTACAGACTTACGACTTGCAAACTGGAGATTTGCTTTATCTTTTTTCTGATGGCTATCCTGATCAAAAAGGAGGATCGGAAGGAAAAAAATATTTTTATGGACCTTTTAGAGAACTTCTCACAAAAATTTCAGAACTTTCATTAGCTGAACAAAAAATACAGTTAGAAGCAGAATTAAAAAGATGGAAAGGGGATAGAGAGCAGTTAGATGATATTCTTATAATGGGCATAAAAATATGATAAGTACAATTTTTGATTTATATAAAACCATGAAGTCAGATAACATTATCTGTGCTTATCATGGTAATTTCAATTATGATGTTGTAAATGGACTTTTAAAGACTGCTAAAATAAATTTAAGTAGCCCAGAGCACGATAGAACATCTGCAAAGAAAACGTATAACATACTTGTTGAATGCCTTGAAAATATTCATAAACATTCAGAGCATGGAGATCAAAATACAAATGAAGCTATTTTCATTTTATCTCAACCTGAAGATGGCTTTTTGATTACGGTTGGAAATCTAATTCCAACAAATGAGCAAGAATCCCTTAAAAACAATATCGATGAGTTAAATAATATGAGTAGAGATGAGTTAAAGGCTCATTATCGAAATATTATTACAAATGGAAGCATATCAGAAAGAGGAGGAGCTGGTTTAGGTATGACAGATATTGCTCTTAAATCTAGATCAAAATTAAATTATACCTTTAATAAATTCAGTGAAAACGAGCTTTTTTTCAGCTTAAGTGTTCATGTAAAAAATAAATAAAATGGAAAATTATAAAGTAGAAGCAACTGAAAATACACCACTAATTGAATTAGATCACAATAATCATACATTGTTGTTTCAAGGTGATTCAAGACCAGAAAATGTTCAACAATTTTATAGCCCTGTAATAGAATGGTTAGATAATTATTGGAAGCATCTTTATTTTTTAAAAGACTTAAACAACGCTTCTATTAAAATTGACTGTAATTTCAAGTTTGAATATTTTAATTCATCTTCAGCAAAGTATATAATGGATATTATAACAATGCTATCCAAATTTGATAATGGAGTAACACTAAATATAAACTGGTACTACGAAGAAATGGATGAAGATATGCAAGAAGCTGGAGAAGAATTTGAGGACATGATGGGAGTTAAATTTAATTTTATTCAACTTTAATCAAATAGCTAAATTTTATTAATAGTTAGTAGTTTATTTTTAGAAAATTATGAATCAAAACTCTGTGCCTAAAAAGTGGAAGTTTGCTTTACTAGTTTGGATTTTTATTTATCCAGCAGTTACTATCTTGTCTTTAATTTTATTACCAAACATAAACGATTTTCACCCAGCATTAAAAACGCTAATTATGAGTTTAATTTTAGTGGTGGTAATGGCTTGGTTTTATATTCCTTTTATTAATAAAAAGTTTTTTGTTTGGCTTAGAAAATAATTTTTAAGCTTCAACCCAATCACCATGTTCTTTAATTAAGTTAATTAAAGCTTCAACAGCCTCAGCTTCGGGAATATTTTTTTGAACTACATTTTTCTCCTTGTAAAGAGTGATTTTTCCAATGCCTGTTCCAACATATCCATAATCGGCATCTGCCATTTCTCCTGGGCCATTAACAATACAACCCATAATTCCAATTTTAACCCCTTTAAGATGAGATGTAACGGCTCTAATTTTAGCGGTAGTTTCTTGTAAGTCAAACAACGTTCTGCCACAACTTGGGCAAGAAATATATTCCGTTTTAGAAATTCGAGTTCTTGTAGCTTGTAAAATACCAAAAGCAGTATCATTTATCATTTTGTCGCTACCACAGTTTTCGGCAGCAATAAAAACGCCATCGCCAAGCCCATCAACTAATAATGCACCCATATCTGTAGAGGAATGAAGTTGCATTTCGTTTGCAGTAATATCGCCATAAGCTCTACCTATTATAACAGGAGTAGAACATTCGTTATTCATTAATTCTGTAAACAACTTACGTTGTTCTGCCATTCCATGTTTGTTATAAGTATCAATCATTAAAACAGCTGTAGGATCATTTTTTAGTTTAGAGATTAAAGCTGAGTTTAAATCTGCTAGGGTAACATAAACCATGTTCATTTTAGCTGATAACTCATTAGTTTCAGTGTATTCCTTAGCATTTAAAAATGGATATCCTTTATCTTGATGGCTTATCCAAGTTTTATAATTGTAAATTAATCCTAAAGTGCCAGGAACCTCAAAATCAAGAACATTGTTGCCTAAAAAAACAAAGTCACAAGCCATGTCGGTTAGGTTCCATTTGTCTAATGGAACAGAATAATTATACCCTAAAGCAAAAAAAGATGCAGGAGTAATTTTATCTTTTGCGCAAAAATCGTGAACAACAACGGGTACATTTTTGCCTCCAATGTTTAATACTTCGTTTGTTTTTCTTTTGTTGTATTCAAATGAAGTTAGAGGGTTTGTAGTTATTTCTTCAATTTTATCGTGTCCACTTCTATTGTTGTATCGCTTAACTAAATCTTTTGCAACAGGTATTTCAAATTCAGGTTCTTCGGTTAATGAAACCCTAATGGTATCACCTAAACCATCCTCTAATAAAGTTCCAATTCCAACTGCCGATTTTATTCTTCCATCTTCACCATCACCAGCTTCAGTAACTCCTAAATGAAGCGGGTAATTCATATCTTCGGCTATCATTTTACTAACCAAAAGACGGTAAGCTTGAACAACCACTAAGGTGTTACTTGCTTTCATAGAAAGTACAATGTTGTGGTAATCAAATTCTCTACAAATTCTTAAAAACTCCATTGCAGATTCTACCATTCCAAGGGGAGAATCCCCATAGCGGCTCATAATTCTATCTGATAAAGAACCATGGTTAGTTCCTATTCGCATAGCAGTTCCGTGCTCCTTACATATTTTAACCAAAGGGATAAAACGTTCTCTAATTCTTGCTAATTCATCTTTATAAGATTCATCAGTATATTCAATTTCTTCAAATTTCTTTTTATCGGCATAGTTACCAGGGTTAACCCTAACTTTTTCTACAATTTTAGCGGCAATTTCCGCGGCATTTGGCGTAAAATGAATGTCTGCTACAAGTGGAGTGTTATAACCTCTTTTTACCAATTCGGCTTTTATGTTGGCTAAATTCTCAGCTTCTTTTTTGCTTGGAGCAGTAATTCTTACAATTTCGCAACCAGCATCAATCATTCTTATCGATTGTTCTACAGTAGCCATTGTGTCCATAGTATCAGTAGTTGTCATGGATTGTATACGAATAGGATTATTACCACCTATACCAATATTACCCACCTTAACTTCTCTTGTTTTAAATCGCTGATATTCTGTTAGACTGCTGCAATACATACCTTATATTTTTTTTGCAAATATAATTATTTATAGGGCAGCAATAGCTTTGTTTTTTCAATCAAAATACTGGCATAATTCTTTTTTGGAGCATATACATTTACTTGTTAATTTTAGCTTTAATATGAAGGCTCAAAATTTCGACATAGAAACTAAAATATCATTCATCACCAAGTTGGATGATGATATGGTTCGTGTTGAAGTGAAAAAAAATGTAGAGCCAGAGTTAGAAGATTTAGAGGAAAATTATAATGCCTACCAAACACTTTTTAAAGCCCAAAGGTTATATTTTTTAATTGTTTTTAATGAAGGTTCAAATACTTCGCTCGAAGTAAGAAATCAATTTGCGAGTCAAAAAAGATCGTCATTTAAAATAGCTGAAGCTATTGTAGTACAATCTATGCCTCATAAATTGATTGCCAATTTTGTGCTTAAAGTGCAAAAGCCCAAGCATAAAATGCAAGTTTTTAATAACGAAAAAGAGGCTTTAGATTGGTTATTATACCAACGAGAAAATCAAACTAAGTAATAAATTTTACTAAACTTTTTTTAAAAAGTGACCGTTCGTGCTCCAAAAACGACCGTTTAGAAACTCTACGTTTTTTTTTGTCTGTATTTTCAAACCATTTTATTTCTTTGGAGTAGAATTAATAGAATCAACAAAAACAAAGCTTATGAAAAACTTACTAATTATTTTATTTGTTGCATTATTTACATTAAATGTAAATGCACAAAACCCGATAGCGGTTAATGATATCTTTTATACTTATCCTGAAATCTCTACATCCATTTTAAGAAATGAAATTATTCAAAATGATACAGTATCAGGAGTTTTTAAAATAGTTGATACTGTTATTTATTCTGGTTCAAATCAAATCGCGCCTATATATTATACAGGGAGTACTTCTTGGTTGGGATTAAAAAGTCTTTTGTTTACACCTCAAGCAGGGTTTTTTGGGTTAGATAGTATAACTTATGTTTTAACGGATGAAGTTATTCCATCACTTTATGATACGGCTAAAATTTATATTCACGTTATGAGAAGTTCTTCTAACTTAGATTTAAATAATATAAGTGCTAGGATAGACCAAGAAGCTTTATTTACAAATCGTGAAGTTACTCCTGCAGTTTCAGAATTTAGAGTGCCAAAAGGGGAAGTTGGAATTGACCCGTATTTAAACACAATTCACTCTGCAAACTTTTGGATATCAGGTTCAAATACATCTGGAAATGTTTATTCTTGGGCACCAAGATATGCTACGCAAGGCCGATCTTCTGGCCCAATAATGGATCAAGAATATTATGAAGCATATAGCGAAAAATGGGATAGGGTTTGGAAAGTAAGCCAAACGGAAATTGATTATCATTTAGCTAATTATACTAATGCAGGCTATAGTCCAATAGATGAAATAGAAAATTGGCCTGCACATGGTGATATTAGTAAAGGGCAAGCAGCCAATTTAGCACCTTTTGTAGATGCAGATATGGATGGAATCTATAACCCAATGGAAGGAGATTACCCAAAAATAAAAGGACAACAAGCTGTTTATTTTATTAAAAATGATAGTAGAAGCCCCAATATCTCTAGTTATAGATTAGAAATACATGGTATGGCTTATGCTTATGATTGCCCATCAGATTCGGCAATTAACAATACCATTTTTATAAATTACAAAATATATAATCGAGGTAACTTTGTTCTGTGGGATAATTATGCAGGTTTTTTTGTAGATTTTGAAATTGGACCAGGGCAAGAGGAATATATAGCCTGTGATGTGGAACGCGGTGCTTTTTATGTATACAATGGAGACGACTTTAATGAAAGCCGTAATGGTGTAGGTGGTTATGGAGCACATCCACCAGCGCAAGGAGTAGTGTTTTTAAAAGGACCTAAAAAAGATAATGATGGAATAGATAACCCTTTAACAACAAATATATCAGCCGCAATAGCACAAGATGGAATACCTTATGCAGGGCTAGGAGTTGGTTATGGAGACGGAATACCTGATAACGAGTATTTAGGAATGGAGCATTTTATAAATTTTAATATTGAAAATAACCCTATTAATGGCGAACCTCCTTATCCTTATGGTGCTGTTCGACAATGGTACTACATGCAAGGTAAATGGGGAGGAGTAACAGGAGGATTCCCGATGTCATGGGGTGGAGATGGAACAGGATTAGCAGATGGTGTTGTTGGTGCAGTAGCTTCGAGTTATTTGTATCCAGGAGATAGCGACCCTTTATTATGGAGTACTGGAGGTGTTTCGGCAACACCAACTAGTTGGTCGGAAATGAGTGAAGGGAATTTGCCAGGAGACAGAAGTGGAAGTATAGGCTCAACAGGCCCTTTTGAGTTGCAACCAGGTGATATGAAAGAGTTAGATTTAGCCTTAGTTTTTGGTAGAGATTACCAAAATACAGCGAATACTGCGGGTATTGTTGTAATGCAAGAGCGTATCGATTCTATACGTAGTTATTATTTAAACGATTTTCAATCGGTTTGTGGAGGTGTTTTAGCTAGTGTAAACAAAGTTGAAGAGCAAGAAAATAACTTACAGGTTTATCCAAACCCATTTAACAACCAATTTATGGTAAACTATAAATTGGAGAATGCAACAGCGCAGTTAATGGTGTTTAATATGTATGGTAAATTGGTAAGCAATCAGCTTATTTCAACAACTAACACAATGGTAGATTTATCTGCAGAAGCAAACGGAATATATTTTGTGCAAATTACCGATGGAGCAACTAGAATTACCAAGAAAATGGTGAAACAGTAGCAAATGAAAGATTCCGTGTCAAGCACGGAATGATGTGGTGTTTTTATTTATTGATTTTAGTTAATAATTTTTTAGCCATATCAATGTCATATAAATCTTCAATTAAAGCGTCTTCCCTAGGGGAGGCGCTTAATATTTTGTTTAACAATACTTTTGCTTCTGCATTTCTTTTAACTTCAGTTAAATACTCAGCATAAAAGTAAATGTTAGAAATCGACTTTGGGTTTATTTTTAGCGCTTCAATAAGGTGTTTCTCAGCAATTTCTTTCGAAGGCCAAGTAAGTATAAAAGGAATGTTTGGAACTTTATAATTAATAACGCCCATTAATTTATGAGGTGCACCATCAGCAAAAGCAGGATCTAAATCCATCAATTTTTCGGTGTAAGTTTTAATTTTATCTGCTAAGCCTTCTTTAGCAGAAGAAACAATTCCTTTTGCCTCGCCATATTTACTAAAGTTGGCAATATACCAGAGTAGAATAGCACTGTTTTTAGGGTAAAGTGCAATTGCTTTTTCGCCTAGTTCTGATCCTAACAAGTAGTTTTTTTTCTGCTCGTCTTTAGTTCTTACCACAAAAGCACCTTTGTAGTAGTAACTTAATAGTAAATAATCGTAAGCTCTTTCTGTATTTTTATTTTCAGCTATGCTTTTAGTAAACGAACTAATGGCTAGGTTAATATTGGTAGAGTCAACAATAAGTCCTTCATGTATTTCGGCTCTTTTATCAAAATAAATAATCCCTTTTTCTAAATCAGTTTGGGCGAAACAAGATGAAACGCCCAAACTGATAAAAAATAATATAACTAACCTATAAAAAACACTCATGTTATGCACTCACTTTTTTTAACCTCATTTTTAGTTTTTCAACTAACAAAAATAATACTGGTACAACTATTAAAGTTAAGAAGGTAGCAATAAACAAACCATAAATTACAGTCCAAGCTAATGGGCCCCAAAATATTACGTTGTCACCTCCAAAATAAATGTTTGCATCAAATTCGCTGACTAAAGTATAAAAATTAATGTTTAAACCTGTAGCTAAAGGTATTAAGCCTAAAATGGTTGTAATAGCAGTAAGTAATACCGGACGTAAACGAGCTTTACCTGCTCTTACAATTAATTCGTATAAATCATCTTTTCCAACAAATTCATGTTTAGTTAATCCTAAATCTTCTTTTTTTCTTTTAATTAATAAATCAGCATAATCTAGAAGCACCACACCGTTGTTTACAACAATTCCGGCTAATGAGATAATTCCCATCATGGTCATCATAATAACGAATGGTTTTCCGGTTACAATTAAACCACCAAAAACCCCAATTAAGCTTAAAAAGATAGCTAGCATAATAATAGCAGGTTTAGAAATAGAATTGAACTGAAAGATTAAGATTAAAAAGATTAAACCAAGACCAGTAAAAAAAGCACCCATTAAAAATGACATTTGCTTATTTTGTTCTTCAATTTGTCCAGTATAATCAATATTTACAGACTCTGGTTTGTCTGTAAAATTTTTCATTTCAGCTTGAACTTCTTTTACAATAGCGCCTGCATCAGTAAATCCAGGGCTTAATGCAGAGTAAACAGTTACTACTCTTTTTGCATTTTTATGCTTAATTGCATTAAAGCCTGAGTTGTTTTTTTGTGATGCAACAACTGAAACCGGTATTTCTTTAATTTGCCCATCAGACATGTCTCTAAAGGTTATCTTTTGGTCAAATAAAGCGCTAGTGTTGTATTTATTTTCTTTGTTAAAACGAACATAAATATCATAATCATCACCATCTTCTTTGTAAACACCAGCTTTTACACCAAAAATAGAATTACGAAGTTGTTGTCCAACCTGAGCTGCGTTTACCCCAAGCTCACCAGCTTTTTTTCTGTCTATCTCAACTTGCATACTTGGTTTTGCTTTGTTTACATCAATTTTTAATTCATCAATTCCCTGTATACTTTTACCGTTTATAAAATCTTTCATTTTCTCGGCTGTAGCAATTAATTCAGCGTAATCTTCCCCTTGTAATTCGATGTTTATTGGGTAACCAGCAGGAGGACCAACAGCTTCTTTTTCTACCGATATTGCAACACCAGGATAGATATCTTTTAAAGCCTCTTGAACTTTTCTTTGCAGTTCTTTACTATCAGCTCCTCTTCGGTATTTGTATTCTCGCATAGAAGCAGTTACTTTTCCTTTGTGAGGCATTTCTGCAGCAGAACCACCATCTGTTTGAGGATTTCCTGCACCAGCACCAACTTGCGAAACAGCACTTTCAACTAAAAAATTGTAATCACCATCCATATTTTCAGGAGCATTTAATATGGCATAAACTCGCTCTTCAATTTCTTTTGTAATAGCATTTGTTTTTTCAATATCTGTTCCCTCAGGGTACTCAATATATACTATAATTTGATTTGGAGTATTGTCAGGGAAAAACTCAACTTTTGTTCGTTGACTTGCAATTGAACCTCCAAAACCTCCAAAAGCAACAAATAATAACAATACTGTTCCAATAGTAACAGCATATGGTCTCCAGCCTTTTAAAGCTAAACGCAAAGTTTTTTCATACATAACTTCCCATCGGGTAAGTATTTTAGTTTGAAAATAATTAACCATTTTACGCAGCCCTAATCTGTAAACCCACAACATAATTGCTGTAAAAACCATTATTGTCCCTAAAGCTTTATAAGTTCCTCCAAGGAATAAAATTAATAGGCCTATAACCCCAACAATTGAAGTAATTGAAATGATTTTCTTTAAAGGCATATCTTTGTCTTCAGTGGTCATAAATTGAGAAACTAAAACTGAATTAAAGAATATAGCTACAAATAGTGAAGAACCTAAAACTACTGATAAGGTTACAGGAAAGTAAATCATAAATTCACCCATTACACCAGGCCACATTCCTAGCGGAACGAATGCTGCAACAGTTGTAGCAGTTGAAATTATAATTGGGAAAGCAATTTCACTAATCCCTTTTTTTGCAGCTTCAATTCTACTCATGCCCTCCTCATCCATAAGTCGATAAACATTTTCAACAACTACAATTCCGTTGTCAACAAGCATACCTAATCCCATAATTAAACCAAATAAAATCATGGTATTCATGGTGTAACCAAGTCCTTCCAATATCATTAAAGACATTAACATCGACATAGGTATTGCAAATCCAACAAACAATGCATTTTTAAAACCTAAAAAGAACATTAAAACTCCAACTACAAGTATAATTCCGAATATGATATTATTTACTAAGTCATCAACTTGTCCAATTGTTTTAGAAGATTGATCATTTGTAATCGTAACTTTTAAATCAGATGGTAAAACATTTTCTTTTGCTTCTTTAACAATGATGTCTATTTTTTCAGCAGCATCAACCATATTTTTTCCTGCTCGTTTTTTAACATCAAGCATAACAACCCTATCGCCAAACTCTCTTGCATAAGTTGTTCTTTCTTTTTCTTTAAAAAACACTTCAGCAACATCTCCCAAATAAATCGGATTACTTCTTTCGTTTTTTACTACAAAATTTTTCAGTTGGTTTGGATCGTCAATTTCTCCAATAATACGGATGGTTCTTCTTTGCCCACTAGCAACCAAGTTGCCTGCCGACATTGTTACGTTGCCACCATTAATAGCATTTTTAATATCATCAAAGCTCACTTTTGCCGCCATCATTTTATAGATGTCAACAGCTACTTCTACTTCTCTATTTTGAGCACCTCTAATATCAACTTGTTTGATTTCATTTAAGCTTTCAATTTTACGCTCTAAATAAACTCCAAAATCTTTTAACCTATCAACTGGGTAATCTCCAGAAATATTAATATTAAGAATTGGGATTTCTTCCGACATGCTTAATTCAAAAACATTAGGCTCTACTTTAGCCCCATTAAATGTTGGCCAATCTTCACTTGCTGTTTCAGTATCAATATTGTCTTTTATTTTTTGCTTTGCTTGGTCAACTGAAATATGTTCGTCAAATTCAACAATTACCATTGAATAATCTTCTTGAGAAGTAGATGTAATTTTAGTAACATTACTTACAGTTTTTAGTCTGTCTTCAAGCGGGTCCGTTATCAATTTTTCAATATCCTCAGCAGTATTTCCTGGGTAAATTGAGCTTACATATATTTTAGTTTCTTTAATTTCAGGAAAGCTTTCTCTAGGCATACTAAAGTATGCAGAAACACCCAGAAACAAGATAATAATCATCGCCACATATATTGTGGTTTTGTTATGAATTGCCCATGCAGATAAGCCAAATTCCTTTTCTGTATTTTGATTTTTTTCTGACATTTTTAGCTTATTATAAGTTTAAAATTTTAACAGTTTGACCATCTTGAATGCTTCTTGCACCTTCAATAATCATTTCTGTTCCGTTTTCTATTCCTGATAAAACTTCTATAACATCACCTTGTGTTTTACCCGTTGTAATGATTGCTTTTTCAGCAATACCATCTTTACCTTTTCGGTTTTTAATTACATAAACATACTGCTCTCCTTGTGCATTTTCAGATATTATACTTTGAGGAATTAGTAAAGCTTTTTCGCTGGTGTAATCATTTATTTTAACCTTAGCTGTAAGGTTTGGTTTAATTTCGTTGTTGTCGTTTGGTAAACTAATTTCTACTTTAAATGTTCTGTTAGCAGGATTGATGTAGTTTCCTGTTTCTCGGATAGTGGATTTGATGGTTTTCCCTAAAATTGGAAATTCAACTTCCACATTTTTGTTTTTGGTAATGGATGTTAAGTGTTTTTCTGGAACATTCGTTTCAATGTACATATTGTCTAAATTCAATATTCTCATTAATTGAGAACCACCAGGAGAAACCATACTACCTTGTTCAGAAATAACATCATCAATAATTCCAGAAAAAGGAGCTTTTACTATCGTTTTTTCTATTTGCTCTTGCATTTGACTTACTGCTTTTGTTTGAGCTTCGTAGCTAGATTTTGCTTGTAAATACTGCATTTCACTACCAATTTTTTGTTTCCATAATCGCTCTTGTCTTTCAAAAGTGGTTTTAGATAAATCTGCTTGTATTTGTAACTGAGCTAATTGCTGACTTAACCCTCCATCATCAATTTTTGCAAGCGTTTGCCCTTTTGTTACTTTATCTCCTTCTTTAACATAAACATTCGTTAATATTCCAGCAAATTCAGGGTATATAACCAATAGGTTTTTAGTGCTTACATTTCCTTGTAGTTCAACATAATGATTGAATATAGCTTCTGCTACAACAAAAGAAGTAACAAGAGGTATTTTTTTATTGCTATCTAATTCTGCTATTTTAGTATCGATAAATTCTAATTGTTCGGCAAAAAGTGTTTGTTGGTCAACTATTTCAGCTCTTTTCGCTCTAATTTCTTCCAAATTATTTTCTGCTACAATTTCTTCTACGGTTTTATTTTCTTTACTTCCACAAGAAAACAAGAAAACAACTATTGCAAGTATTGATAATGATTTTTTCATTTTTATTATGAGTTAGTTTTTTCTATTTTAATTAGTTCCTATTGCTTTATTTAAATTCGATTTAGCATTAAATACATCAAGTAATGATTTTATGTATTTTGCTTCAGTATCTAAATATTGATTTTGTGATTGAGATAATTCTAAACTTGATATAATCCCTTCATTATATTTAATAATGGAATGGTTATTAATTTTTTTAGCAAGAGTTACCCCTTCTTTTTGGTTGTTGTAAACGCTTAGTGCAGATGTATACTCAGCTTTACTTCTTTCAGCTTGCAATATCAAACTTTGTTCAACTTTTTTTGAGGTTGTTTGTGCTTTTAAATACTCAACTTTTGCTTGGCCAGTTTTAGCTAATCTCATTCCTCCTGAAATAATAGGCAATTGTAAAGAGATACCCCATAATGTTTGTGGGTAATATTTACCTCCGCTAAAAGCATCAAAATCATTACTCATATTTTGTTGTGAGTGACTAAAAAATGCAGCGACAGAAGGAGCAAATGAAAATTTTTCTTTATTGAAATTTAGCTTCATTAATTCCTCATTAACTTTAATCATTTGATAATCGACATTATTCGTAATATCAAATTCTTTGCTAATACTATTTTCAGGGTCAGATAATTTTAAAAGTGATTCAATATTATCAGTTAAGTTAATCTCATTTTTGATTTCATAACCTAGTTGAAACTTGAGTAAATTCTTTGCAATAGATAATTGTTGCTCTGCATACGCTAAAGAGTTATTTATATCATTTAGTGTAAGTCTTAGCTGATCAACATTTTGTTCTTCAGCAAATCCTTCTTCGTAAATTTTTGTAGTCTCACTCAATAGCTTTTCAGTTGTTGTTGCAACTTCTTCTAAAATCCTCTTATTTTCTTCTGCAACTAAAACAAGGTAATAAGCTTGAGCTACATCTTCTTTAACTTGTATTTCAGTTTTGGAAATATTTTTTTCAGAAAATTCTTTATAAACTCTTGCTGCTTTTAAACCAACTAAATAAGAGCCATCAAATAAAAGTTGATTGGCTGATATTGTTGCTGAATTATTATAATTTGTACCAAACCTTAATTCTGCAAATTCGCCTGCAGGAGCATTTGGATCAAATGCGTTAGCAGGGATAAGGCTAGTAGGTAAATCAATAAAATTTTGAAGTTTTGCCTCAAAATTTACTTGAGGTAAACCAATTCCAGTGGTTTCCCAAACTTTCTTTTTTGCAATTAAAAGATCGCTTTCAGCATTTAACTTATCATAGTTGTTTTCTAGTGCATAGCTTTGAGCTTGAGCTAAAGAAAAGCTCTGAGTCTCTTGAGCAAGAGCTAAAGCAACAAGAGTTGATAAGTAAATAGTAGTTATTGTTTTTATCATTATTCTTTTATTTAATTAAAATCAAATTTGCTGTTTTCAACATTTTTAAGGGCTTCTTTTAAATAGGTGAGTCCTTTGTCATTTGCAATACCCCTAATGTGATATCTAATTATTTCAGTATGCATTTTGTCAATACTAAGTGTTTTGTTAATCGGATTTTCAGGATTCAGAATATTGTCAACCATACCTATATAGATGTTTGCAATAATTTCCGGATTTATATTTTCTCGATAATAACCTTCTTTAATTCCTCTTTTCAGGTTATCAAGCATCATGCTATGAATAAATGCTTTTTTATGATTTTCTAATAACTTCCATGCTTCAGGGTGATATTTCTGTAGATCAAAAATTACTGATGGGTGTATCTCACCAATTTCAGAACTAACACATTTAGTTACACCTATTAATTCATCTATTGCATTTACACTTTCCTCTCTTGCTGAACTAAGGGTTTGTTTTTCGTGCTCAATCATTAAGCTTATCCCTTTTTTTACTAAATCGTTTTTATCCGAAACGAATAAATAAAGTGTTTTTTTAGAGATTCCTACATGACGAGCAATATCTTCCATGGTAAGACTTTTAATGCCTAACTTCATAAAAAGCTTAGTTATTTCGGCTATTACATGATGATGTTTATCCATTTTTTCTCAATTTAGAGAACAAACTTAGGAAACTACTTCCACGTTGGAAACGATTTAAGTAAAAAACGTTTCCATTTACTTTATTTTTTAGACTTTTTAATATAATTAATAGATGAATCTTTATTTAATAAAGATGAATTGATTGAAGTTTTTTTAGGTAAAAAGCCATAGTTATTGAATTCGAATAGCGATTTTAGTATATTTGGTTTTTAAAGAAGATACTATATGATTTATTTGAAAAGAACAGTCGCTTTGTTATTCGCTGGAATATTGTTATTCTCATGCGGAGGAGAGAATAAAGAAAAAGAATCAAAAGAAGATGGGGTTGTTTCAGACTCGAAATCTCAAGGGGCTACATTTAATTTAGCATTAAGTGAAAATATTCAAGGGTTTGACCCTATAAAAGTGGTGGATGGATTTTCTTTTCAAGTGTTGGGGCAGATTTATGAAGGACTACTGAAATTTAATGAGAAAGATTTGTCTTTAGAACCATTAATTGCAGAATCATGGGAGGTAAGTGAAGATGGTTTGACATATATTTTTAAGTTAAAAAAAGGTGTTTACTTTCATGATAATCCTTGTTTTGAAAATGGAAAAGGAAGAGAGTTAGTAGCCTCAGATGTTAAATACAGCCTTGAAAGAACTTGTTCAAATGTTTCTGGGAATTATGGATATTCATTTTTTAAAAATAGTTTGGTTGGTGCAATTGCTTTTCATGATAATGAAGATGTTAATGAAATAGAAGGAATTAAGATTATTGATGATAATACAATTGAAATTTCGTTAGTAAAGCCTTCGACTAATTTTTTAAATACCTTAGCAGTTATTAATACTGCTATTGTACCTAAAGAAGCTTTTGAAAATAAATCGGACTGTTTCATTGGTACGGGACCTTTTAAATATGAGAGTCATAATGAAAAAGAATTTAAAACAACTTTAGTTAAGAATGAAAACTATCACATCACGGATAAAGAAGGGAAAAAATTACCTTATTTAGATAAAGTTGTTGTTTATTATGTAAGTAATAGTCAAGAAAAACTTGAGATGTTCCAAGAAGGGAAGTTAGATGTAATTGTTGATTTACCTTCAGCTTCAATTAAAACTGTTGTTGAAAATCAAATTTCTGATTTTGAAGCAAAACCTCCTAAATATGTTTTAGGAAGATACCCTGAATTGGTTACGTCGTATCTTCAACTAAATACAATGGTTGAGCCGCTTAATAACGTAAAAGTTAGACAAGCAATAGCAATGTGTATTAATAAAACCAAAATAGTTGATGTTGTTTTAAACGGAGAAGCTTATGGCCCTGCAAATAACGGTATTGTTCCCCCAGCTATTAAAGGTTATGATTATGAATCAATTGTTGGATTAGAGTATAATGTTGAAAAAGCAAAACAACTTTTGGCTGAAGCTGGATATAAAAATGGAGAAGGGTTTCCTACATTAAAATTATATAATGCAGGAAAAGAAAGCCAGGCATTAAGAGTCGGGTTAGAAATTCAGAAAGAATTCAGAACATCTTTAAATATAAATGTAGAAATTGTTTCAGTATCATTTGCTGAAAAAATTGCTGCAGAAGCTAAAGGTGAAGCCCACATGTCTATTGCAGCTTGGCTTGCAGATTTTCCAACTCCTGATAATTTTTTAAGTATTGCTTATGGAGCAACAGTTCCATCTTCTATGGAAGAAAGTTCTTACCCAAATGCATCTAGATATACAAATAAAGAATTTGATAAGCTTTATGAACTTGCAGTATCGACAATGGATGAAGGACAAAGAAATGAAATTTGCCTTAAAGCAGAGCAATTGATGATTAATGAAGCGCCAATAGTACCACTTTGGTATAACGAAAACTACAGATTACTTCAATCAAATATTTCTGGTTATCAACCGAGTATTATGCATATTCAAAACTTAATACATGTTAAGAAAACCCCTAAGTCAGAAAATACTCAAGACGAGGAGAGTAAATAATAATTATGCATTGTAATATTTTTGGGAATAATACCATTTATTCCCAAGTTTTCCTTTTTAATTTTATGATATTTGCATACTCTTAAATGTAATTAGAGTAAAGTCTATGTGGTTTAAAATTTCAAAACTCATATTAAAAAATAGAATTGCAATCTTAATTGTTTTAGGATTGATAACTTGTGTGATGGGCTATTTTGCTCAGTTCGCAAAGATGAGTTATCAAATGGCTCAAATGCTTCCAAAGACTGATTCTACATTTATATCCTACGATAATTTTAAAAGAAATTTTGGTCAAGATGGAAGTGTTGTTGTTATTGGAATAAAAAATGAAAGATTATATGAACTAACTAACTTTAATGCTTGGTATGATTTAACTAAAAACATTAAAGAAATCAGAGTTGATTTTAAAAAAGATGGGAAAAAGATTATAGTTGACGGAACAACCCAAGCATTATCTGTGGCAAGTGCCTACACACTTAAAAAAAATTCAGCTAAAAAAAGGTTTGATTTTGAGCAAATCGTAAAGAAAAAACCGACAACTCAATCAGAAGTAGACTCATTAAAAAAAGAATTATATAATTATCCTTTTTATGAAGGTTTTTTATACTCAGATTCAACACATGCTTCACTTATAGCAATTACTCTTAATCGAGAAGTATTAGACTCAAAATATCGAAATGGAATTTTTGAAGCCATTAATGCGGAAGTTGAAAAATTTGAAAGCATTACAGGAATAAAAGTTCATAAGTCAGGGTTGCCTTACATTAGAGCTAATTCATCTACAAAGGTTGCAAGTGAGATTAAAATCTTTTTAATTCTATCAATACTTATTACTTCTTTTATATTATACCTCTTTTTTAGGTCTTTTAAGGTTACAATGTATTCAATGTTAGTTGTTTGTGTTGGAGTTATATGGGCAATGGGGTTGTTATCAATTTTTGGTTTTGAAATAACTATTTTGACAGGATTAATTCCTCCACTAATTATCGTGATAGGTATTCCTAATTGTATATTCCTTTTAAATAAATATCATTCGGAGTATAAAAAGCATGGTAATCAAGCTAAATCTTTAAGTAGAGTAATCCAAAAAACAGGTAATGCTATATTTCTTACAAATACAACAACAGCTTTAGGGTTTGCTACATTTATTTTTACACAAAGTTCAATATTAGTTGAATTTGGAATCGTTGCATCACTAGATATTTTTATGGTGTTTACTTTATCTATTTTATTAATACCTATAATATTTAGTTTTTTAGCACCACCAAAACAACGTCATACAAAGCATCTTGAAAACAAGATGATGGTAAAGATGGTTGAGGTGCTTGTTAATATTGTTAGCTACCATCGTAAAAAAGTTTATGCAGTTACAGTTCTTATTTTGATTTTAGGATTGTATGGAATTTCATTAATTACAACAACAGGGAATATAATTGATGATTTACCAAAAGATGATCCTATTGTTCAAGATTTAAAATTCTTTGAAAAGAGTTTTAAAGGCGTAATGCCTTTTGAAGTTGTTATTGATACTAAAAAGAAAGGTGGAGTATTTGCGGATAATGGAAAAACATTGTATAAAATCAAAAAACTTCAAAAGGAATTGTCTTCATATGATGAATTCTCTAAGCCGCTTTCTATAGTCGAGGCTATTCAATTTTCATATCAAGCGTATAAAAAAGGTAAACCTAAATTTTATATTTTACCACCTGCTACTGAGCTCAAAAAATTAAAAAATTATGTGACTCAAGATAGTGTGAAAAAAGACTTTTCATCTTTCATCGATTCAACAAATCAAATTACAAGAGTTAGTTTTCAAATGGCTGATATAGGAACTCAAGAAATGAATGTATTACTTGATGAAATCAGACCGAAGATAGACTCTATATTTTCTCCAAAAGATTATAATGTTACCTTAACAGGAACAAGTGTGGTTTTTCTTAAAGGAACAGATTACTTAGTAGAAAATTTATTTACCAGTCTTGCGTTAGCAATTTTACTAATAGCGTCATTGATGTCGGTATTATTTTCTTCAGTAAGAATGGTTTTAGTATCGTTAATTCCTAATTTATTACCGCTATTAACCACTGCAGCACTAATGGGGTATATAGGTATTCCTATAAAACCTTCAACAATATTAATCTTTAGTATTGCTTTTGGTATTTCAGTTGATGACACGATACATTTTTTAGCAAAATATAGACAAGAATTAAAGATCCATAAAATAGGCATTAAAAAAGCTGTGATATTAGCATTAAGAGAAACAGGAGTAAGCATGATTTACACGTCTACAATTTTGTTTTTTGGATTTGGAGTTTTCACTGTGTCAAGTTTTGGAGGGACCGTAGCTTTAGGTTATTTGGTTTCTTTTACTTTAACTATGGCAATATTAGCTGACCTTGTCCTTTTACCATCATTATTATTATCTTTAGATAAAGCATTAACAACAAAAGCATTTAAAAAAGAGCCTTTAATTGAAATTTTTGATGAAGACGAAGATATAGAGTTGGATGAATTAGAGGTGAAATATATTGAAAAAGAGAGTATAGAAAATTAGTTATTATGAAAGGAATTGTATTAGCAGGAGGCTCAGGAACGAGGCTTCATCCATTAACTTTAGCGGTAAGTAAACAATTAATGCCTATTTACGATAAGCCAATGATTTATTACCCAATATCAGTATTAATGAGTGCCGGTATTAACGAAATATTAATAATAACAACTCCTCATGATAATCCAAGTTTTAAAACGTTACTTGGAGATGGTTCTCAGTTTGGTTGTAAGTTTGAATATGCGATTCAAGAAGTACCAAATGGATTAGCTCAGGCTTTTGTAATAGGAGAAGATTTTATTGGAGATGAAGATGTAGCTTTAATTTTAGGGGATAATATCTTTTATGGAACAGGATTAGAACAATTATTAATGGAGAAGACAAATCCTAAAGGAGGAGTTGTGTTTGCCTACCACGTATCAGATCCAGAAAGATATGGAGTTGTTGAGTTTGATAAGAATTTGAAGGCTATATCTATTGAAGAAAAACCTACTAACCCTAAATCTCATTTTGCTGTACCAGGACTATATTTTTACAATAACGAGGTTATAGAAATTGCTAAAAACTTAGAACCTAGTTCTAGAGGAGAGTACGAAATTACGGATGTAAATAAAATATATTTAGAAAGAGAAAAATTAGAAGTAGGTATTTTGGATAGAGGAACTGCTTGGCTTGATACAGGAACACATGCTTCATTAATGCAAGCTGGGCAATATGTTCAAGTAATTGAAGAAAGACAAGGATTGAAAATTGGTTGTTTAGAAGAAATAGCCTACCGAAAAGGATTCATTACCAAAACAGAATTAGAAGCTTTAGCAAAGCCTTTAATTAAAAGTGGATATGGTACTTATTTAATGGAAATTGTAAATGAGTGAATTTAAGAAGAACATATTAGTTACTGGTGGTGCAGGATTTGTTGGTAGTGGTTTAGTTGAAGAGTTAATTAAAGACGCTTCAAATTTTGTAGTAGTAGTAGATAATTTACTAACTGGTTCTAAAAATAAATTACCAATAGCAGAGCATAATAACTTAAAGTTTATTCAATGTGATGTAAATAATATTGGAGAAATTACAAGTGTTTTTCATACTTTTTCTTTTCATTATGTATTTCATTATGCTGCATTAGTTGGAGTTCAAAGAACATTGCAAAATCCTGTTAAGGTTTTAAATGATATTACAGGGATAAAAAATATATTAGATTTATCAAAAAACACAGGGGTAAAACGAGTAATGTATGCTTCATCTTCTGAAGTTTATGGTGAACCAGTTGAATATCCTCAAAATGAAGAAACAACTCCTTTAAATTCAAGACTACCTTATGCTATTGTAAAAAATGTAGGAGAAGCTTTTCTAAAATCATACAAACAAGAATTTGGATTGGACTTTACTGTTTTTCGTTTTTTTAATACTTATGGACCAAAGCAAAGTAAAGATTTTGTAATATCTAAGTTTATAAATGCTGCATTAAATAACGAGGACATAACTATTTATGGTGATGGAAGTCAAACCAGAACGTTTTGTTTTATGAAAAATAATGTTGAAGCATGTATTAAAGCAGCTTTTTCTGACGAACAAGCAAACCAAACGATTAATATTGGAAATAATCAAGAAACAACTGTTCTTGATTTGGCTAAGTTAATTATAGAACTAACTAATTCGAAATCTAAATTAGTTTTCTTGCCGCCTTTACCAGAGGGAGATATGACTAGAAGACATCCTGATATTACTAAAATGAAAGAATTATTAGGTGATAAAGATTTATTGACTTTAGAACAAGGAATAAAAGAAATATTAAAGGATACTAGTTATATATTGTCTTAATGGAAAAAATAAACCATTACATTTCTATCGTTAATCAAGCAATTGATGAACTTTCATATAATAAAGAACCAAAAAAATTATATGAGCCAATAAAATATACTTTAACCTTAGGTGGAAAAAGAATTAGACCTGCATTATTATTGTTGGCTAATGATTTATTTGGTGGGAAAGCTGTAAGAGCTATGAACTCAGCATTAGCTATTGAAGTATTTCATAATTTCACCTTAGTTCATGATGATATTATGGATGACGCTCCATTAAGAAGGGGTAAAACTACTGTGTTTAAAAAATGGGATACAAATACCGCAATATTGTCTGGTGATGTAATGTTTGTAAATGCAATTCAATTACTTGCAAAAGATAATAACGATAAATTGGCAGATATTTTAGCCATTTTTAATAAAGCATCTGTTGAGGTCTGTGAGGGACAACAATACGATATGGATTTTGAAACTTTGGAAAATGTTTCCATTGACGATTACCTAAAAATGATTGAATTAAAAACAGCTGTTTTATTAGCAGCTAGTTTAAAGATTGGTGCTTTAATTGCAAATGCAAAGCAAGATGACGCTAACCATATTTATGAGTTTGGAAGAAATTTAGGAATAGCATTTCAACTAATGGATGATATATTAGATCTTTATGGTGACCCTGAAAAGTTTGGAAAACAAGTAGGAGGAGATGTTATTGCGAATAAAAAAACTTACTTGTTGTTAAAAGCTAAAGAGTTGGCCAAAGGAGAAACAAGAAAAGAATTAGAATTTTGTTTAACATCAACCGCTATAAAACCTGAAAATAAGGTAGAACGTATTAAAACAATTTTTAATGCATTAGGTGTTAAAAAAGCTGCAATAGATGAAATGAATTTGTTTTATAATACAGCTATTTCTCATTTAGATTCGATTGATGCTCCTGAAGATAAAAAGAAAGTTTTTGAAGACTTTGCAAAACAATTAATGCACAGAGAAAATTAAGCACCTTGAAATATCAAAAACACATATTTGTTTGTATCAATCAACGTGACGAAAATGCAGTAAGATGCAGTTGTGGTGAAGAAAATGGAACTGAAATTGTGGCTCGTTTTAAAGAGTTAATACAATCGCATAAGTTAAAAATGAAGGTAAGAGCACAACGGGCTAGTTGTTTTGATATTTGTGAACAAGGTCCCATAATGGTAATTTATCCTGAAGGTGTTTTTTATGGAAAAGTAACCCCCAATGATGTGGAAGAGATTTTTACTCAGCATATTTTAAATAACCAACCGGTAGAAAGATTACGTTTGAAATTCAATAAAAAATGAGTCAATTAATTCCAGGTTTAAACGACTTGTCTACTTATTATAATCGTACAGATTTATTAGAAAAAGTAGTTGCTCAAATTCAGAAAGATTTTAATTGGTTTAGTTTTGAAATTACCTTTTCTGGCAAAGAAGAAGTTACTCCATATCAAGAACTATTTCAGCAAATTTTACCTCTAGTAGACGAAATGCTTAATGATGATTACATTAAGCTAATGTCATTATTATATAGAATAGACATTGAAGAAGATTTTTTAAACAGGAAATTAAAAGAAAATGCTCAGGCTGATACTGATGAAGTAATAGCTGATTTAATTATTAAAAGAGAGTTGCAAAAAGTGATTATAAAAGATATGTACAGTGCTAAGTAGCACTTTTTTCTAATCCTTTTTTAAAATAAGCATTTAGAAATATCGTAACAATTACAATTGAAGTTCCAAGATAGAAACCTAAAGTCATGGTTTCGCTTTCAGGCCAAATTAATAAAGCTAATAGTATAGAGTAAATGGGCTCAAGGTTAACAGATATAGTAACCGTATAAGGTGATATTTTTTTCATCACTTCTACACTTAGCATAAAAGCAAAAGCAGTACAAATAACACCTAAAATAAGTAGCCATTTTATATCAGTAGCTGAAATAGAAAAGTTAACCCCATTTGAAATTAAAAGGTAAATAGTAACAATGCTAAAAGCTCCGAGCAGTTCATAAAAGGAAATTGTTTTTGAATTAGATTTCTTTATAAGCATTCCATTAAGAACTGTAAACCATGAAGCCAAAGCTGCAGAAAATACGCTTAAAATCATTCCTGTAATGTATTTAAATTCGAAACTAAAAATAAAATAAAGCCCAATAATTATTAAAAGGCCAAATATAAGTTCGTAGGGTTTAATTTTTCGTTTGAAGTACAATGGTTCGATAAGTGAAGTAAATAGAGTGCTACTTGAAAAACAAACTAATGCGACTGATACATTTGATTGTTTGATTGCTTCAAAGAAAGTTACCCAATGAACTGCAATGATAACACCTACTAATAAAATTTTCCCTAGAAGTTTCTTATCTACTTTTAAGGAATGCTTTTTAAGTAAAAAATAGCCCAATAAAGCAATTAAGGCTATACCAACTCTATACCATACCAACAAATATGAGCTTGTTTCTATAAGTTTACCTAATACACCAGTAAATCCAAAAATAAGAACAGTTATGTGTAGCCAAATATGATATTTGTATTTTTCGAGCATGGCATCAAATGTAATTGAAAATCAAATACAAAAAATCAATCATCATAAAAGAAAAGATGAAAAGACCTATATTTGATATCAATTCAATTCTATAGAGATGAAAAATAGTTCCATTATTAGCACCCTTTTAATTTTACTAATTATTGGTTGTAATCCTGAAAAAACGTATTTTGACCAATTAATAAAAGATAAAACGATAACAGAAAGAGTTGTAGAGTTAAATAAAACATTGACCGAGATTAGAAAAACTGAAAACAAATCGGCTTTAGTTAAAGAAGAAGAAGATTATTTGGAATATGAATATAAAATAGGGATTGATGAAACTTTTAATGTAACTTATTTTTTTGATGTTGCAGGATGTTATGAGGTTGGATTAGATACCTATTTTAATAATGAGGTTGATGCTCAGCTTGTAATGGAAAAGATAAAAGAAGAGATTGAAAATTCTGATAAATTTAAATTGAAAACTGACACAAATCAATTGATAGAATGGTCAAGCACTGATGGTTTAGCCTCGATTGAATTAGATTATGAAAATTTAAATAAAGGAATGGTTTCCTTTACTGTTTTTGCTAATGAATAGTTTCTTCCTGCTCTTCTTCTAATTCATCTAATTCGGTAACTCCACCAGATATTATAAACTTCATAATATCAGCTGAATTTGCATTTATAGGGGTAACACAGTTTTTAGGAACAATTATTAAATTACCAGTTACAGCATAAGAGAAAGGTATATAAACACCAATTTTGTCTACTGAAATCCCTAGGTCAGTTAAGTCGGTTTGAGTTATAAAACCAAGTCGCTCAACATTTCCTTCCATCTTAACTAATACTGGCTCTGTAAATCTTTTTTTCTTGCCAACAAAAGCAGATAATAAATCTTTTACGGAAGTGTATATTATTTTAATCAGTGGAATTCTGTCGAGTAATCTTTCTAAGCTAAAGATTTGTTGAACAATAATGGTGCTTCCTAGCATTCCAATTAATGTGATGGCAATTAATAAAATTACAATACCTAAACCAGGAACCTCAACAGGTATAATACCATCAATTAGTACAATTGCTTCAATTACTACGTATATTGTAGCAGCAATAGGGATGGTGTAAAGTAACCCTTGTAAAAAGTATGCGAGTAATTTTTTCATGCAGCAAAAGTAACTATAAGCTTTCTAATTCAGCTTGTAATTTCTTTGTTAATGATAACACTATTAAGTTATAAGAATCATCTATCCAATGGTAAATGATTTTGTCAGCAACATCAAGGTTTGGATAAACAGAATTCCATAAAGTTTTATTCATATGATAGCCTGGTTTAACGGCTTCATACTTTTCTCGTAATTCAATTGCTTTTTCTGAGTCACATTTAAGATTTATAAAATCAAAAGATTCAACACTTGTTAATGCAAACATTTTACCCATTACTTTAAAAACTAACGTGTCTTTGTCAAACGGGAAGCTTTCAGTAACTCCTTTTTTTGCTAAACAATAATCTCGATATTGCTCAATATTCATTTACTTATAGCTATAAGGTAGTACTTTAGAGTATTTATCTTTATTGATAACAATCATAGAGTGCATATTTAATATTTGCTCTATTGGCGATAGTTTTTCTTTTACTAAATAATCAAAATGTTTAATGTCTCTAACCATTATTTTTAATAAATAATCGGCCTGACCTGTTACGTTATAACATTCTAAAACTTCATCAATTTTATCAATTTGTGCAATAAAGTCATTGATAGCATTATCTCGTTGGCGAATTAAAGAAATTTGCATGAAAGCAGTAATTCCTAAATCTAATTTAGCTTCATTCACTAAAGCATGGTAGCTTTCAATAAAACCATTCGATTCTAATTTCTTAACTCTTTCCAATGTAGGAGCTGGAGAAAGACCGATGTCTTTTGAAAGTTGAAGATTTGTGATTTTGCCGTTTTCTTGTAGGCGTTTTAATATTTTTAAATCTATATTGTCAAGTTTCATTTTGGAATAATCTATTGTTTGCGTAAAAATAGCAAAATTTAAATTCGTAGCAATATGAAAAATGGCAAGATTTTAGTTTAAAATTTCATAAAGTGTTGGTTTGCTAGGAGAAGCATCGTTTTCAAAGCTTGCGATTTGAAATTGTAGTATATAGAAGTCGTCAATAATCGTATTAGGAACAAAAATCAGTTCAGTAATGGTTTTAGATAATTGGGGATTTTTTGGGTAATCCCAGAAAATATGATGAGCTAATAATTTGCCTTCATCTTCTTCTCGATCTACAGAAGGGGTGTCGATTAATAAATGCTGTACACCATTATCAACTAAAAATTGCATCGCTTTATGATGAATATATGTAGGGTTTGTGCTTGAGTATTGTTTATGCAACTTGCTATCACTATTTGGCATTGTTCTAATAACTAATGCATCAGCTTCATTTTTTTGCCATATTTTTTCAACTTGTTCTAACATTATTACACTGTCACCATCTACGTTGTAGGGTGTTATGGTAACAAGTTTTGCATGAAAAGTAAATTGTTTTAAGCATTGATTAATGGTGTAAGGCTTTTTACTAATATGGCCAACACATTCTGTATGTGTACCATGTCCGTGTGGGTTGAAAAAAATATTTCTAAAATTTACGGCTCCGCCCAGATTAACATCGCCTATAAATCCATTTTCCATTACTGGAGTAAATTCAGGAGGATTAACATACCACGCAGTAACATTTTCTTTGGTTCCTCTTAATGGGATTGAAATGTCGAGTGGCTTTGATAAATCAATATTAAAAGTTGTATTTCTATATTCAATAGTTGTTTTCATTTTACAAAGAATAAATCTGATGAAATTTTGTCTGCAATAAAAATTCCTTCTTTGGTTAATGTTATTTTGTTGTTTGAAACTTGAAGGTAAGAAGATTTTAAATAAGGAGCTAACTCTTTATTAAAATGATTTAAAATTGTAGGATTAAAATTTTCAGAAATGTAATCTATTTCAATTCCCCAAATTGTTCTTAATCGGGTTAATATATATTCATTGTAAGCAGTAATTTCATCAATTATTTCTTCTTCCCAGTAAACGCTATTTTCATTTATTCCATTAATATATTTTATATTATTCGAAATGTTCCAAACGCGTTTATTTTCATAAAAAGAATGGGCAGAGGGTCCAAATCCTAAGTATTCAATGCCTTTCCAATAATTACTGTTGTGAAAAGAATAAAAACCTTCTTTTCCAAAGTTTGAAATTTCATATTGAGTTAACCCAAGGTTTTCAGTAGTTTCAATCAGAGTCTTAAATTGAGAGATAGCTTGCTCATCAGTTGGTAGTTTAATTTTGTTAGTTTCTACTTGGTGGTGAAGAGCTGTTTTTGGTTCTACAGTAAGCGTATAGGCTGATAAGTGTGGTATATTTAGTTTATCAATTAAATTTAAGTTTGCTTCCCATTTTTTTTGGGTTAGTAAAGGAGAGCCGTAAATTAAATCTACAGTAATATTTTCAAAACCAACATCTTGGCTAAGTAATACACTTTGTTTTGCTTGACTAGAGTTGTGTGCGCGATTAAACAATTGTAAATCATCTTCAAAAAAAGATTGAATACCAATACTCAATCTATTAATTCCTAAATCTTTTAACATGTTTAACAAACTTGCTGTTATGTCGTCGGGGTTGCACTCAAAGGTAATTTCAGTATTACTATTTAGGTTATAATTTTTGTGTAACGCTTCAAAAATTAGACTTAATTCTTCGTAACTTAATAATGAAGGTGTGCCTCCTCCAAAATAAATAGAAGAAATAGAGGTCTTAAGTAAGTTTTTTTTAGATGCTATTTCTTTGACCAAACATTCAATTAATGATGTTTTATATTTTAATGATGTTGAAAAATGAAAATCGCAATAGCTACACTTTTGTTTACAAAAAGGAATATGAATGTAGATGCCAGCCAATTGTATTATTTATTCAATACAATTCTAAAAGTTGTTGAAACTTCATCAGATTGTTTAACAAAAATTTTACCTGCATGATAATTTTCGATTATCCGTTTTACTAGTGACAAGCCTAAACCCCACCCACGCTGTTTGGTTGTGAAGCCTGGTTCAAAAATATTTTTCTGCTTTGCTCTAGGAATAGGTGTTCCGGTATTGCTAATGTCAATGTAAATATACTGTGATTGATCGGTAACTTTAATCATTATAACACCTTCTCCTTTCATGGCGTCTACAGCGTTTTTAATGATATTTTCTAAAACCCAACTAAATAAAGATGGATTGAGCTTTGCAAAAACTTGATGATCTTTATTGAATTGAACACTCACTTTTTTAGAAATTCGGACTTTTAAATAATCTAATGTTTGACTGATTACTTCAGTTATGTTTTCATCTTCTAGTTTTGGAATAGACCCTATTTTAGAAAAACGTTCAGTAATCATTTCTAGTCGTGTAATGTCTTTAGAAAGTTCAGTGATAGTGTTCTCATCAATATCTTTCATTTTTAAGTATTCAACCCAAGCTATTAAAGAAGACAAGGGAGTGCCTAGTTGATGTGCTGTTTCTTTAGCCATACCAACCCATACCTGATTTTGCTCTACTTTACGAGAAGTGCTAAAAAGATAATAAGCAATGATTAGAAATAAGCCAATAATAAAGAATTGAACAAAAGGATAGAATTTAAGTTGTTGAAGTAGTTCTGAATCTTTGTAAAAAATATAATTAATTGTGTTGTGATTTATTGCTACCGAAATTGGTTCGTTTTCTTCTTTCATTTCTTGAATTGTAGTTTCAAGATATTTAGGAATGTCTGCTTTATCTGGGGATAAATTTCCGTATTCAATAATTTTAGTTTGGGTACTATCTGTAAAAATAACTGGAACAGAAGCAGAATTGATAACAACTTCAGAAATAAATGATTCAATTAAATTGTCTAAAACTGTTTTTAACTCAGAAAATATTTTAGAGTCTTTGTAATATAGTTTTTGATGTAAAGTATAATCTTTTGTAATTCTTATATCAAGTTCAATAGGAGGGTTAATTGTTTTAATTAACTCTAATTCATTTTTTAAGAAATCAGGATTTTTACTTTTTTCGGGGTCAAAATTTCTATGGTTTACAATATTTTCTTTTTCATCAACAACGATAACAGGTATAGTCGTATTCCCTGCAATTATTTCAATATAAAAAGAGATGTCATTATCATTAGTTGACGTAATTGCTCTCTTGCTTGCTTCAGCCCAAATTTCAATTCTGTTTCGTTCTTCTTTTGAAATTTTATCAAAAAGTTCGCTTGTATAATTAACTAAAGTCGCTTTATTTTTAATTGCTTCAGCCCAAAGTTGAACTTGTTCACGTTCTTGGTCGGCAATTTTTTTTACTAAAACGTTTGTGTACCAAAGTGATGCAATAACTATAAGAGTTGCTGCTCCAGCTAATAATAATTTCCAACGTTGTTTTTTAGAATATATATTCAAAACTATACCTTAAGAGTAGATTTTTAAGACGTGTGAAATTATGAAATAGTTGTATGAAATTCTATTTAGTGGTTAACTATTCTGTATGTTTTTTGAGAAGAGCCATTACTTACATTCATAAAATAAAGTCCGGGGCTAAAAGATGATAGATTGAAATTGTAAGTTTTTGTATTAGAAACCTCTTTCGAATGGATCTTCTTTCCCACTAAATTATATAGTTCAAAATTTAGTGTTCTTTCGTTTTTTGTGGTTTTAAATTTAAATTCATTTTCATAAAAATACCCCTTCCAATCATTCTTGTTTGAAACTTCTTCAACACTTACTTGTCCATCATGATAAACTTTCATAACAACTGGTAGGTGGTCAGACATATAATAAAGAGCGTCAGCAATATTAGAACTAACGGCTGTATTTGTAGGTGTTCCATTTATAGATTTATTAAAATGATTTCCATCATTTCCAAAAGCAATATAGGAGTTTGGAACATAAGTAATTTGATTTGCTCCATTCATAACGTCTTCTCCAACAATAATAAAATCAAATCTATCATCCATGCCTCCACTTGAACCTCCATCTCCAATAGAGCTACTTCTGGTGCTTTGGGTATGTATGCTTCTGAAATTAAAGTTGTTATGCCATTCTCCTGGGGTGTTTATAGGATCTTTAAGTAATATATTCCCGCCATTTAAAATGGTATTGTATGCAGCTTCTTCACTCGTGTACAAATTAAAGTCACCTCCAAAAAAGATATTTTCAATTGGTTGAGATTTGGAATCTAAATAGTTTTTAAAAATTACAGCTTCTTGATTCCGTTGGATTGAATCGGCTGGAGTATTACTAGCTTTAAGATGTGCCATGTAGCAATGAATAAATATAGTATCTGAAAGAGGTGTTAAAAAACCATTATCTACAAATAGAACATATTCGCTAATATTTCGGAGCACAGTTGGTATTTCGTATTGAGATTTTAGAGTTAATTTATCACTATTATAAAATAGCATATTATCAGTATCAGGTCCGTTTTGATATGTCGCTTTTTGATAATGGCTAACACCATCAACATTTAAAGCGTCGTTTAAAATAGTTGTAGCTCCAGTTGAACTTGTAAGTTCAGTAATTAAAAAAATATCAGGGTTTACTGCTTTTATGATCGGTTTTAATGTATCTGCCTTGGTTGGATTAGATAAAGGGTACCTTAAGACGTTATAAGACATTACAGTTAATGTGTCTTGAGCTTTTGAAAAAAAACAAATGCATAAGAATAGTATGGTGAAAATGTATTTCATGGTGAAAAAGTTTTGGGTGTTCTGGAAAAGAATTTACTTTTCTTTAATTAAAAACAAATAAACAGGAAAGTGGTCAGAATATCCGCCAGCGTAAGCGCCACCAGCATAAGTTCTAAATGGATAACCTTGGTATCTGCCTGAAGTTTGTTTCATGTAGGGTTTATTATAAATTTTTGTACTATAATATTTGTAGGTAGAATAGTCTTCGTCAACTAGGCCTGAAGAAACAATAATTTGGTCAAATAAATTCCAAGTGTCGCGATAAGCTAATGTTCCAATTCCTTTTTTGTAGTAAGATTCCATTGGATTAAATAACTGATTGGCTTGTGTATCTTCTTTTTTAGGTACAGTATTTAAATATTTTTTAACGCTTGCATTTGTAGGATCATCATTTAAATCTCCCATAAATAAAATTTTTGCTTTTGCGTCAATTGCTTGAATTGAATCGATGATAGCTCTTGCCAATTGGCCAGCTGCATTTCTTTTAGGAGCACTTCTTTTTTGTCCACCACTTCTTGATGGCCAATGAGCAACTATTATATGAATTAATTCCCCATTCAATTCTCCATTTACAACCAATTGATCACGAGTTTTAAACGAGTTATTATTCTCTATTTTTAAAGTGTATGATTGGCTAGAAATTACTTTAAAATGAGAAGGATTATACAAAAAACCTACATCAATACCTCTTTTGTCTGGAGATTCGTAATGGACTATTTGATAATTTCTTGATTTTAATTTTTCTGTTTTTACTAAATCTTCCAAAACGGATTTGTTTTCAATTTCAGCAACTCCTAAGCAGGCTAATCCATCTGGATGAACGTCTGTACCTAATTCAGAAATCACTTTGGATAGGTTTTCTAATTTTTGATGATAACGCTCTCCGTTCCATGCTTTATTTCCATTTGGAGTAAAGTCATCTTGCAGTATTTTGTTAGTATCTGCATCAACAATAGTATCAAATAAGTTTTCTAAATTGTAGAATCCTATACCTGCAACATAGTATTCTTTTTTTGATTCAGTCGGTTTTTCGGTTTGTGCAAAAAGTGCTGATGCGCCAGCTATTACTGAAAAAGATAGAAATAGGAAAAGTTTTTTCATAATTTATTTTTTTACAAAACTAAGTAATAATTATTGTGCAAGTTTCGTGCAAAGTTTTTAAAAGAAAGTTTTTAGGTTAATAAATTATTAACAAATTAGTGAGAATGAAATAATTATAAATTTTTAACACTAATTTTGAACTTTTACGATAAACGATTAAAGTGAACACCCTAAGGAGCAACCCAATAAGACTTCTAACCGCTTTTGAAATTTAAACAAATAAATAAATTTTAAATGAAGAGTGTCAAATTATTAGTTGTTATTTCTTTTTTATTCAGCGCTAGCTTATATGCTCAAACAGAAACTTCTACAGAAGTAGTTCCTGATACTGTTTTAAAAGAAGAGTTTGTTCCTTTGTTTAGTACTTCATTAGGTGTGATTGACGAAGAAACAGATAATCAAGATGTTTCGGGTTTATTACAGTCTTCAAGAGATGTGTTTACTTCTATTGCTGGTTATAATTTAAGTGCAGGTCGTTATCGTGTAAGAGGGTATGATTCTGAAAACTTTAATGTAATGATGAATGGGATTACCTTAAATAACCCAGAAAGTGGAAGAGCAATTTGGGCATTTTGGGGTGGATTAAATGATATTACTCGTTATCAAGAATCAAAAAATGGTATTAGCTCAAACCAATATAGCTTTGGTGGTATTGGTGGGTTTTCTAATATTGATGCAAGAGCTTCTAGTCAACGTAAAGGATCTAGAGTTTCTTATGCATCATCAAACAGAACCTATCAACATCGTTTAATGGTTACGCATTCTACAGGATTAATGGAGAATGGATTAGCAGTAACAGTTTCAGGATCGATGAGATATGCTAATGAAGGTTATGTTGAAGGTACTTTTTTTCGTGGAGGAAGTTATTTCTTGTCTGTAGAGAAAAAAATAAATGAAAAGCATAGTATAGGTTTTGTTGGCTATGGAGCGCCTACAATTCAGGGACGTCAAAGTATATCTGTTCAAGAAGCTTATGATTTAACAGGGAATAATAATTACAATTCTTTTTGGGGTTACCAAAATGGAGAAAAAAGAAATTCAAGAGTTAGAAATAACCATATTCCAATGATGATGTTGAATCATTATTTTACAATAAACTCTAAAACAACATTAAATACATCTGCTTTTTACTCATTTGGTAGGAGCGGAAACACTCGTTTAAATTGGCAGGATGCTGCAGATCCAAGACCAGATTATTATAAAAATTTACCTAGTTATTACGATAATCCTGAAGATCAGTCTTTATTTGCTTATTATACTGATGCTTGGCAAAATGACGTAAATACTCAGCAAGTAAACTGGGATCAAATGTATTTTGCAAATAGCAAAAACTTGCACACTGTTCAAAATGTTGGAGGTGTAATTGGTAATAATGTTACTGGAAACAGAGCAAAATATATCGTTGAAGAACAAAGAAGTGACCAATCACACTATGGATTTAACACTGTTTTAAATCATCAATTAGATGAAAATTTAAAGCTTTCGTTAGGTTTAAATGGTAGTTTTTATAAAAGCATGAACTTTCAAGTTGTTAATGATTTACTTGGAGCAGATTATTGGGTTAACATAAACCAGTTAGCAGCTAGGGGTTTATCAACTTCTGTAGAAGTGGCATTACAAAACGATGTTAACGAACCAAACAGAATTGTAAAAGAAGGAGATAGATTTGGTTATGATTACGATATTCACATCAATACCTATAATTCTTTTGTTCAGATTGAAGGAACAACTTCAAAAATAGATTATTATGGAGGGGTTTCTTTATCTCGTACTTCAACTTGGAGAGAAGGGAATGTTGAAAATGGCTTATATCTTGATGAATCTATAGGTAAATCTGAGGAATTAACGTTTTTAAATCCAGGATTTAAAGGTGGGTTAGTCTATAAAATTACAGGTCGTCATTTAATTGCTGTAAATGGTGCTTTTTTAACTAGAACACCTCAAACAAGAAATTTGTTTTTATCTCCTAGAACAAGAAATCAAGTAAATAAAAACTTAAATAGTGAGATAATTACTTCAGCAGATGTAAATTATTTAGTTCGTTATCCAAATGTAAAAGTAAGAGCAACGGGGTTTTATACTACAATAGGCGACAAAACAAGAGTAATTGGTTTTTATAATGATGAATTAAACACCTTTGGTAATTATGTAATGAGAAATGTAAACGAACGTTTTTTAGGAACAGAGTTGGGTGCTGAAGTTAATGTTACTTCTACGATAGTTGCTACAGGTGCATTAGCAATAGGAGATTATAGCTATACATCAAATCCTTTAGTTGATATTACTCAAGATAACAGTAACGAACTATTGGTTAGCAATAAAAGAATTTATTTGCAAAATTATAAGATAGGAGGAATACCTCAAACAGCAGCTTCTATTGGTTTAAAATACAATTCACCAAAGTTTTGGTTTGCAGGAGTTAACTTTAACTATTTTAGAGATACTTATTTAGATGCTAATCCAGATACTAGAACTGTTGAAGCTACTAGCAGTTATGTTAATACTGATCCTCAAGTTGCAGAAGTATTAGATCAAGTTAAACTTGATCCTGGATTTACTTTAGATTTATTTGGAGGGAAATCTTGGAGAATTAAAAACAAATATTTCTTACGAGTTAATGTAAATATTAATAATGTTTTAGATACTAAAGACTTTGAAACTGGTGGATACGAACAATTAAGATTTGATCCACAAAATACTGGGAAATTCCCACCAAAATATGGTTATATGTTTGGTAGAACATACTTTGCTATGGTAAGTTTTAACTTTTAATAATAAAGAATTAAGATGATTATGAATAATATAAAGAATATATCACTATTAGGTTTAATGTTAACCTTTATCCTTTTAGCTTGTAATAAAGATCCAATAACTCCACCATTAGAAGTTCTTGAAGCAAATGAAATAATATCGATTGATTCGGTTAAAAACTGGTATAAATCTGGAAATGTTGATGTAAATGTAGCTTCTAATATTTCCGTATTCGGTACCATTACAGCTGATGAGGTAAGTGGAAATTTATATAAAGAAATTTTTATACAGGATGGAACGGGTGGAATTAAACTTAGGTTAACATCTTCAGGAAGTTTTTATGAAGGTGAATATGTTAGAGTATCTCTTAGGGGAGCCATAATAACAAGGTATAAGAATATGTTGTCAATTGACAATATTGACCCGGATAAACAAATAATTAAACAAGGCACAAAACAATCAATTGCTCCTGAAGTTGTAACAATTGAAGATATAACCACTAATCTTGAAGGTGGAATTTATTCTCGTTACCAAGGTAAATTGATACAATTGAATGATGTTGAATTTTTGTGTTCTGAAATGTGTAAAACATGGGCAGACGCGATTAATCAAGGGAGTGAAGATAGACTTTTAGAAGATGTTAGTGGGAATCCCGTAATAGTTCGTTCAAGTGGTTTCTCATCTTTTGCAAATCAAATATTACCAACAGGTAAAGGCTCTGTAATAGCTGTTGTTACACAGTTTAATACTACTGTTCAATTAGTTGTTAGGTCCTTACAAGAAGTAAATTTAAGTGGCGCTCGGTTTGACGCGTGTGTTATTGACTGTCCTCTTTATATTAAAGATTTTGAGGATCAAAGTATAACTTCAGGAGGCTGGTCTACTCAAAATGTTGTTGGGAATGTTAATTGGTACATAAACGATTTAGGATTTACAGGTACTAATTACGCTGCAATTTCTAACTTCAATTCAGGTAATACAGCATGCGAAACTTGGTTAATTTCTAAAGAGTTTAATCTGTCAGGAATTAATAGTCCAACATTATCTTTTCAGTCGGCTTATAATTATTCAGGAGCTCCATTAGAATTATATGTAACCACTAGCTATACTGGAGATGTAACGACAACAACTTGGACTAACTTAACATCTTTGGCAAACTGGTCAACTGGAGGTTTTTCTGGTCAATATTCTGGTTTAATTAATATTTCAGCTTACAATACATCAGGAGTAAGGTTTGCATTTAAATACACGGGAACTAATACTGATGGTAGTACTTGGGAAATAGATGATTTTACAATTGAAGACTAAAACTTATTCAAAACAATGTTTATGAAAAATTTAAAATATATAATAGGATTATTTAGTGTAGCCTCAATCTTTTTGATGTCTTGCGAAAAAGAATTTGATGCTCCTGAATTGAAAGTTGTTCCTACAGGCAATGTAGTTTCTATAGCAGATTTAAGAGCAATGCATGTTCCAGGCACAACCGTTGAAATAAATGAAGATTTATCTGTTTTTGGAATTATTACTGCTGATGAATCAACAGGAAATTTATATAAGGAGTCTTATATAGAAGATGCAACTGGTGGGATTAATTTAAGATTCATTTCTTCTACAGGTCTTTATATAGGTGATTCTGTAAGAGTTTATTTGAAGGGAAGTAAATTATTAAGATACAATCAAATGATGCAAGTGGATTCTTTACATCCCGATAATAGTATTGTTAAAATAGGTACATTACAAAATAGAGTTCCACAGGTTGTAACTATTAGTGAGATTAATAATGATTTAGAAGGTTTTCAAGGGGAATTAATACAAATAAATAATGTTTACTTTATTGAAGGCGGGCAGGGTAAGATGTATGCAGATGCTGCTAATTTAGAAAGTGTTAGTAGATCCCTTAGTGACGGGACAGAGTTAATAGATGTTAGAACAAGTGGCTATGCAAACTTCGCGTCAGACACTCTTGCTTCTGGCTATGGTACTTTTATTGGAATAATGACTCAATATAAGGTTGGTTCGACCAATATAGCTCAATTATTAATACGTAATCCAAATGAATTAAATATGAATGGAGACGCTCCACTTGTTAAAGATTTTAATGATCAAAGTTTAACTTCAGGAGGATGGACTACTCAACATCTTGCAGGACCTTCTTATACAGCATGGGGTATATTTGCAGCTACAAATTCTGCAGCTAAAATTACTTGTTATAATTCTGCAACAGCAATGGGTGAGGTTAGTGAATCGTGGTTAATTTCTCCAGCAATAGATTTAAGTAATTCTGCTACACCTAATTTTAATTTTAGAAATGTTGTTCGTTATGGAACTACTCCTCAGTTACAAGTTATGGTTTCGACTAATTACGATGGAACAAGTAATCCAAACACAGCTACATGGACTGACCTAACTTCTTTAGCTACATGGGATACAGATATTAGTTCATGGAATACTTGGACAAGTTCTGGAGATTTAAATTTAACTCCTTATATTTCTTCTGCTACTTATGTTGCTTTTAAACACGTAGGAGTTAATACTTCAGGAGTTGGTACGTGGGAAATTGACGATATTACTATTATTAAATAAAAATCGATAAATTTATAATTCATTAAAAAACAAATAACTATGAAAAAACTTTACAATTTATTTTTTGGTTTAATGTTGGTTGGTACTGCAGCTAATGCTCAAACCATATTCCAAAGTAACCTTAGCTCATGGGCTAGTGGTGACCCAACAGATTGGATGGGGTCAAAAACAACTATTGTGTCTTCGAATGTAACTGAAGTTGCAGCTGATTCTTATGGTACAAGTGCAGCTCAATTATCAAACACAAGTGCAACAAGTCATAAAAGATTCACAACTCAAAGATTAGCAGTTACAGCAGGAGAAACTTATGAAATTAAAATGTGGGTAAAAGCAAATCAAGGAGATTTGAGAACTTCTTTTTATAATGTAACTGACAATAATTATGGAACTTATAATAGCTATTTTGATTTAGCTACTGAATCAAATGGTTCTTTAGTTATGTTATCACAAACGGTTACTTTGGCTGCTACTTGTGATTCAGCTGAATTTATTATTTCTTTAAAGAATACAGATGGTGTAACTGATATTGTTTTAGACTCTGTTGCAATTAGCTTGTCAGCTCCTCCAAGTGGAACTCCAGTAACGATTAATCAAATTCAAAATACGACAACGCCTCCTTTTGATTCTCCATACAATGGCCAATTAATTGAAACATCAGGAGTTGTAACTGCTGTTCAATATAACGGATATTACTTACAGGATGGAAATGGAGCTTATAATGGCGTTTTTGTATTAGATTATAATAACACACCAGCTATTGGTGATTTAGTTCAAGTTACAGCTACAGTTGATGAGTATTTTAATTATACTACAGTTGCTAACCCAATAGTTTATAGTGTTACTGGAACAGGAACTCTTCCAATACCAGTATCTTTATCTACATTAGCTGTAAATGATGAAATGTATGAAGGTGTTTTAGTCAAAGTAACTAACGCTTCATGTACTATAGATACCCTTACAAATGGCAATGGTGAGTGGACTGTTGATGATGGTTCTGGTGCTTTGATTGTAGATAATAAAATGCTTAACTATAATGGAATTGTATCTACAGCTTATAATGTAACTGGTGTTGTAGATTTTTCTTTCAGTAACTTTAAGTTGTTACCAAGAGATATTAATGATGTTCAAGTTTATACTTCTATTGAAGAAATTAATAACATTAACGTAAATGTTTACCCTAATCCAGCCTCTACATTTGTAGCTTTTGAATTAAATGTAAACAACTTTGAGGTTAAATTATTTGACATTACTGGAAAAGTAGTGAAAAATGAAAATGCATTAGGAAGCAAAATATTAGTATCTACTTCTGATTTAAATAATGGAGTTTACTTTTATTCTGTTTATACTAAAAAAGGTAATTTAATCACTACAAACAAGTTTGTAGTAAATAAATAAGACAATTAGTTTAATTGATTTAAAAAAAGCTCCGACGAAAGTCGGAGCTTTTTTTATACTTAAAAATGGGTATTTTTAGATTTGAAAAATTAGAAAATATGTCGTTAAAAATTTCATCTTTCGAGGAGTATCAATCCGAATATAACAGGAGCATTAACAATCCAAATGAATTTTGGGCTGAAAAAGCTAAGCACTTTTATTGGAGAGAACAATGGGATAGTGTTTTAGAATGGGATTTTAAAGAACCTAACGTAAAATGGTTTGTAAATGGGAAATTAAATATTACAGAAAACTGTTTAGATAGACACTTAGAAACTATAGGAGGTAAAGTTGCAATAATTTGGGAGCCTAATAATCCGAATGAGGAAGTAGTAAAATTAACTTATAGACAATTGCATGAGCAAGTTTGCAAGTTTGCTAATGTGTTAAAAAACAATGGAGCTAAAAAGGGAGATAGAATTTGTATTTATATGCCCATGGTTCCTGAGCTTGCTATAGCAACTTTAGCTTGTGCTAGAATTGGAGCAATACACTCTGTTGTTTTTGCAGGATTTTCTGCAAAAGCTTTAGCAGAGAGAATTAATGATGCTACTTGTAATATTATTTTGACTTCTGATGAAGGTTATCGAGGGAGTAAAACAATAGCTATAAAAAGTATTGTTGATGAAGCTCTGGAGAGTTGTGATTCAATTCAGAAATCTATTGTATTGAAAAGAACTGGAGGAGATGTTAGCATGCAGCCAAAAAGAGATGTTTGGTTGCACGAAGAGATGCTAAAAGTTGATGAGACTTGTAATGCTGAAGAAATGGACGCTGAAGATGAATTATTTGTGTTGTATACTTCTGGTTCAACAGGAAAACCAAAAGGAATTGTGCATACAACAGGAGGGTATATGGTATATACGGCTTATAGTTTCCAAAATGTATTTCAATATAGTAATGATGAAGTTTATTGGTGTACAGCAGATATTGGCTGGATAACAGGGCATTCTTACATTGTTTACGGTCCTTTACTTTCAGGAGCAACTACTTTAATGTTTGAAGGAGTTCCAACTTATCCAGATGCAGGTCGATTTTGGGAAATTGTAGATAAACATCAAGTGAATATTTTCTATACTGCACCAACAGCAATTAGAGCTCTAGAAGCTTGCGATATAGATTTTGTAAATAAGCATAGCTTAAGTTCTTTAAAAGTATTAGGAAGTGTAGGAGAACCTATTAATGAAGAGGCTTGGGAATGGTACCATAAAAATATAGGGAAAGAAAAATGTCCAATAGTTGATACTTGGTGGCAAACAGAAACAGGTGGAATAATGATTTCTCCACTTGCAGGTATAACGAAGCTTAAACCAAGTTTTGCAACCTTACCATTACCTGGAATTCAACCTTGTTTGGTTGATTCAGATGGAAATGAAATTGAAGGGAATGATGTAGAAGGTAATTTGTGTGTTAAATTTCCATGGCCATCAATGCTGAGAACAATTTATGGGGAGCATGAACGTTGTAAACAAACTTATTTCTCTACTTATAAAGGAAAGTATTTTACAGGAGATGGATGTAAAAGAGATGAAAACGGAATGTATCGAATAACAGGTAGAGTTGATGATGTGATAAATGTTTCTGGGCATAGGATGGGGACTGCAGAAGTAGAAGATGCTTTAGATCAACACATTGATGTTGTTGAATCAGCAGTTGTTGGTTATCCTCACGATATTAAAGGTCAAGGAATTTACGCTTATGTAATTTGTGTTAAAGAAGTAAATGAAGATGAGCTAAGAAAGGAGCTTTTAGAAATTGTAACTAAAGAAATAGGACCAATTGCTAAACCGGATAAAATTCAGATAGTAAAAGGTTTGCCGAAAACACGTTCAGGAAAAATTATGAGAAGAATTTTACGAAAAATTGCTGAAGGTGACACATCTAATTTAGGTGATATTTCAACTTTGCTAGATCCTGATATTGTTAAAGAAATTCAAAAAGGAGCGGAGAATATTTAAGTTGTTAAAAAAATATAATATTGCTAATTAAGTTGCTTCAAAAAATATTTTGAACCCCTTTTTTATATCTTTACACTGATTTTAAAAATAAAATGTCTGATTCAATAATTATAATACCAACTTACAACGAGATAGAAAACGTTGATGCGATGATTCGCAAAGTGTTTTCGTTGGAGAAGGAATTTCATGTTTTAATTATTGATGATGGTTCTCCAGATGGAACTGCAGGCGTTGTAAAAAAATTACAACAAGAATTTACTGGAAAATTGCATTTAGAACAACGAAAAGGAAAGTTGGGTTTAGGAACAGCTTACATTCATGGGTTTAAATGGTCTTTAAAAAATAATTACAATTATATTTTTGAAATGGATTGTGATTTTTCACATAATCCTGACGATTTAATTAAATTGTATAATGCTTGTGCAGTTGAAGGCGCAGACTTATCAATAGGATCAAGATATATAAAGGGTGTAAATGTTGTGAATTGGCCAATGGGTAGGGTATTAATGTCTTATTATGCTTCTGCTTATGTTCGATTTATTACTGGAATGAGTATTCGGGATACAACTTCAGGTTTTAAGTGTTACACTCGAAAAGTTATTGAAACAATAAATCTTGACGCTATTAAATTCAAAGGCTATGCTTTTCAAATTGAAATGAAATTTACAGCATGGAAATTTGGATTTAAAATAAAAGAAGTGCCTATTATTTTTACTGACCGCCAAGAAGGTGTTTCAAAAATGAGTGGTGGTATTTTTAAAGAAGCTGTTTTTGGAATTATCCAAATGAAAGTAGAAAGCTGGTTTAGAAAATATAAAAGATAAAATATTACAGATTTTTAAATTTCTTCATTATTCGAGAAGAATAAACAAAATCACATAAAACTTCGTCATCGGTTTTTAAAATCGATTTTTTATCTCCTTCCCACCATTTCTGGCCTTGATGTAAAAAGACAATATTTTCGCCTGTTTCCATAACCGAATTCATGTCGTGTGTTACACAAATTGTAGTAATATCAAACTCTTTTGTTAAGTCATAAATTAGGTTGTCAATTACTATTCCTGTTTTAGGGTCTAGACCAGAGTTAGGCTCATCACAAAATAAATACTTTGGATTAAGCGCGATAGCTCTCGCAATACCAACCCTTTTTTGCATTCCTCCACTAATTTCGGCAGGGTATAAATTATTTACATTTTCAAGATTAACTCGTTTTAAACAAAAATTAACCCTATCAAGCATTTCTTCTTTGCTCTGTTTAGTATACATCTCTAAAGGGAAACGAACATTTTCTTCAACAGTTAACGAGTCAAATAATGCACCACCTTGAAAAAGCATTCCTATTTCTGAACGAATGTCTTTTCTTTGGTTAAAATTCATTGCAGTAAATTCTCTTCCATCATACGAAATAGTACCCGAATCAACTTCGTGTAATCCAACAATACATTTCGTTAAAACAGATTTCCCCGAACCACTAGCACCTATTACTAGGTTTATTTCACCACGTTTAAATAGTATAGAAATATCCTTTAAGATTTCCTTTTCGCCAAAGGATTTTCGTATGTTTTTTACTTCTATCATTTAAATTAATAATAGTTGAGTAAGAATGTAATTAATGATTAAAATAGTGATACTTGAATAAACAACAGATTTAGTACTTGATTTACCAATTTCTAGAGCACCTCCACTTGTATAGTAGCCATAATAAGAAGGAACACTCGTTATTATAAAAGCAAAAAATAACGTTTTTACTAAGGCATATATAACATGGAATAATTCAAAATCCCATCTCAATCCATAAATATACTCACTTACAGAAAGCATGCTTGAATAAGCGCCTACAATCCATCCACCAAGAATTCCTAAAAACATACTGTAAATGATGATGATTGGGATAGTAAATAGTGCAGCAACAATTTTTGGTAAAATTAAATAAGAAGCAGAGTTAATACCCATAATTTCAAGTGCATCAATTTGCTCAGTTATTCTCATAGATCCAATTTCAGATGAAATGTTTGATCCAATTTTACCTGCTAATATTAAGCACATAACAGTCGGGGCAAGTTCTAGAATAAAAGATTGTCTAGTAGCATATCCAACAGTATAAAGAGGTATAAGAGGGCTGTTGATTGCAGAAACAGTTTGTAGGGTTACTACCGCACCCATAAACAAAGAGATAATAGCTATTAAACCCAGAGATCCAAGGCCTAAACTTACCATTTCATGTAAGGTTTGACGCCAATAAAGCTTATAGTTATCTGGCTTCTTAAATACTCTTGCAAGTAATAAAAAATAGGATCCTATATTATGCAATGCTGAAATCATTCTTTTTTAATAATTCATAAAAGTAATATTTCTATTATTAATATTAATTAACGGGCTTTGATATATAATTTTTATCTTTGATTTATGAGGTTTAAATGTTTTATTTCGAGCTTATTACTATTACTATTGATTTCTTCTTGTTCTTTAAGAAAAAAGAATAGATGTAATTCATGTCCACATTGGAGTAATTCAGAGAAGGTTTCTCAAGAGAAAGTTTAAGTTTTTATCATTTTTCTGATATAAATCATTGAATTAGATTAAAAAATCGGGTACATTTGGTTTTTATTTAGACTAATTCTAAATAAGTATTATGACTTTAGATCAATTAAAAGAAAACGAAGAAGGAACCATTCTTAGGATAGGAGATGAAGAGTTGGCATTACAGATGTTAGCTATGGGTTTTATTTTAGGTGAAAAAATTAAAGTAGAAAGAATAGCGCCGCTTCGTGATCCGATATTAATTGCTTCTGGAATTAATTATATAAGCATTAGAAAAGCTGATGCAAAACAAATAGAAATCTCAAAAATCAATTAATTCTGTCGCAAAACGATAAACATAATAGAGTGAAAATTTTACTCGCTGGAAATCCTAATACAGGAAAGAGTACATTGTTTAATGTGCTTACAGGATTAAATCAAAAGGTTGGTAATTTCCCAGGGGTAACTGTAGATAAGAAATCTGGATTTTTTAATGTAAAAAATGAAAAGGTAAAAATTGTTGATTTACCCGGAACTTATAGTTTAACCCCAAATTCAGAAGATGAGCGTGTAACAAAAGAATATGTTTGCAATGCTGATAAAGATGATATTGTTGTTCTTGTAGCTGATGCTACGAATTTAAAAAGGAATCTTTTATTACTTACCCAAATAATAGATCAAGGGAAAAAAACAATTTTGGTTTTAAACATGATGGACTTGCTCCAAAAAAATAATCATGAAATTAAAATCCAAAAATTAGAGCTCCTTTTAGGGGTTCCTGTTGTTGCAATTAACGCAAGAATAGGAAAAGGAATTGACGATTTAAAATACACGATAATCAATCATAAATTTAAAGCTACGAAGTTTATTGATCAACCTTTTTCATCAAATGTTATTGATGAAACAATGTTGAGGTATAATAAAATTAACCAAATAGTAAATGAATGTTTAGTTATAAATGGCGAAGATAAGTCATCTGTTTTAACTCGTAAAATTGATAACATTATTACCCACAAAGTATATGGGTATTTAATTTTCTTGGTTTTACTTTTTTTGATGTTTCAAGCTATTTTTTCTTGGTCAGCATATCCAATGGAGCTTATCGAAAATGGGTTTATGTTGTTGGGAAATAGTCTGAGTAATCTTTTACCTGACGGAGCAATAAACGATCTTATAGTTGAGGGAATAATTGCAGGGCTAGGAGGTATTTTTGTTTTTATTCCTCAAATAACAATGCTTTTTGCTTTTATAATTATTTTAGAAGATACAGGTTATATGGCTCGAGTTAGTTTTTTAATGGATAGAATTTTAAGAAACTTTGGATTAAATGGAAAATCGATTATTCCTTTATTAAGTAGTACTGCATGTGCCGTGCCTGCAATAATGGGAGCTAGAACAATTACTAATTATAAAGAGCGGCTTATCACCATAATGGTTTCACCATTAATAAGTTGCTCTGCTAGAATACCTGTTTATTCATTATTAATTGCGTTGGTCGTGCCTAAAGAAAATGTATGGGGAGTCTTTAATATGCAAGGTGTATTAATGATGGGGTTGTATTTGGTGGGATTTGTTACTGCTTTACTTGCTGCTTGGGTAATGAAATTAATTATTGAGTCGAAAGAACGAAGCACTTTTATATTGGAAATGCCTATATACAGAATGCCAAGATGGAAAAATGTAGGGTTTGAAATATTTGGAAAAGTAAGAGTGTTTTTGTTTGATGCAGGGAAAATTATTGTAGCTATATCTATAGTGTTATGGGGATTATCTTCTTATGGACCCTCTGAGGCTTATGAAAAAATTGATGCTAAGTACACGGAATTATCAAAAACAAATCCAAGTGAACAGTTAGAATCTTTAAAGTCTGCAGACAAACTGGAAGCTTCTTACGCAGGAATGATTGGAAAGACAATTGAACCTGTAATTAGACCGTTAGGATTTGATTGGAAAATAGGAATTGCATTGGTTACTTCTTTTGCAGCAAGAGAAGTTTTCGTTGGAACAATGGCAACTCTATATAGTGTAGGTGATGAAGATAATACTTCAACAATAAGGCAAAAGATGTTGGTGGCAAAAAATTCTAGAACAGGAAAATTATTGTACACTAAAGCGACCACTTATTCCTTGCTTATTTTTTACGCTTTTGCTATGCAGTGTATGGCAACATTGGCTATCGTTTATCGGGAGACCAATTCTATAAAATGGCCTTTAATACAGTTGGTTTATATGGGTGCATTAGCGTATTTTTCTAGTTTAATAGTTTACACTATTTTCTCTTAATTCTCGTGTTTCAAGAATTACATAATTATCTACCAGAACCATCTCTACCAATAATTGAAAAATGGTTTGCTGATTATTCGTTTAATCTAAAAATCACTAAAAAAAGACAAACTAAATTGGGCGATTTTAGAGTTAAACATCGTTCAGTTAAGCATCAAATTACGGTTAATGGTAATTTAAATCCTTATTCTTTTTTAATAACCCTAACCCATGAATTTGCTCATTTATTGGTTTGGGAAAATTATAAAAAAAGATTGCAGCCGCATGGGAGTGAATGGAAGAATCAATTTTCTGCTTTGTTAATGGAATTGATTATTAATCAAGTGTTTCCAGAAGATATTAAAAACGTATTAATTGAACATGCTAAAAATCCAGCAGCATCTTCAGTTAGAGATGTAGCTTTAACTGTTGTGTTAAATAAATACAACCCTGAAAAAGAAATTATTTATTTAAGTGAAATTCCCTTAGGAGCACACTTTTCTATTCACAATAAAAGAGTTTTTGCTAAAGGCGAAAAAAGAAGGACAAGGTATTTGTGCAAAGAAATAGCATCAAATAAACAATACTTAGTTCATGGATCTGCAGAAGTTGTTCTTGTTGATAACTAACTTAGCTAAAAAAAGCCTTTCAATAAATTGAATTATTAACTTCGTGCGAAGTCAAAAATATTATAAAATGAATACATCGTTACACGACCCAATTGTAAATCAGAAAGTTTCTAAAATGGCTGAAAACCTTATAGGTTCAGAAATTATAAAACTAGCTGGAGAAGTAAAAGCAAAAATGGAGCAAGGTGAGAAAATCTATAACCTTACAATAGGAGATTTTAATCCTAAGCTATTTTCTATTCCATCTGAATTGAAGGAAGAAATTATTAAGGCTTACAATAATGATGAGACGAATTATCCTGCAGCAAACGGTATTCAAGAATTAAGAGAAGCTGTTTCTCGTTTTTTACACACCAGAGAAGGGTTAGAGTATCCTGCAAGCCAAATTTTAATATCTGGTGGAGCTCGTCCATTAATATATGCAGTATATCAAACATTAATTGACCCGCAAGACAAAGTATTGTTTCCTGTTCCTTCTTGGAATAATAATCACTATACTCATTTGTCACATGGGCAACAAATAATTATTCAAACTACGGCAGAAAATAAATTTATGCCTACAGCAGCAGACATTAAACCTCATATTAGCGAAGCTAATTTGGTGGCTGTTTGTTCGCCTTTAAATCCTACAGGTACTACTTTTACTGAGCAAGGATTAAAAGAAATTTGTGATTTAATTATTGAAGAAAATAAAAAAAGAGGTAGTTCAAGAAAACCTGTTTATTTACTTTACGATCAAATATATTGGACATTAACTCATGGAGATACTTTTCATGTTGATCCAGTAACATTATGTCCAGATATTAAGAACTACACGATATACATCGATGGTATTTCTAAAGCATTTGCTGCAACTGGAGTTCGTGTTGGTTGGGCTTTTGGGCCACAGAAAATTATCGATAAAATGAAATCAATTCTGAGTCATGTTGGAGCATGGTCGCCAAAAGCAGAACAAGTAGCAACTGCAAATTATTTAAATAACGATAATGCAATTGATACTTATTTAGCATCTTTTAAAAGAGATATAAGTAAAAGACTTGATGCTTTTTATGAAGGCATGATTAAGTTAAAATCTGAAGGATTTGATGTTGATGCAATTGCACCAGAGGCTGCTATTTATTTAACAGTGAATTTTAACTTAGTAGGTAAGAAAACAGAAGATGGTTCTGTTTTAGAAACTACTGCTGATGTAACTCGTTACTTATTAGAAGAGGCTAAATTAGCAATTGTTCCTTTTAATGCTTTTGGTGCTGATAAAGATTCAACATGGTATAGATTATCAGTTGGAACATCAGTTTACGAAGAAATAACAACTTTATTTGAACAGCTTAAAGCTGCTCTAAGCAAACTAAACTAGAAACTTTTGAATACAAATAACTATTGTGTGATAATGGCTGGCGGGATTGGAAGCCGCTTTTGGCCAATGAGTAAAACTTCTCACCCTAAACAGTTTATAGATATATTAGGCACAGGACAAACTTTAATTCAGCAAACTTATAGCCGATTAAAAAAGATTTGTCCAGAAGAAAACATTTACATTGTTACCAATGAAATGTATGAAGACCTTATTATCCAACAATTAGCAGGAATTACTAAAGAACAAATAATTTGTGAGCCAAGTAGAAAAAATACAGCTCCATGCATTGCTTATGCTAATTATAAAATTGCAGAGAAAAACCCAAATGCAAATATCGTTGTAGCTCCAGCAGATCATCTTATTCTAAAAGAAGATGAATTTGTTAAGGTGGTTAACATGGCTTTAGCATTTACTGAGAACAACGATTGTTTAGTTACATTAGGAATTACACCAAGCAGACCTGATACTGGTTATGGGTACATTCAATTTGATACGAATGCATCTGCTAATGGTGAAATAAAAAAGGTTAAAACGTTTACTGAAAAGCCTGATTTAGAATTGGCAAAACAATTTGTTGAAAGCGGAGAGTTTTGTTGGAATTCAGGAATGTTTATTTGGAGCTTAAAGAGTATTAATAAAGCTTTTGAAACGTTGTTGCCAACAATGGATGGAATTTTTAAAGAAGGTGTTGGCCTTTATAATACTCCTGCCGAAAAAGAATTCATTAATAAATCATATTCTGTTTGTAAGAACATTTCTATTGATTATGGTATCATGGAAAAATCAAATAATGTGCATGTAATTAGTGCAGATATTGGTTGGTCTGATTTAGGTACTTGGGGTTCTATTTATACACATTTAGATCATGATGATCAACAAAATGCTGTTGTAGGAGATAATGTAATGTTGTACGATTCTGAAAAGAATATTATAAATGTTCCTAAAGATAAATTAGTTGTACTTCAAGGCTTGGATGATTTTATAGTTGTAGATACAAACGAGGTTTTAATGGTTTGTAAAAAACAAGACGAGCAAAAAATTAAGCAGTTTGTTAATGATATCAAATTGAGTAAAGACGCGAAGTATTATTAAGCCTTTTATTCCCTTACTTAACTTTATTACATTTGCACTTTAAATGAGTGAGGAAACCAAAAATAGAGCTGATATGTCATTTCTTGAACACTTAGAGGTGTTGAGGTGGCATTTGGTGCGTTCAAGCATTGCAGTTTTGGTTTTTATGATTGGTATTTTTTCATTTAAATCTTTTGTATTTGATGAGATAATACTTGCTCAAAAAAGTTCTAGCTTTTGGACTTATGAGCTATTTTGTAAAATCTCACATTGGTTAGGAAAGGGTGATGCACTTTGCATGGAAGATATTAGTTTTAGCTTAATTAATATAACCATGAGTGGTCAGTTTACGATGCATTTAGTCGTTTCTTTAATTGGAGGTTTAATTTTAGGATTCCCTTATATATTATTTGAGATTTGGCGTTTTATTGCACCAGCTTTAGAAGCTAAAGAACGTAAATATGCTAGAGGGCTAGTTTTCTCAGGTTCATTTTTATTTGCCTTAGGCATTTTGTTTGGCTACTACTTAATTTCCCCTTTATCTGTTCAATTTTTAGGTAATTATAAGGTGAGCGATTTGGTAGAAAATCAAATTAGTTTAAGCTCTTTTATTTCTACGGTAACTACAATTACATTAGCATGTGGATTGGTTTTTCAGTTGCCATTAATCGTTTATTTCTTGGCAAAAGTTGGTTTGGTTACTCCAGAGTTTATGCGCAAATTTCGTAAGCATGCTATAGTGGTTGTATTAATCCTTTCTGCAATTATTACCCCTCCCGATATTTCTAGCCAAGTGCTAATGGCAATACCTCTACTAATTTTATATGAGTTTAGTATTTTTATAGCTAAGCGAGTAATAAAAAATCAGTAACCTAGTTAGTTTAGCAATAATCTTTACTTTTAACTTATGATTTTAAGAGCCGAAAACATAAAAAAGAAATACGGTAAAAGAGATGTTGTAAAAGGTGTTTCTATTGAAGTGAAGCAAGGAGAAATAGTTGGGTTATTAGGTCCAAATGGAGCAGGGAAAACAACTTCTTTTTACATGATTGTTGGGTTGATTAAACCTAACGATGGTAAGGTTTTTTTAGATGATAAAGAAATTACTCAAGCACCAATGTATAAAAGGGCTCAAATGGGTATTGGTTATTTACCTCAAGAGGTTTCAGTGTTTCGTAAGTTGAGTGTGGAGGATAATATTTCGGCAATTTTAGAAATGATGCCTTTATCGAAAGAGGAGCAAAAAAGCCGTTTAGAGGAATTGATTGAGGAGTTTAGTTTAGGGCATGTGCGTAAAAATTTAGGACATAATTTAAGTGGTGGAGAAAAGCGTAGAACGGAAATAGCTAGAGCATTGGCTTCTAACCCTAGCTTTATTTTATTAGATGAACCTTTTGCTGGAGTTGATCCAATTGCTGTAGAAGATATCCAAACCATTGTAGCAAAGCTAAAAGACAAAAATATTGGGATATTGATTACCGACCACAACGTACAAGAAACCTTAAGTATTACTGATAGAGCTTATTTGTTGTTTGAAGGAGCAATACTAAAAGCAGGTACTGCCGAAGAACTAGCTAACGATGAGCAAGTACGTAGAGTTTATTTAGGTAAGCACTTTGAGTTAAAGAGGAAGGTTTGATGTCTCGATTAAGTCAAATAATATTTAGTATTATTTTCATTTTTAATGCTTTGATTTTTTATTGGGGTATTGATGATTTTATAATCATGTACTTTTTTTCACTATGGATTTGGCTTACTTTTTTAAGTAAAAGAACTTTATTGAATGAAGATAATAAGTTAAAGATTGTAATTCGGTTGAATTTTATAATTCCCTTATTAGTTATAATTGTAGATAGTATTGTTATGCTTTTATCTTTATCCTTTGGAGCGCGTTTATTATTTGCGGTTTTTCATGTTTATGAAATAACGATTTATACAACACTTGTTATTTACCCGATTTCGTTAATTCTAAATCTATATTTATTGTATAATAATTTTTTATCAAAATCTATAAATAATAGTAAATTAACTTTACTTCTAAAGCTTATTATTTACCCTGTTGGTGTTTGGACACTTCTTAAACCTTCAAATCCTTAATACTTAGCTGCAAAGTAGTGTTTCCATTCCAAGTATTTTCTTCAATATTGTAAACAATACTAAAAGGCACACCTTCGGCAATTTCATCCAATAAATGCCCGAGATTAAACCCAATACAAGCAAATTTTAAATCAGGGTTTTCTTCTTGAAAAACCTCTAATTTTAAGTGGTTTTCACCAACAATTCTAGAGTTTTGTGTACTAAAAACGTTTTCACTCATAAAAACTGGTCGCATATTGCTTGGTCCAGTTGGGGCAAATTGTTTCAATATACTGTAAAACTTATCGTTAATCTGGTTCAATTCTAATTTAGCATCAATAGTTACTTGTGGTATAAGTAATTCATCATCGATTTGTTCATTAACTACTTCTTCAAATTTTTCAATAAAAGCATCTAAGTTTTCGAGCTTCATGGTTAAGCCTGCAGCGTATTTGTGACCACCAAATTGCTCCAATAAATCGCTACAAGCATCAATCGCATTGTACACATCAAAATCTTTTACCGAACGTGCAGATCCAGTTGCTTTACCGTTCGATTCGGTTAAAATAATGGTTGGGCGGTAGTGCGTTTCAATTAATCGAGAAGCCACAATTCCTATTACTCCTTTGTGCCAATTTTCTTGAAAAAGAACAGTTGTTTTTTTTGTTTGTAGCGAAGTGTTTTCTGCTATCATTGCCAATGCTTCAGCAGTAATATCTCTGTCTAAATCCTTTCTGTCGGTATTGAGCTCATTTATGTTTTTGCCAAAACCAAGTGCTGAGGTTTTGTTTTCTTCTACCAACATTTCAACTGCTTTATTTCCTGTTTCTATTCTGCCAGCAGCATTAATTCTTGGGGCAATTGTAAACACTACATCAGTAGAAGTTAAGTCCTTTTTTTTGTTAGCTAAGTCAATTAATGTTTTAACTCCAAGCCTTGGGTTTTCATTAATAACTTTTAAGCCATAGTATACAAAAACTCTGTTTTCACCCGTAATAGGAACGATATCTGCACAAGTGCTTATTGCCAATAAGTCTAAATATTCAAATAGTTTAGCTTCTTCTTTTTTGGTTTGTTTAGTCCAAGCTTGCATCAACTTAAATCCAACTCCACAACCCGATAATTCTTTATAAGGGTAATTACAATCTTCTCTTTTTTGGTCTAAAACAGCAACAGCATTTGGTATGGTGTCGCCAGGTCGGTGATGGTCACAAATAATAAAATCAACTCCTTTTTCTGAAGCATAATCAACTTTTTCGATTGCTTTAATTCCGCAATCTAATGCTATAATTAGCTTAAAATTATTTTCGGCAGCATAATCTATTCCTTGGTAAGAAATCCCATAACCTTCGGTATACCTATCAGGAATGTAGTATTCTAAATTTTGATAATAATTTTTAAGATAAGAGTAAACCAATGCAACAGAGGTTGTTCCATCTACATCATAATCACCAAAAACTAAAATTTTCTCATTGTTTTCAATCGCTTGCTGCAAACGACTTACAGCCTTATCCATATCCTTCATCAAAAAAGGGTCATGAATTTCATCTAAGCTAGGTCTAAAAAATGATTTTGCCTTGTCAAATGTGTCAATTCCTCTTTGAAGCAAAATATTTGTAAGTGTTAAATCTAAATTATTAAGCGATTCCGAAAGCTTTTTGGTTTCACTTTCATTTGCTTGCTCATTTATTTGCCAACGCTTTTCCATCAATGAGTTTTATTTACTATCTCCCAAAATGCTCGAATTATTCATTACTTTAGTTTGCAAGCGAATAGATTCTTGATGAACAATCTCTAATAATTTTTTTATGAAGTCATTACTTAGTCCTGCTTTTTCAGCTAAAAAAGTTCTGTTTTTTATAATTTCTTCCCAACGTTCAATTTGTAAAATAGTAACTCCATTTTCTTTTTTAAATGACCCAATCTTTTCAATTAAGTCCATTCTAGAGGCAAACTTATTAATCAATTCTTGGTCTAACTCATCTATAACAGCTCTTAGCTCTTCAAGTTTATTCGTAAAATCTTTATTAGAAGAGCCACTAGTTCTAACTTTTAATTGGTTGATAATTATTGTTAGGTCATCTGGGCTAACTTGCTGTTCTGCATCACTTTTAGCAATACTCGGATTAAAATGGCTTTCAATCATTAAGCCATCCATTTCTAAATCCAATGCTTTTTGAGAAACTGTATATAATAAATCCCTGCTGCCAGCAATATGGCTTGGGTCGCAAATTATAGGTAAATCAGGACAAAGTATTTTTAGTTCTATAGGAAGTTCCCACATAGGAGCATTCCGATATGACGATTTATCGAATGATGAAAACCCACGATGAATTGCTCCTAGTCTATTTATTCCAGCAGCATTTAATCTCTCTAAAGCCCCTATCCACAAGTTTAAATCAGGATTAATTGGGTTTTTTACAAAAATGGGTATATCAACACCTTTTAAGGCGTCAGCAATTTCTTGCACTGCAAAAGGACTAACTGTAGTTCTTGCACCTATCCATAAAATATCGATGTTGTTTTTTAAGCAAAGTTCAACATGTTCAGCGTTAGCTACTTCTGTAGCAACTGGCAAATTAACAGCTTCACCTGCTTTTTTTAACCAGCTTAAACCAACTTCACCAATTCCTTCAAATGAATTAGGCCGAGTTCGAGGCTTCCATATTCCACCTCTTATAATATCAATTCTGTTATTAGATGTAATTTGTTGAACCGTATCTAAAACTTGCTCTTCAGATTCAACACTACAAGGTCCTGAGATAATTACAGGAACCTCCTTAACTAACCATTCTTTTTTGTTTGCTATGTTTAGATTAAGTTTCAAAAAGCTAAGCTAAAGCTTTGTTGGTTTGTTTCTGAACAAGAGATTTTACGGTTTCTTTAATTGCAGCAACATCATAAAAACATTCGTTGTAAAGTTCTTGTTGTGTTCCGTGTTCAATAAATTGATCAGGAATACCCAAACGTTTTACAGTTGCAGAATAGTTGTTGTCAGCCATAAATTCTAATACAGCGCTACCTAAGCCACCCATAATACAGCCATCTTCAACCGTTACTACTTTGTTGAATTTAGCAAATACTTCATGGAGCAATAACTCGTCAATTGGTTTAATAAACCTCATGTCGTAGTGAGCAACACTTAGGCCTTCTTTTTCTAATTCTTTAATAGCCTTTTTAGCTTCTTCACCAATTGCACCTATAGATAAAATAGCAATATCTTCTCCATTTTTAAGGCGTTGACCTGTCCCTATTTTTATTTTTTTGAAAGGAGTTTTCCATTCAATCATAGAACCATTTCCTCTAGGGTATCGAATAGAGAAAGGGCCGTTATTTTCGACTTGGGCTGTGTACATTAAATTTCTTAATTCCTCTTCGTTTAGAGGCGCAGAAACAATCATGTTAGGGATACATCTAAAATAAGCTAAATCATAAGCTCCGTGATGTGTAGGACCGTCTGCACCAACAACTCCTCCTCTGTCTAAGCAAAATACAACTTGTAATTTTTGTAAAGCTACATCATGTATTACTTGGTCGTAAGCACGTTGCATAAATGAAGAGTAGATATTGCAAAAAGGAACTAATCCTTGAGCTGCCATACCAGCAGAAAAAGTTACAGCATGTTGCTCAGCAATTCCAACATCAAATGCTCTATCAGGCATTGCTTTCATCATAATATTTAGAGAACAGCCAGAAGGCATCGCAGGAGTTACCCCAACAATTTTATCATTTTTTTCAGCAAGTTCAACTATTGTATGTCCAAAAACATCTTGAAATTTAGGTGGTTCTGGGTTTTTGGGAGTTATTTTTATAATCTCACCAGTGTCTTTGTTAAATAATCCAGGGGCATGCCATTTAGTTGTATCACCAGCTTCAGCAGGTTGGTAACCTTTGCCTTTTTCAGTTATACAGTGCAAAATTTTTGGGCCAGGAATATCTTTTAAATCTGCTAAAACTTTAGCTAAATAATTTACATCATGCCCGTCAACAGGTCCAAAATACCTAAAATTAAGAGATTCAAATAAATTGCTTTGTTTTAATAAGGTAGATTTTATTCCGTTTTCAATTTTTTGAACTATTGCCTGAGCATTTGGTCCAAATTTACTAATTGACCCTAGTAAATTCCATACTTCATCTTTAACTTTATTGTAAGTATGAGAAGTTGTTATATCGGTTAAATATTCTTTTAAGGCTCCTACATTTGGGTCAATTGCCATGCAATTATCATTTAAGATAACCAGCAAATTTGTATTCTCAACCCCACCATGATTCAATCCTTCAAACGCCATACCTGCAGTCATCGAACCATCTCCAATAATTGCTACATGTTGTCTATTTTCTTCTTTTAAATAATTTGAAGCTACAGCCATTCCTAATGCAGCAGAAATAGAAGTTGATGAGTGCCCCACAGCAAAAGCGTCATATTCACTTTCAGAAGGTTTTGGAAAACCACTAATTCCTTTGTAGATTCTGTTTGTATGAAAAACGTCTCTTCTTCCAGTCAATATTTTATGACCATATGCTTGGTGACCGACATCCCAAACTAATTTATCATAAGGAGTATTAAAAACATAATGAAGAGCAACGGTTAATTCAACAACACCAAGGCTAGCGCCAAAATGCCCTCCTTTTTGAGAAACTATATCTACAATAAAATCTCTTAATTCATCACATAATTGCGGAAGTTGATCTTCAGAAATTTTATTTCTTAAATCTTGAGGTAAATTGACTGATTTTAATAAATCACCAGTGATAAAATTGTTTGCCATTTCTTTTAGGTTCTATACAAATGTAATCTTTTGTTTAATAATATTAAAAAAAATATAAACAAAATATCATGATTAAGTTGTTATCACGAAGTTACTTAATATTTTGTATTCATAAACTATTACTTTTTCAGTTTATTGCACATATAAAAATAGATCTTTTGTTAAAAAGAGTTAACTTTAAACTAATGTATAAAAAAGGGAGAAAAATGAAGTATATGATTATTATTTTGATGTTGGTTTCAACTTCTTTATGTTTTGGACAAAAGAAAGAGGTTAAAAAGACTATAGAAGAGAAAAGTGTTGAAATGGCTGAAGAATTGAAAAAAGAATTAAAGTTGTCTGATGAACAATTTTTAAAAGTTAAGTTGATATATGTTGATTATTTAACTCAAAAAGAAGAACTCAGTAATAAAATTAAGCTGCTGGAGAAGCAGAAAAAAGAACTTAAAAGTATTCGAAATAGTAAAGTCAAAGAAATTTTAAATACTGAACAAAAAAACAAAATAGAGTTGCAAAAAGCGAAAAACAGAAAAAAAAGTAAGAAGAATTAGTATCTTTATCCATAATAATATTCTTAAATAGATAAATATGAAAACTTTAAAGATAGGAATTAGTTTATTTTCTTTATTAGCAATTGTTTCTTTTTCTAACGCTCAAACTGCATCAAAAGTAAAAGCAAATGATAGAACAGAGCGTATGATAGTTAAGTTAGGTTTGGATGAGACTAAAGCGAATCAGGCAAGAGAGATTAGTGTTAAGTATAAAGATTTAGTGTCTAATTCTACTGACCAAAAACAAAAAATTGCATACAAACAAGAGGCTGAAGAAGAGTTGAAAAAGATATTGTCTTCAGAGCAATTCGCAAAGTATAAAGAGATTTTAGCTAACGAAAAAAAATCTTCAGCAGCAAGAGCAGCAAGAGCTAAGGGAGCTCAATAGTTTTATAAAATTTACTAAAAAGCCTCTAGGTTAACCTCTAGAGGCTTTTTTTATTTTTGATAAGCTATGTTTATTGATTCGATATAGTTTAAGATAGCTTCTTTTCCAGTTTTACCTGAAGAGGAAGTAGAGAAATTTATTGGCATTTCTTCCCAGTATTTTAGCATTTCTTTTTTATAAGCCATTAAATTTTTATGTTTTTGAGTACTTGATAGCTTGTCAATTTTGGTGAAAACGATAGAAAAAGGAACTCCTTTTTCTCCAAGCCACTCCATAAAGTCTAAGTCTATTTTTTGAGCAGGTAGTCTCGAATCGATTAGAACAAAAAGATTGAGTAAATTTTCTCTTTGTAAAATGTAGTCTGAGATAAACTGTTCCCATTTAGCTCTATTCTTTTTTGAAGTTTGAGCATATCCATATCCAGGAAGATCAACTAGGTACCATTCTTCATTAATAATAAAATGGTTGATTAGTTGAGTTTTTCCTGGTCTTCCAGAAGTTTTAGCTAAATTTTTGTTGTTTACAATGTAGTTTATCAAAGATGACTTTCCGACATTAGATCTACCAATAAAAGCATATTCTGCCTTATCTGGTTTTGGGCATAAATCTAACTTAGTGTTGCTGATAACAAATTCAGCAGAAGTTATTTTCATTAAAAGTTAAATTTTGATTTAAGCCAACTACCTAAAATATCATTAAATTCTTTAGGGTGTTCCATCATTGGTGCGTGTCCGCATTTGTCTATCCAGTATAAATCGGAATCAGGAAATTTCTCATGAAATTCATCTGCAACATGAGGAGGTGTGACATTGTCATTTTTACCCCAAATCAAACAAACAGGCATTTTATAGTTTGGAATATCATTGCTCATATTGTGCCTAATTGCTGATTTAGCTATAGAAAGCACTCTGATTAATTTTCCTTTGTCCATAACAATGTCGTAAAGCATATCAACTAAATCGTCGGTAACTATTGCTGGATCGTAAAATGTTAAAGCAATTTTATTTCTCAAATACTCTTTATCCTCTCTTCTTGGGAAAGAGCCTCCAAAAGCATTTTCGTAGAGTCCAGAACTTCCAGTAAGCACCATCGAATGAACTTTTTCTGGGTTTTGTTTTGTGTAGACTAATGCAATATGGCCGCCCAAAGAATTTCCTAAGACAGTAAAATTGTTAAGCTGTTTGAAGTTAATGAAATCTTCAATATATTTTGTAAAATTTTTGATGTTGGTCTGGAGTATTGGTAAATCATACATAGGCATGATAGGTACAACTACTCTGAAGTTTTTAGAAAACTCATCTACCAATTCTTCAAAATTGCTTAGAGCACCAAATAAACCATGAAGAATTATAATTGTGTGTCCTTCTCCTTTTTCGAAGTATTGAAATTCACCTTCTTTAATTATTTCGTTTTCGAAGCTCATATAGTTAGTTATGATTTATTCAAAAGTAAACATTTTGGCAGATAAAGGACCTCTCATTTCATCCTTGTTTTAACACCTAAGTGTTAAAAAACCTTGTTGAAATCAATCTAATTCTTACCACTTTTTCAAAAGCTATAAAAATCAAACAGTTATGAGGTTTTTAGTGGTTCATATCTGGTCAATTTATTTAAAAGTTATCAACAAAGTGGTAGGAAGTGGTAAGAAGTGGTAAAAATTCAATTATATTTACAATTCAAAAAATAACGCGTTGATTGTTAGTTGATTGAATGGCAAACTTTATAGGAGAATTTGAGTGTAAAATGGATGCAAAAGGAAGGGTGATGATTCCTTCTGGTTTGCGTAAGCAGTTGGATCCAGCGGCTCAGGAGAAGTTTGTCTTAAATCGAGGGTTTGAAAAGTGTTTGGTTTTATATCCAAAAAATGAGTGGGAGCATATTAGTGCAGAAGTGAATAAGCTTAATCAGTATGTGAAAAAGAATAGAGAGTTTGTGCGATATTTTTACAGGGGCGCGTCAGAGTTAGGGTTGGATTCGACGGGAAGAATTTTGTTTCCAAAGCGAATGTTGGATTATGCGGCAGTTGAGAAAGATGTTGTTTTGTTTGCTTATTCTAACAGAATTGAGGTTTGGGATAAGTCAACTTATGATGGTTTATTGACTGATGAGCCAGATGATTTTGCAGATTTAGCGGAAGAGGTTATGGGTAATGCTGGAAATAAGGGGGCTGATGAGTTATCATAATCCTGTAATGCTGCTTGAGTGTATGGATGGGCTTGCTATTAAGGATGGTGGGATTTATGTGGATGTAACTTTTGGTGGTGGAGGTCATTCGAAAGAAATTTTGAAAAGATTAAAGGGTGGTAGGTTGATTGGTTTTGATCAAGATGCAGATGCTTTGGAGAATAAGATAGATGATGATCGATTTGTGTTGGTTCCTCAAAATTTTAAGTATTTAAAAAATTACTTAAAAATGTACGGAGTTTCTGGTGTTGATGGTTTGTTGGCTGATTTAGGGGTTTCTTCTCATCAGTTTGATGTTGGGGAACGAGGTTTTTCGATTCGATTTGATGGTCCGCTGGATATGAGGATGAATCAAAAAACTGACTTAACTGCTGAGAAAATAATTAACGACTATGATGAGGATGCTTTGGTTCGATTGTTCCGTGAGTATGGAGAAATTAAAAATGCTAAAAAATTAGTGTTTGAAATTGTTTCGGCAAGATTGGGAGGGAGGATAAAAACGACAGCAGAATTAATTGATATAGCTAGTTCTTGTACGGTTGGAAAAATGAGAAATAAGTATTTGGCGCAAGTTTTTCAAGCGTTAAGAATTGAAGTGAATGATGAAATGGCTGTGTTGAAAGATTTGCTATTACAGGCAAAAGAGGTGTTAAATCCGGGGGGTAGATTAGTTGTAATGACATATCATTCTCTAGAGGATAGGTTAGTGAAGAATTATTTGAGAAAGGGGAGCTTTTCTGGGGAATTAGAAAAAGATTTTTTTGGTAATCCATTGCTGGATTTTAAGATAATTAATAAAAAGCCAATAGTTTCTTCAGTGGAGGAATTGGCAATAAATAACAGAGCAAGAAGTGCAAAATTAAGAGTGGCTGAAAAGCTTTAATGAATGAATACTTTTAAAAAAAACGACGTAAAAACAGAATCAAAAAAAGAGACCTCAAAGGTTGTTAAGTCGTTGTCTTCAATATTTTCAGGGAGTTTTTTAAATAAGGATAATGTAGTTTCTTCTTTGCCTTATGTGTTTTTCTTAACCTTGTTGGGTATTCTTTATATCGCTAATGGGTACTATTCGGAAAAAACAGTAAGAGATTTATATCGTGTTGGTTCTGAGTTAAAAGAGCTTCGTTCGGAGTATATAACTATTAAATCAGATTTTAATTTTAAAAGTAAGCAATCTCAAGTGGCTGAGGCTACTGTGGATTTTGGGATTAAAGAGTCGATTGTTCCGCCAAGTAAAATAGTTGTTAATAAAGCAGAAGCTAAAAGTGTAATACAGCCTAATTAATGAAGAACCTAAGAAAAGACATATTATCTAGGGTTTATTTAGTGTATGCTTTTATAGCGCTTTTTGCGATAATTATTCTTGGGCAAACAATTAATGTGCAGTATGTGCAAGGAGAAGAATGGAGGCAAAAGGCTGAGAATTTAACAACCGGATTTAAGAATATTGAAGCTGTTAGAGGAAATTTATATGCTGCTGATGGAAGTCTTTTGGCTACTTCAGTACCTATTTATGAGGTGCGATTTGATGTGAATACAGAGGCATTAAGTGATGAGGTATTTTATGGAGAGATTGATTCTTTGTGTATTCAGCTTAGTGAGTTATTTCCTTCTAAAACTAAAAAGCAATACAAAGCGGAATTTATTTCTGCTAGAAAAAAAGGTTCTAGGTATCATTTGGTAAAAAGGAATGTGAAATACACGGAATTAAAGGAGTTGAAAACGTTTCACATTTTTAATAGAGGAAAGTTTAAAGGAGGGTTGATTTATACACAGCAAAATAAACGAGTAAGACCTTTTGAGGTTTTGGCTGCAAGAACAATTGGTTATGAAAGAGAAGGGGTAAAACCTGTTGGCTTGGAGGGTGCATACACAAAAGATTTAAGTGGTGTAAATGGGAAGCGGTTAATGCAAAAAATTGCTGGTGGTGTTTGGATGCCAATCAGTGATGATAATGAGGTTGAACCACAAGATGGAAGTGATGTTTATACGACTATCGATATTAATATTCAGGATGTTGCTGAAAACGCATTGAGAAAGCAATTGGAAATGCATGCTGCTGATCATGGTTGTGTGGCGTTGATGGAGGTTTCTACTGGTCAAATTAAAGCAATTGCAAATTTAAGTTTAACGAAAAGTGGAACATATTATGAGACCTATAACTATATGATTGGTGAGAGTACTGAGCCAGGTTCTGTATTTAAGTTGCCAGCATTAATGGCTGCTTTTGAAGATGGTTATGTGTCATTAGATGATATGGTGAATACTGAAGATGGAACTACTAAGTTTTATGATAAAACCATGAGAGATTCTCATAAAGGAGGGTTTGGAATAATATCGGTAAAGAGAGCATTTGAGGTTTCTTCGAATGTTGCTATTTCGAAATTAATAAATGAAAATTATGCAGATAAGCCTCAGCAGTTTGTTGATAGGCTTTATAAAATGAATTTAAATAAAAGATTGGGAATAGAGGTTGCTGGAGAAGGCATGCCTTTAATTAAAAGTACTGATGACGAGAGTTGGTCAGGTGTTTCTTTGCCTTGGATGTCTATTGGGTACGAATCACATTTAACACCATTACAGATTCTAACTTTTTATAATGCCGTAGCTAATAATGGTAAAATGGTAAAGCCAATGTTTGTAAAGCAAATAAAGCATAGAGGTAAAGTTGTGAAAGATTTTAAGACGGAGGTAATAAATAATTCTATATGCTCTAAGAAAACGATTGAAATGGCTCAAGAAATGCTGCTTGGAGTTGTGGAAGAAGGGACTGCTCGAAATTTAAAAAATTCAACATATAAAATTGCTGGTAAAACTGGAACTGCTCAAATAGCAAATGATAAGTATGGCTATAAGTATGAGTCTAAAATTAGTCACCAAGCTTCTTTTGTTGGTTATTTTCCTGCTGACAACCCAAAATACACTTGTATAGTTGTTGTTAATGCTCCATCAAGAAATGTGTTCTATGGAAATTTAGTTGCAGGACCAATCTTTAAAGAGGTGGCTGATAAGGTTTATGCAAACAGTATATCTATTCATGCAGCTTTAAAGAAGAAAGAAAGTTATGCAGCTTCAAAAATTCCTTACGCTAAAGATGGGTATTATGATGATTTGGCAAAAATTTATAAAGAGTTAGGGGTGAAAACCAAAACATCTCAAAAAGTAAATGAATGGGTTAAGGTAAGTACTGGAGCAAATGAGGTTCAGGTTTATCATAAAAAAGTAGCTCCAATTTATATTCCAGATGTTACAGGGTTGAGTGTAAAGGATGCCGTTTTCCTGCTTGAAAATCAAGGATTAGTTGTTAAGTTTTCTGGCTCAGGTACAGTTAAAAAACAATCTATAAACCCAGGTGAAAAAGCAGTAAAAGGAGCTAAAATTATATTGGAATTAGTGTAATGAAACTATTAAAAGACATATTATATAAAGCAGGTATTGCAAACGTAGTTGGTTCTACGAATGTTGCAGTAGAAAAGATTTGTTTTGATTCTAGAGAAGTAGAGAAGCTAAGTTTATTTGTTGCAGTTTCTGGTACACAAGTGGATGGTCATCAATTTATTGATTTGGCTATTGAAAAAGGTGCTCAAGCAATTGTATGTCAGATAATGCCTGAGAAATTAATAGATGGAGTTACTTATGTTGAAGTTGAGGATAGTAGTAGGGCTTTAGGAGTTATAGCGTCCAATTTTTATGATAATCCATCTTTAGAAATTGAGCTTGTTGGTGTTACTGGAACAAACGGTAAGACAACTACCGCAACATTGTTACATGATTTGTTTACTCAGTTAGGGTTGAAGTCAGGTCTTCTATCTACAGTAATAAATAAAATAGGGGTTAAGCCGATAGTTTCAACTCATACAACTCCAGATGCAATTCAGTTGAATGCCTTGTTAAGGAAAATGGTTGAAGAGGATTGTAAATATTGCTTTATGGAAGTTAGTTCTCATGCTATTCATCAAAATAGAATTGCCGGAGTTGAGTTTAAAGGTGCTGTTTTTACAAATATTACGCATGATCATTTAGATTATCATAAAACATTTAGTGAATACATAAAAGCGAAAAAATTATTTTTTGACGGTTTGAGTGATTCTGCCTTTGCATTAGTGAATAAAGATGATAAGAATGGATTAGTAATGATGCAAAATACTAAGGCAAAACAATACACATATGCCTTAAAAAGTATGGCAGATTACACCTGTAAAATTATGGAAAATGATTTTTCAGGTATGTTGTTAAATATAGCTGGAAATGAAGTTTGGACAAAGTTAATTGGAGGGTTTAACGCTTATAACATGTTGGCAATTTATAGCGTCGCAGACTTGTTGGGAATAGAAAAATTAGAAATCTTAACAGCAATTAGTAAGCTGGTTTCAGTTGATGGTAGATTTCAATATATAAAATCTGAGAATGAAGTTGCTGGAATAGTTGATTATGCTCATACACCAGATGCGTTGAAAAATGTACTTAAAACGATAAACGACATTAGAACAGGAAATGAACAAGTAATTACTGTTGTAGGATGTGGTGGAGATAGAGATAAAGAAAAGCGACCAGTTATGGCTGGTATTGCTTGTGAAATGAGCGATAAAGTAATTCTTACTTCTGATAATCCTAGGAGTGAAAATCCGGATGAAATTATTAAAGATATGCGAGCTGGAGTTGAAGCAATACACTTTAAAAAAGTGTTGGCAATCTCAAATAGAGAAGAAGCTATAAAAACAGCTTGTTCATTAGCCGAAACGGGAGATATAATATTAGTGGCTGGTAAAGGGCACGAAAAATACCAAGAAATAAATGGGGTTAAATTACCTTTTGACGATTTGCAAGTACTTAACCAAACTTTCGAAATACTAAAAAAATAATGCTGTATTACTTATTTACATATTTAAATGAATTAGATATTCCTGGAGCTGGAGTTTTCCAGTACATTACATTTAGAGCAGCTTTTGCTTTAATAGCTTCTTTAATTATATCTATGATAATTGGTAAAAAGATTATTCAAAGATTACAGCTTTTGCAGGTTGGAGAAATTGTAAGAGACTTAGGTTTAGAAGGACAAGTTCAGAAGCAAGGTACACCAACAATGGGAGGTCTAATTATTTTGGCGGCAATACTAATACCTACCTTATTATTTGCCAAACTAGATAATATCTATATTATTTTAATGATTGTTTCAACGATAATGCTGGGAGCAATAGGGTTTATTGATGATTATATAAAGGTTTTCAAAAAGAATAAAGAAGGATTAGCTGGTAGATTTAAGGTGTTAGGGCAAATCGCAGTCGGAATTGTTGTTGGAACAGTGCTTTATTTCAATCAAGATGTAGTTGTAAAACAAAAAATATATAACGAAAATGCACCTGCTCATGTGAGTTATGAAATTCAAAACGACGTTGAAAAACAATTAGTAGAAAATTATAAATGGGAAGAGGTAAAGTCAACAGTTACAACAATCCCATTTGTAAAAAATAATGAGTTTAACTATTCAAAGCTGACCTCATGGATGGGTGATTACGCAGGTGTCGCTGGGGGTATTTTGTTCATATTAATAGTTGTTGTGATTATTACGGCTGTTTCTAATGGAGCTAATATGACTGATGGTTTAGATGGTTTGGCAACTGGTACTTCAGCAATAATAGGAGTAACGCTGGCTGTATTCGCCTACGTTTCGGGTAATACAGTTTTTGCTGATTATTTAAATATTATGTACATACCTAACTCGGGTGAGTTGGTAATTTATATAGCTGCGTTTGTTGGAGCATGTGTAGGCTTCTTGTGGTATAATTCTTATCCTGCTCAAGTTTTTATGGGAGATACGGGCAGTTTGGCTTTGGGTGGTATAATAGCAGTATTCTCGTTTGCGGTAAGAAAAGAATTATTAATTCCATTGTTGTGTGGTATTTTCTTAGTTGAAAATCTATCAGTAATGATACAGGTTGGTTATTTCAAGTACACAAAAAAACGATTTGGAGAAGGTAAAAGAGTGTTTTTAATGGCTCCATTGCATCATCATTTTCAGAAAAAAAATATGCATGAAGCAAAAATTGTTTCAAGGTTTTGGATTGTAGGAATTATGTTGGCACTGTTAACATTTGTTACACTTAAAATTAGATAAAAGAGGTGAGTAGAATTGCAATATTGGGTGGAGGAGAAAGTGGTGTTGGTGCTGCAATATTGGCAAAAAATAAAGGGTATGAAGTTTTTGTTTCTGATAAAGGAGAAATAAAAGAAAAATACAAAAGCGTTCTTAAAAATATTGGAGTTGAATTTGAAGAAGGAGAACATACTGAAAGCAAAATATTTAATGCTACAACAGTTGTAAAAAGCCCTGGAATTCCTGATACAGTTGCGATGATTTTGCAATTAAAAGAAAAGGGAATAGAAGTTATTTCTGAGATAGAATTTGCCGGTAGATATACAAAAGCAAAATTTATTGGGATAACTGGTAGTAATGGTAAAACAACAACAACATTGTTGACTTATCACATGCTAAAAAAAGCAGGGTTAAATGTTGGTTTGGCAGGTAATGTTGGAGAAAGTTTAGCAAAGCAAGTGGCTGAATACGATAAAGACATTTATGTTTTAGAGTTGAGTAGTTTTCAGTTGGATGGGATGTATGATTTTAAAGTGGATATCGCCATTTTATTAAACATCACGCCCGACCATTTAGATAGATATGAATATAAATTCGAAAACTATGTTAATTCAAAGTTTAGAATTCTTCAAAATCAAGATGAGCAGTGTCATTTTATTTATTGTAAAGATGATGAGGCAATTCAAGGTTACTTAAGCCAGAATAAGGTAAAAGCAATTCAACACCCATTTAGTATAAAAACAATCACCGAAAAAGGTGCTTATATAGAAAACGAAAAATTAATTATTAATATAAATAACATATTTGAAATGACGATTCAAAGTTTAGCATTACAAGGAAAGCACAACTTGTACAATTCTATGGCATCTGGTATGACAGGAAGAGTTTTAGAACTCAAAAAAGAAGTAATAAGAGAAAGTTTAACCGATTTCCAAAACGTGGAACATAGGTTAGAATTTGTAGCAAAAATTCATGGCATTGATTTTATCAATGATTCGAAAGCAACAAATATCAACTCAACTTGGTATGCTTTAGAATCTTTTCAAAATCCAATTATTTGGGTTGTTGGAGGCGTTGATAAAGGAAACGACTATGAAATGCTTAAAGAAATGGTTGGTGAAAAAGTAAAAGCTATTGTTTGTTTAGGAAAAGACAATACTAAAATTCATGAAGCTTTTGCAGGAGTAATTGATACAATTGTAGATGCTGGTTCGGCTTATGAAGCTGTAAAATTAGCTTATGGATTAGGTAAAAGTGGTGATACTGTTTTGTTATCTCCAGCTTGCGCTAGTTTTGATTTATTTGAAAATTATGAAGACAGAGGACAACAGTTTAAGTCAGCTGTAAAAGGATTATAATTATGGAAGTTTTGATTAATACCCCAGGCCAAACATTTTATTATTCTTCTATAGAGGAATTATTGAATTATTGTGAAGAAAATAATAATTGTGCTGTTATTATTTTCCAAGCTGATGTAAATGATTTTATAGAAAAATTAAATGATAAAATAAATCCATGTATTAGTCAACTTATTGTAATTGCAGAAAATGTAAATGATGTAATTGCTAAAGCTAGTGATAAAAATTTATTAGTTATTTCTGCTATTAATACAAAAGATGCAATTCAAATAGCATTAAATAGTTCAGCCATGTGTAAAGATGTAATATGTGTTTCAAGCACTGAATCGTCAAAAAGCTTTGCAGAAATGGTTGAAATGGTAATAGTTTAAGCTTTGTTAGGTTGCAGTAGATGAATTTTGTAGATAAATACATAAAGGGTGATAAAGTAATTTGGTCAGTAGTTTTATTGCTGGCTATTTTATCGGTGTTAGCTGTATATAGTTCTATTGTAACCTTAGCATACAAATATAAAGGAGGTGATACAATGTATTACCTCTTTAAACATGTTGTTATTCTTGTTGTTGGTTTTGGATTAATGATTTTAGCCCACAAAGTAAATTATAAATATTATTCCCGAATTTCCCAAGTAGCACTTTATTTATCAATTCCATTGCTATTGCTAACATTAGTTACTGGAGCGAATATAAATGATGCTAGTCGTTGGTTGGTAATACCTGTTATTAATCAAACGTTTCAAACTTCCGATTTAGCGAAGTTGGCTTTGATTATGTATTTAGCTCGTTTGTTATCAAAGCGACAAGATCAAATTAAAGATTTTAAAGAAGCTTTTATTCCTATAATGATACCAGTAATGTTAGTTTGTGGTTTGATTTTACCTGCAAACTTTTCTACAGCAGCAATGCTTTTTACTACTAGTTTAATCATTATGTTTATAGGTAGAATTAACTTAAAATATATTTTAAGTTTAATAGGAATAGGTGTTGGAACATTAATGATTTTATTGCTTATAGGTAAATCAAATCCAGATTTATTACCAAGAATGGGTACATGGGCAAAACGGATAGAGACTTTCACTGGAGAAGGTTCTAAAGATGCAAATTATCAAGCAGAGCAGGCGAAGATTGCAATCGCAACAGGTTATCCATTTGGAAAAGGGCCTGGAGGAAGTACTCAGCGAAACTTCTTGCCACACCCTTATTCTGATTTTATTTATGCAATTATACTTGAAGAATACGGACTGTTAGGAGGGGTTTTTGTTATTATGTTATATCTCATTTTATTTTTTAGGGGTATTAAAATTGCATCAAAATCAGAACAGACTTTTGGCTCCTTGCTAGCCATAGGTCTGTCTTTTAGTCTCGTCTTTCAAGCAATGATAAATATGGCTGTTGCTGTTAATTTATTTCCAGTAACCGGTCAGCCTTTACCATTAGTAAGTATGGGAGGAACCTCAATATGGTTTACTTGTTTGGCAATAGGAATAATATTAAGTGTAAGTAAAACTTCTGATTCTTCAGATCTTAAAATAAAAAATACCGCTAATGTCGAAATTTAGAGTTATCATAAGTGGAGGAGGAACCGGGGGGCATATTTTCCCTGCAATTGCAATTGCAAATGCATTAAAAGAACGATACCCAGAAACCGAAATTTTATTTGTAGGAGCTGAAGGAAAAATGGAAATGGAAAAGGTGCCAGCTGCAGGGTATAATATTATAGGATTGCCTATAGTTGGATTACAGCGAAGGTTAACTCTTCAAAATTTAAAAGTTCCTTTTAAGCTGTTGGCAAGTCTTTCAAAAGCAAAAAAAATAATAAAAGAATTTAAGCCAGATGTGGTGGTTGGTGTTGGAGGATATGCTAGTGGTCCATTATTAAAAGTTGCTACTAAAATGGGAATACCAGCTTTGCTACAAGAGCAAAACTCATATCCAGGAATAACAAATAAAATTTTAGCTAAAAAAGTTAAAACAATTTGCGTGGCTTATGATGGTATGGATCAATTTTTCCCAAAAGAAAAAATTATATTAACGGGTAATCCTGTTCGTCAAGATATTAAAAACTTAAGTAGTAAAAGAGATAGAGGGTTGGAGCATTTTAAATTAGATGCTTCGAAAAAAACGGTTTTAATTATTGGGGGTAGCTTAGGAGCAAGAACAATTAATGAAAGCATTAATGCTGGATTGAATTATTTTGCTGAAAACAATATCCAACTCGTGTGGCAAACTGGTAAGTGGTATGCTGATCAGGCAGCTCTTTCTGTTAAGAAATATGAGGGGAAAGGAATTTATACAATGCCTTTTATTAGTAAAATGGATTACGCATATGCTGTTGCAGATGTTGTTATTTCAAGAGCGGGAGCTTTGTCGGTTTCTGAATTATGCTTAACTGAAAAGCCTTCGATTTTGGTTCCATCTCCTAATGTTGCAGAAGATCACCAAACAAAAAATGCAATGGCATTGGTTAATCAAAATGCTGCCATTTTGGTGAAGGATGTTGATGCTAAAAATCAATTGATTATTGAGCTTGAAAAGCTGATGAAGGATGAAGTGATGCAAGATAAATTAAGAGTAAATATTGCGCGTATTGCACAAAAAGACGCTGCAAATATTATTGCTGCAGAGGTTGTGAAATTAATTAAGAGGTAAGTGAAAATTAGTGATGTAAATAACGTTTATTTTTTAGGTGTTGGCGGCATTGGTATGAGCGCTTTGGCTCGTTATTTTTTAGCGCAAGGCTGTAAAGTTTATGGATATGATAAAACGGAAACAGCATTAACTATAGAGCTTGTAAAAGAGGGTGTTGAAGTGCATTATGTAGAAGATGTAGATTGCATTCCAAATCAATTTAAATCAGAAAATAATCATTCACTTGTAATATATACTCCTGCAATACCTAAAGACAATAAAGAGTTTGTTTATTTTCAGCAAAATGAGATAAAGCTTTATAAGCGTTCAGAAGTGTTAGGTTTAATAACTCAGAGTTATTTTACAATAGCTGTTGCTGGTACTCATGGTAAAACAACAACATCTTCTATGGTGGCTCATGTGTTAACTTCTTGCGGTGTAGATTGTGTTGCTTTTTTAGGGGGGATAAGTTTAAACTTCAATTCTAATTTGGTGTTGAATGATAATGCAAAAATTGTGGTGGTTGAAGCTGATGAATTTGATCGTTCATTTTTAACCTTATCGCCTAATATTGCGCTTATTACTTCTGTTGATGCAGATCATTTAGATATTTATGGTGATCATAACGAGATGTGTAAAACCTATCAGGATTTTGTAAACAAGATTAATGCTGAAGGGATCTTGATTACTAAGCCAGAATTAAAAAAGGAATTGGTATTTCAAAATACAAAAACATATTCTATCAATCAGAAAGCAGATTATTTTACAGATAGTATTACCATAGAAAACGGGAAATATAATATAGGAATTAATAATCAACAAAAAGTTGAGTTAGGATTGGCAGGAGTTCATAATGTTGAAAATGCTTTAGGAGCTTTTGCAATTGCAAATGAATTAGGTATAGAAAATGATAAAATACGAGAGGCGTTAAACTCATACAGAGGAGTTAAGCGGAGGTTTGAATATCATGTAAATAAGCAGGACATTGTTTATATTGATGATTATGCACATCACCCTGAAGAGTTGAAATTTGCAATACAATCAGCAAAAGAATTATACCCAACAAAAAAAATAACGGCCGTTTTTCAGCCTCATTTATACTCTAGAACACGAGATTTTATAGAAGAGTTTGCTGAAAGTTTATCGATGTTAGATGAGTTGATTTTGTTAGATATTTACCCAGCTAGAGAGTTGCCAATTGAAGGAATTAATTCACAATTGTTATTAGATAAAACCACTTGTAAAAAGAAAAAATTGGTTAAAAAATCTGCTTTGGTAGATTATATAGTTAATAGCGATTTAGAAGTTTTATTAACTCTTGGAGCTGGTGATATAGATGTTTTTGTGAGTCAGATTAAAGAAAAACTATTAGCCTATAATAAGGCAAAAGCATAATTTAAATAATGAATAAAATTTTACAAATAATACTTTGGATAATTACAATAGTTGCTATTGTGGTTGTATTAAGTTTTGTAAATAAAAGTCAAAAAAGTAGAGTCTTTGATGCAGAGCAAGTTCGAGTTAATATTGATTATGAAACAGAAAATAGATTTGTAGATGAAGATGGCGTAAAATCTTATGTATTTAATGTAAAAGATACAACGAATAAACTTCTAGGTGATTTTGATGTGTTGAATATAGAACAAAAAATTAGTGGGAATTCAGCAATTAAAGATGCACAAGTTTATAAAACGATTGATGGTAAAATAATTGTAAATGTTAAGCAAAGAAGACCAATTGCAAGGGTTTTTACTCGAAATGAAAGTTATTACATTGACGAATATGGCAGCTTGATGCCTTTATCAAATAATTATACCTCTAGGGTTGTTGTTATAAGTGGGATATTAAATGAACCTTTTGCTTCGAGGTATAAATTTAACTACCAAAATTTGCCAGATAGTTTATCATCAAAAACCTTGCTTGACGATTTGTTTATTTTGACTAACTATATAGATAAATCCTCGTTTTGGAAAGCCCAAATTGAACAAGTGTATGTTAATAAAGATTTGGATTTGGAGTTAATACCAAAGGTAGGAAATCATAAAATTGTATTAGGAGGCGTAGATAATTTAGATAATAAGTTTTCAAGACTTATGGTTTTTTATAAAAAAGCGCTTCCTAAAACAGGTTGGAATGAATATTCAGAAATAAACTTAAAGTTTAAAAACCAAATAGTGTGCACAAAAATTTATAATTAATATGGAATCCGAAGCTTCAGAAATAGTAGTTGGTTTAGATATTGGTACAACCAAAATAGTTGCCATTGTTGGTCGTAAAAACGAGCATGGTAAGCTTGATATACTAGGAATGGGTCGTTCAGAATCTATTGGTGTATCTAGAGGAGTGGTTTCTAATATTGATAAAACGGTTCAATCTATCAGATTAGCTGTAGAAGATGCTGAAAATAAATCTGGAGTTGAAATAAGAGTTGTAAATGTAGGTATAGCAGGTCAGCACATTAAAAGTTTACAACACAGAGGAATTAGAGTAAGACATAGTGTTGATGATGAGATTAGTCAGAATGACATTAATATGTTAATTGACGATATGTATAAACTGGTAATGTTGCCAGGTGAAGAAATTATACATGTTTTACCTCAAGAGTATATCATTGATAATGAACAAGGTATTAAAGACCCAATAGGGATGGCGGGAGTTCGCCTAGAAGCAAATTTCCATATTATTACTGGTCAAGTAGCAGCTGCAAAAAACATTTATAAATGTGTTCATAAAGCAGGTTTAGAGGTTGAAGATTTAATTCTTGAGCCGTTAGCTTCTTCAGAAGCAGTTTTAAGTCATGAAGAAAAAGAAGCTGGAGTTGTGCTAGTTGACATAGGTGGAGGGACAACAGATATCGCTATTTTTCAGGATGGAATAATTCGCCATACGGCTGTTATACCTTTTGGAGGAAACGTTATTACTGAAGATATAAAAGAAGGTTGTGGTATTATTAAAAACCAAGCAGAATTATTGAAAGTGAAGTTTGGTTCTACCTTGGCTAGCGAAAGTCAAGAAAATGAAATAGTATCTATACCAGGATTAAGGGGAAGACCTGCTAAAGAAATTTCGTTGAAAAACTTAGCAAATATTATACAAGCCAGAATGGAAGAAATAATAGAACACATCTATTATGAGATTAAAAATTCTGGTTATGAAAATAAATTGATTTGTGGTATTGTGGTAACTGGAGGTGGTTCTCAGTTGAAGCACATTACTCAATTAATGGAATATGTTACTGGAATGGATACTAGAATTGGTTATCCAAATGAGCATTTAGCTAAAGGTAACGAAGAGACGTTAACAAGTCCAATGTATGCAACAGGTGTTGGATTAGTGATAAAAGGATTTGAAACGTTAAAGCAAAAAACTGCTAGTAATACTGGCGAAGTTGTAAGTCATTCGAAAAAACAAAAAGGAAGCTTTTTTGACAAAATGTTAGGAGCAACACAAAAGTTTTTTGAAGACGGAGAAAATAATTAAGAATAAATTAAATAATAAATAAAAGCCCCAAATTATGAAATTTGATTTGCCAAAAGACCAAGCTTCTATCATTAAAGTGATAGGTGTAGGTGGTGGCGGTAGTAATGCCGTAAATCACATGTATAACCAAGGAATTACAGGTGTAGATTTTGTTATCTGTAATACCGATGCACAAGCATTAGAGTTAAGTCCAATACCTAATAAAATTCAGTTAGGAACAACTTTAACTGAAGGATTAGGAGCTGGAGCAAACCCTGAGGTTGGTAAAAATGCGGCTATCGAAGACATTGAGAATATAAAAGCTATTTTAGAAAACAACACTAAAATGGTATTCATTACTGCTGGTATGGGTGGAGGTACTGGAACTGGTGCAGCTCCTGTTATTGCTCAAACTGCTAGAGAAATGGGTATTTTAACGGTTGGTATTGTTACTATTCCTTTTTCTTTTGAAGGAAGAAGAAGAAAGCAACAAGCAGATGAAGGTTTACAAGCCTTAAGAGACAATGTGGATACAATGCTTGTTATTAATAATGATAAGTTAAGAATGATGCATGGTAACTTAAAAATGGGAGAAGCTTTTTCTAAAGCGGATGACATTTTAACTATTGCTGCAAAAGGAATAGCAGAAATTATTACAGTTGCTGGTTATATTAACGTGGATTTTGAAGATGTTAAAACCGTAATGAAAGATGGTGGAACTGCAATTATGGGTTCTGCTACTGCTGAAGGAGAAGAGAGAGCAATTAAGGCTGTTTCTAGTGCTTTAGCATCGCCGTTACTTAACGATAATGAAATTAAAGGGGCTAATTTCATCTTGTTAAATGTAACTTCTGGTGAGGATGAAATTACAATGGATGAAATTGATGAAATAACGGATTACATTCAAAATGAAGCTGGTTATACTGCAGAGCTAATTTGGGGTAACGGAACTGATGAATCTTTAGGTAATAGCATTTCGGTTACGGTAATAGCTACTGGTTTTGGTATATCTCAAAATGCAAATGTTGAATTTGGAGTTAAACCAGAGAAAATTGTTCACAGCCTAGAAAACGACAAACCAGTTGTTAATGAAGTGAAAGAAACTACTTCTGAAACAACAATAGAAAATTCAGTTGAAGAACCTTATTTAAAGCCAGCAGAAGTTCAGCCAACTTTAGGTTTTGATGAGGTAGATGAACCTACAAATGAAGTTGAAGAAACGGTTCAAAAAGTAGTATTTAGTTTAGAAGATGATATTACTGAAATAGAACAAAAAAGAGAAGAGTTTGTAAATGAAGTTGAAGAAGAAACGGTTGTGAATGAAATCACTTCATTTTCTTTAAATACAGAAGAGGAAGTTGAAGAAACTGTTAATGAATTAGAAGAAACTGTTAGTGAAATTAATGAGCTTGAAATTCCACAAGATACTTTTGAAGAAGAAGAAAAGTCAGCATCAACAATTGTATGGAATTTACATGATGAAATAGAAGAATCAGAAAATGCTAGAGCAGAAGAAAATAATGATCCTTTTGTTTTTGAAAACAAAGTTGAAGAAACTGCAGAGTCTGAAGCACCAGTTTATACTAATAGAATTCCAGATGAAGATCAATTAAAGCGTTCTCAAGAAAGAATTTTAAAGATAAAAGAGTTGGGCATGAAAATGAAAACTCCTTCAGGAATTAATGATTTAGAAAAAGAACCAGCTTATAAAAGACGTCAGATTTCTTTAGATTCTATTCCGCACTCTTCAGAAAATACAATATCAAGATTTAGTCTTTCTGATGATGAAGATGGAAAACCAAGATTAAAAGATGATAATTCTTTTTTACATGATAATGTAGATTGATTATCTATATAACAAATTTAAAAGTCGTTTCTTAGTATCTTTGAAACGACTTTTTTATTTTTAATAAATAATACCATAAAAAACTATGAGTTTAGCAAATCAAATTAACGCAGATATAAAGCAAGCCATGTTGGCGAAAGACAAGGATAAATTAGCCGCTTTAAGGGCAGTTAAGTCTGAAATACTATTAGAAGCTACTAAAGGTGGAGAAACTGAAGTATCAGATGATACAGCGTTGAAAATCATTCAAAAATTAGTAAAACAACGTAAAGATTCATCTTCGATTTATGTAGAGCAAGGAAGAGAAGATTTGGCTAAAGATGAATTGTTTCAAATTGAAGTGTTAAGTGTGTATTTACCAGCTCAAATGAGCGAGGATGAAGTTCGTAAGGCAGTGCAAGAAGTAATTGTACAAGTTGGAGCTGCCGGACCTCAAGACATGGGTAAAGTTATGGGCCCAGTTATGGGTAAACTGAACGGTAAGGCTGATGGTAAATTAATTTCTACTTTGGTAAAAGAAGAATTAAATAAATAGAAAAACATTATATTTTAAAAGGAAAGGGAAGCTATTGCTTCCCTTTTTTGTTAAAGTTTTACACAAACATTTTTTGGTTCAGTAAAGAAGTCAAGGGCTTCAAAACCACCTTCACGTCCAACACCCGAGCTTTTTACACCTCCAAAAGGAGTTCTTAAATCTCTCAATAGCCAACAGTTTATCCAAACAATACCAGCATGTATTTTTGCTGCCATATTATGTGCTTTGGTTATATCTTGTGTCCAAACAGTAGAGGCTAAACCATAAACTGTAGAGTTAGCCATCATTAATACTTCTTCTTCGGTATCAAAAGGCATAATAGTGGTTACTGGGCCAAATATTTCTTCTTGGTTGGTTCTGCAATTATAGCTTAAACCTTCAATTATCGTTGGAGCTAAATAGTAGCCATTTTCAAATTCACCTTCTAATTTTACTTGGTGTCCACCAACTAAAACTGTTCCGCCTTCTTCTTTTGCTAATTCAATATAACTCAATACTTTTTCCATGTGTGGTTTAGAAACCACTGCACCTAAATTAGAGTCTTCAGCCAAAGGGTTTCCAACCTTTAACTGTTTTGTTTTCTCAACAAAAGCATCTCTAAATTTATTGTAAATACCACGTTGCACAAAAATTCTAGATCCGCACAAGCATATTTGCCCTTGGTTGGCAAACGAAGAAAGTACGGTAGTTTTTAATGCTTTATCAAAATCACAATCATCAAAAATTATGTTCGGGTTTTTACCTCCCAATTCAAGCGATAACTTTTTAAACATTGTGCCTGCAGTGCTTATAATTTGCTTTCCGGTTACTGTTCCACCCGTAAACGATATTACAGGAATGTCAACATGCTCCGTAATGGCAGCACCAACCTTATGTCCTAACCCATGTACAATATTTAAAACACCTTTTGGCAAGCCTGCTTCAATACAAAGTTCAGAAAGTAAATAAGCTGTATAAGGTGTTACTTCTGATGGTTTTGCAACAACAGTATTCCCAGCAGCCAAAGCTGGTGCAATTTTCCAACTAAACAAATATAAGGGTAAATTCCAAGGAGAAATACATCCACAAACACCTATAGGTTCTCTTAAAGTGTAGTTAATTGCTGTTCCTTCCATCGAATGTGATTGGGAAGCATAATGTAAAATACCTGTTGCATAAAAATTAAAGTTAGCTGCTGCTCTAGGTATATCAACTGTTTTAGCCAATTTTAAAGGCTTTCCGTTGTCTTTCGATTCTGCTAAAGCCAATCGATCTAAATTATCTTCTATTAAACTTGCTAACTTTTGTAAAATTCTAGCTCGAGTTTCTTTTGGTGTTTTACTCCATTCAGGAAAAGCAGCTTTAGCAGCTTTTGTTGCTAATTCAACATCATCCTTATCAGAATCAGGAATTAACGAATAAATAGCTCCTGTAGAAGGATTGTAATTGTCAATATAATTTCCAGCAATTGGAGCAACCAATTCGCCATTAATGTAATTTTTAATCTTTTCCATTGCTTTATTTTGAGCTATAAAAGTAGCTAATTTTAAAATAAAAATGGAGTTCTTAAACATATATAGAAAATTATATGTAACTTTACATTTATAAATATAGATAACTATATATGATACAATTAGAAAAACTTGAAAACGCATCGGAAATGCTTAAGGCAATTGCCCACCCAATGCGAATAGCTATTGTGGATATGTTGGCTGATAATAAAAGTTTAACGGTTACTGAAATTCACGAAGCACTAAATATTGAGCAAGCTGTAGCTTCTCATCATTTAAGCATTATGAAAAATAAAGGAGTTTTAATTAGTGAGCGCAATGGAAAAAACAGTTATTACAAACTTAAACATCCAAGATTATCGCAAATTGTAAGTTGCATCGATAAGTGCCAACAATAAATTAATGGAAATAGTAGGTTACATATTAGCAGTTTTAATTGGTGTCTCCTCAGGATTGATTGGTGCTGGAGGATCTATCCTAGCAATTCCTATATTGGTTTACTTTATGGGAGTTGAGGCAGCAGTTACTGCTCCGGCTTACTCACTTTTTGTTGTAGGTTTTTCTAGTTTAATAGGAACAGTAATTAAATCAAGAAAGCAACAAGTTAATTTTAAAACAGCTTTGTTTTTTGGAATACCAACGATAATTTCAATCTTTTTAACCAGAAAATATTTAGTACCTCTTATTCCTGAGTCATTGTTTTTTATAGGAAATTTTGAAGTAACTAATCGTGTATTGATTTTAGGTGTTTTTTCGATTGTAATGATTGGTTCAGCTTTAATTATGATAAAAGGAAGAACGGAAATGGAGGAGTTAAATGTTCAGAAAAAGAATAGGGTTTTAAATTTTATTGGAGGATTAGGTATTGGTTCTTTAACAGGAATAGTAGGAGCAGGTGGTGGATTTATAATAATACCTGCTTTAACAAGGTTGAGTAATCTTAAAATGAAAATAGCAGTAGGTACTTCTTTAGCAATAATTGCAATGAATTCCTTTTTTGGTTTTTTGGGTAGTATAAACACTATTGAAATAGATTGGAAAGTATTATTACCATTTACAGGTTTAGCTGTTTTAGGAATTTTTATCGGTCAACTATTATCATCTAAAATTAATGGAAATCAATTAAAGAAAGGTTTTGGTTGGTTTGTCTTAATTATGGGAACATATATATTTATAAAAGAATTATTTTTTAATTAATAAAAAAGGAAAATTATGTACGTAGAACAATTATTTACAGGATGTTTAGCTGAGATGGCTTATTATATTGAATCTAATGGCGAAGCAGCTATAATAGATCCTTTAAGAGAAACAACTCCTTATACTGATATCGCTAACAGAAGAGGGGCAAAAATTAAGTACGTTTTTTTAACGCATTTTCATGCAGATTTTGTTTCGGGTCATTTAGATTTAGCTAAACAAACAGGAGCAACAATAGTTTTTGGTCCAAATGCTACTACTGAATTTGAAATACATTCAGGAAAGGATGGAGAAGAATTTCAATTAGGTGATATCAAGTTAAGATTGTTACACACGCCAGGACATACAATGGAGTCTTCATCTTATCTGTTGGTTGATGCTGCAGGAGAAACTCCTTATGTGTTTACAGGTGATGCTTTATTTATTGGAGATGTAGGTAGACCAGATTTAGCTGTTAAATCTGATTTAACAGAAGCAGATTTAGCAGGTCATTTATTTGATTCATTAAGAAATAAATTAATGGTATTGCCAGATGAAACGATAGTTTATCCAGCTCATGGGGCAGGCTCGGCTTGTGGAAAAAACATGAGTAAAGAAACTTATGATACGCTAGGTCATCAAAAAGAAACCAATTATGCGTTAAGAGCTAACATGACTAAAGAAGAATTTATTAAAGAAGTTACAACTGGCTTGGTTGCTCCTCCTCAATATTTCCCTAAAAATGTGGGGATGAATAAAGGAGTTAATAAAAGTTATGACAATATTCTAAAAGACGCAAACAGACCTTTAACGGTTGCTGAATTTAAGCAAATTAGGGAGTCTGAAAATGCGTTGGTAATGGATGTTCGTCATCATCATAATTTTATTAAAGAACACATTAAAGGGTCATTGTTTTTTGGATTAGATGGTGGTTTTGCTCCTTGGGTTGGAACTTTAATAGAAGATTTAAATACTCCAATCTTATTGGTTGTTCCTGAAGGTAGAGAAGAAGAAGCTATTACACGTTTATCTAGGGTAGGATATGATAATGTAAAAGGATTTTTAAATGGAGGAATAAAAGCATGGGAACAAGCTGGAGAAGAAGTAGATGCTTTAATGAATATGACACCACAAGAATTTGCTGAGAGTATTACAAATCATAATGTAGATATTTTAGATGTTAGAAAAGAATCTGAGTTTTATTCTGAGCACATTGTAAATGATAAAGTTGTAAACTCTTGTTTAGATAGAATAATGACTGGATATAAAAACTTAGATAAAGATAAAGAGTATTATGTGCATTGTGCTGGTGGTTACCGTTCAGTTATTGCAATTTCAATATTAAAAAATTTAGGATTTAAAGGCTTAGTAAATGTTGATGAAGGTTTTGCAGGTATAAAAAAATGTGAAAATATTCAAACATCAGCATATGTTTGCCCAACAACAATGTTATAAAAATTAAAACAAGAACAAATGAGTTACGAAAATGTAAATTTAAAAGAAGCAACAATTATTGATGTAAGAACACCAGGAGAGTTTGCTATGGGTTGTGTTGAAGGGTCAACTAATATTCCTTTAGACCAAGTTCCTCATAAAATTGAAGAATTTAAAAACATGAAAAAACCTTTAGTTTTATGTTGTGCCTCTGGAGGAAGAAGTGGTCAGGCAGTTCAGTTTTTAGAAGCAAATGGAGTGGATGATATATATAACGGTGGTGGTTGGAATATGGTGGCAATGAGAATGATTTAAAAAAATAGATTGATGTTAGAGGTCGAAGGCAAATCTTTCGACTTCTAACTATAAATTTGAATAACCGTAAAAATAAACTATAAAATAAAAATGAGTTTTTTAAGAAAATTATTTGGCTTAGGGCCAAAAGTTAATCATCACGAGTTAATTGCAAATGGAGCAGTTTTAATTGATGTTAGAACTCCTGCTGAATTTTCAGCAGGCAATGCAAAAGGATCTAAAAATATTCCTTTAGACACAATAGGGAGTAAAGTGAAAAAAATTGAACAACTAAAAAAACCTGTTGTATTGATTTGTCGTTCAGGAATGAGAAGTGGCCAAGCTACAGCTATTTTAAAAAGAAATGGAATTGAAGCTTACAATGGAGGACCGTGGAATAATTTTGCCTAAAAAATAAATATGAAATTTATTTCATATATAAAAAACTATATGTAATTTTGTTTTAAATTATGGCACTAGAAATTATAGAAACAGAAAAATTAGAAAAGGTGGCTTTTATCCTTAAAACGATAGGCCATCCTGTTCGTTTAGCTATTATCAATCGGTTGGCTATTAATGAACAAATGTCTGTAAACGATATTTGTGAAACTCTTCATCTTGAACAGTCTTTGGTGTCACACCATTTAAACACAATGAAACTTAAAGGTATTTTAACTTGCTCAAAGGAGGGTACAAGTAGGTATTATTCGGTTGCTTTGGAAGAAGTGCTGACCGTAATTGGGTGTATGGAAAAATGTAAATTATAAACTTTTTATTTATCATTAAATATGAAAATAACAACATATATAAATATAGCTATTGGTTTTACATTAGTTTTATCTAGTAGTAATTCTTTTGCCCAAGAAGCGGTTGAATTAACACTAGAACAAGCCGTAAATCAAGCTATAAAAAACAATTGGCAAGTTAAAAAGACAGAAGCCAAATTAGGGATGGCTAAGTCTGAATTAATGCAAGCAAATGGAGCATTTTTACCAAATATTAATGTTTCTGAAACTTACATTAATACAACTGACCCTTTAAATGTATTTGGTTTTAGATTAAAACAAGCAATTGTAACCAATGCTGACTTTAATCCAGCGTTATTAAATGACCCTGATGCATTTGATAATTTTACAACTAGAATTCAGGTAGAACAACCCCTATTAAATTTTGATGCTTTTGTGGGTAGAAGTGCAGCTTCTGCAAATGTAAAAGCAACAGAGTTAAACTTACAGTGGACTAAAAACTTGATATCACTAAAAGCAAAATACTTATACTTTCAGTTACAACTAGCAAATAAGCAAAAAGAAGTATTACAACTTTCTTCTAAAGCATTAGCAGAAGGATTAACAATCACAGAAAACTTTTATGAGCAAAACTTAATTCAAAAAGTGGATTTGCTAGATATGCAGTTGAGAATTAGTGAAATAGAAAGTCATTTGCTAGCAACCGAAACTCAAATAAGCAATGTAAACACTCAGTTCGCTCATTTTTTAGGCTACCCCTCAGCAACACAGTTATCACTTTCTGATGAGGTTCAAAGCTTTACTGAAGTTAATTTAACTGAACTAGGTGTTGCAAATATTGCAGATCGCTCAGATATGAAAGCGATGTCGTTGCAATTGCAAGCTAGCAATCGCATGCTAAATAGCGCAAAATTTAAATTTTTACCTCGCTTAAATGCTTTTGGTAGTTATGAGTTTAATGATGATAAAGTATTTGGAACAAACGCAAATAATTACATGCTTGGAGCAAGATTAGAATGGGACATTTTTAAAGGAGGAAGAAATTTAGGCGAATGGCAAAAAATGAAACATCAAAAAAACATGATGCAGTTGAATTATGATGAAAAACTTTCGGAGAGCGAAAGAGAATTGACACAAGTAAGAAATCAATTGAGAGTAGCAAAAAAACAAGTGGAATTAGCAGCGCTAACTGTTGCTCAGGCCGAAGAATCATTTCGATTAAAATCGGATAGATATGAACAAGGGCTAGAAAAAACAGCAGATGTTTTAAAAGCGGAAGCTGTATTATTCTCAAAAAAAATAAACGAATTACAAATAATTAATAACTATCAACAACTGGTTTTCAATTTAGAACTTTTGTTAGAAAAAGAAATCTCAAAATAAATAAAATCCAAATCGATGAAAAAAAATAAGCTATATCTAATCTTACCAGCAATTGCATTATTTGCTTGGTCGTGTGGTGATGAAGAACAAGTAACACCAAAACAACAATCGGTGGATGTTGTAACCGAAACCATAAAATATACCGAAATGGTTGGAGAACATCGTTTTTCGGGCATTGTAAAAGCAGATGATAAATTGATGCTTAGTACAAAAATATTTGGGCAAGTTGATGTTGTTTTGGTAAAAGAGGGTGAAAAAATTAGTAAAGGGCAGTTGTTGATTAAAATTAAAAGCAACGATTTAGCAGCTAAACAAAATACTGCTAGCTCTGGTGTCCAAGCAGCTAAAACAAATATGGAAAATACCATTAAAAACTACGACAGAATTAAAGCATTACTTGAAAAAGGAAGCGCTACTCAAAAAGAGATGGAGGATATGACTGCCGCTAAAGAAGCTGCGATTGCTCAATATAAAGAAGCGCAACATCAATTAGCGGAGATTAATGACTATTTGAGTTATGCTAATCTTACCTCTCCAATTAATGGGTTTGTGGCTAAAAAAATGGTAAATGTTGGTGATATGGCAAATCCAGGACAGCCTATTTTAGCTTTAGAATCTATGGAAGAATTAAAAATTGAAGCAGACATTCCTGCTTTTGAAATAGGTCAGTTTGAAGTAAACGATTCTATTAAAATAACAGTTGCTGATGCTGGTTTAACTGAAATGAACGGTGTGGTAGAACGAATTATTCCTTCAGCTACTTTTTCTGGACAATATAAAGCGGTAATAGCTTTAGGCCAACAAAACAAAAGCTTAAAACCAGGGATGTTTGCCAGAATTAACTTGTTAAAAAACAAAGAGAATAAATTGTTAATCCCTAAAAGTAGCATTATCAATAAAGGGCAGTTAACAGGTATTTACACAGTAAATCAACAAGGAGAGGCAATGTTAAGATGGATAAGGTTAGGAAAAGAATATGGCAACAATGTTGAGGTTTTATCAGGTTTAACCATTAATGAACAAATCATCACATCATCGCAATCAAAAATAACTGACGGAATTAACGTTAAAACGAAATAATTATGAGCGGAATAGCAGGAAATATTGCCAAACAATTCATTAATTCAAAGCTTACGCCTTTGTTAATGATAGTGTTTATGGCTGTAGGAATATATAGTGCTTTACTAACTCCAAAAGAAGAAGAGCCTCAAATTGATGTGCCTATAGCAGATATCTTTTTTCAATATCCGGGAGCAAGTGCAACCGAAGTTGAATCGAGAGTTGTAAAACCAATCGAAAAAATATTGTCTGACATACAAGGGGTTGAATATGTTTATTCTCAATCTTTAGAAGGACAAGCTTTTTTGGTGGTTCGATATTATGTAGGTGATGATATTGAGAAAAGTATTGTAAAATTATACAATGAGCTTCAAAAAAACATGGATAAAATGCCAGCAGGCGTTAGTATGCCTTTAGTTAAAACTAGAGCTATAGATGATGTGCCAGCTTTAGGATTAACCTTGTGGAGTGATAAATATAACGATTTTGAGATTAAAAGAATTGCTGAAGAGTTAACAGCTGAAATAGAAAAAGTAGGAGATGTTAGTGCAACTAAATTGTATGGAGGAAGAAGTAGAGAGTTACAGGTAGTATTAAATCAAGAAGCAATGTCGGCTTATCATCTTGATCCAGAAATGGTGATGGGTTCAATTTATGTCGCAAATCAGCAACAACAATCTGGAGCTTTCAATCAAAATGACCAAGAGTTTTTAGTGGAAACAGGTAAGTTTTTAAAAAATGCTGACGATTTAGAGAATTTGGTTGTTGGAATAGTTAATCAGGCACCAATTTATTTAAAGCAAATTGCTAAAGTTATTGATGGCCCTGAAATACCAACAGAATATGTGACATTTGGATTAAGTGAGCAGCAAGCTGAAAAAATTGAAGGTTCAACTAAAGAGTTTCCAGCAGTTACAATTTCTGTAGCAAAAAGAAAAGGAGCCGATGCTATGCAAATAGCAGATAAAGTAATTGATAAAGTAGAGAAGTTAAAAACAGATTTAATTCCTTCTGATGTGCATGTTGAGGTAACTAGAAATTATGGAGAAACAGCATCGCATAAAGTAGGAGAATTAATTTTACACTTAGCCACGGCAATTTTATCTGTAGCAATAATTGTTATGCTTTCTATGGGTTGGAGAGGTGGACTAGTGGTGTTTTTATCTGTGCCGATTACATTTTCATTAACCTTATTTGTGTATTATGTTTTTGGCTATACGCTAAATAGAATTACCCTTTTTGCATTAGTATTTGTTACGGGTATAGTAGTTGATGACTCTATTATTATTGCTGAAAATATGCACCGCCATTTTAAAATGAAAAAGAAACCTTTTATGCAGGCGGCAATAGCTTCTATTAATGAAGTAGGTAATCCAACAATTTTAGCAACATTTACTGTTATAGCATCTGTTCTACCAATGATAGCAGTGTCTGGTTTAATGGGGCCTTACATGAGTCCGATGCCAATTGGAGCATCTGTTGCTATGTTTGTTTCTTTAATTGTGGCACTTACTATTACTCCTTGGTTGGCTTATCGTTTATTAAAAAACGATAAACATGAGGAAAAAGAGTTTGTGTTAGAAGACACATGGATTTACAAATCATATAACAAATTAATGCAGCCAATGATTGAACATCCCAAAAAAAGATGGGCTTTTATTGGAATTACTTCAGTTTTGTTATTGGCATCAATGTCGTTAGTTTATTTCAAATTGGTAGCGGTAAAAATGTTGCCTTTTGATAATAAAAATGAGTTTCAAATTGTAATAGATATGCCAGAAGGAACTACGCTAGAAAGAACAGCAGTAGTAACTAAAGAAATAGCAGCTTATCTTAAAAAGCAACCTGAAGTTGTTAATTATCAATCATATATTGGAACAGCAGCACCAATTAATTTTAACGGATTAGTTCGTCATTACGATATGCGTAGCGATAATAATATGGCTGACATTCAGGTTAACCTTTTGGATAAAGGAGATAGGAGTGTTCAAAGTCATGATATAGCTAAACGATTAAGGCCAGAAGTTCAAAAAATTGGAGCAAAATACAATGCAAATGTTAAGGTGGTTGAAGTTCCGCCAGGACCTCCAGTTATAGCAACAGTGGTTGCTGAAATTTATGGTGATGACATTAAGGAGCAAGAACGTATTGCTCTTGAAGTCAAAGAAATGTTAAAAGGGATAAACGATGTGGTGGATGTAGATTGGATGACAGAAGACGACCAAATTGAATATAATTTCAATGTAGATAAAGAAAAAGCAATGTTGGCTGGTATTTCAGTTCAGAAAGTAAACAGTATTTTAAATACTGCTTTAGCAGGGAAAACAGTTTCTTTTTTACGCAATGAAAAAGAGGTTGAAGCAACACCAATTACGTTAAGATTAAATGAGGAAGAGCGATCATCTGTAGAGGATTTGAAAAAAATAACAATTCTATCTCAATCAGGAAAAATGGTTGCGATTGGAGATATTGTTATTGTTGAAGAAAAACTAAAAGATAAAAGTATTTTCAGAAAAAATCAGAAACGAGTAGTTTATGTTACAGCTGATATAGCAGGTGAGCTAGAGAGTCCAGTATATGCAATTATGGATGCTTCCGAAAAACTAAAAGAAATTAAAGTTCCTGAAGGCTATGAGTTAAACGAATATTTTTCAGGCCAACCATTTATGGAGCAAGATTATAGTGTGAAGTGGGATGGGGAATGGCAAATTACCTATGAAGTATTTAGAGATTTAGGAAGTGCTTTTGCAGTTGTTTTAGTTATCATTTACATCTTAATTGTAGGTTGGTTTCAAGACTTTAAAGCTCCTGTTGTGATGATGGTTGCAATACCACTTTCGTTGGTTGGAGTTTTGGTAGGTCACTGGATGTTAGGCGCATTTTTTACTGCAACTTCTATGATTGGGGTAATTGCCTTAGCTGGAATTATGGTTCGGAACTCCATACTCTTAGTCGATTTTATTGAGTTAAGATTGGAAGAAGGAATACCATTAAAACAAGCAGTAATTGAAGCAGGAGCAGTTCGTACTACACCAATTTTATTAACTGCAGGAACAGTAGTAATTGGAGCTTTCATTATTCTTTTTGATCCAATTTTTCAAGGGCTAGCCATCTCATTAATGGGAGGGTCGATTACGGCAACCTTTTTAACCTTAATTATAGTGCCTTTAGTGTATTATATGACAGAAAAACATAAACATTAAACTTTAAAATTATGAAATTGATAATCGTTTTAGGGATGGTTGAACATGAAAAAGAAATAGCCAAAATGTTTAAAGAATCAAACATTCCCATTTATAGTAAGGTAGATATTGAAGGCATTAAATCAGGTCACAAGCAAGTCGATTTAAGTAATTGGTTTGGAAGTGATGAAGACACAGACTTGTCTATTATGTTTTTTGCTTTTATTGCCAATGGAAATGCAGAAGAATTATATCAAAAAGTAGAAGTATTTAATGCGAATGAAGATAGAATTGCGCCATTACATGCTTTTCAATTACCAGTAGAAAAATTTATATAAACTTAAAATATTAAGAAAATGAAAGAAAGAATGATAAAAGGAATAGCTGGAACTATTATACTAATAGGATTGGCTTTGGGATATTTTGTAAATGAGTATTTTTATTTAATCAATGCATTTGTAGGCCTTAATTTATTACAAACATCATTTACAAAATGGTGTTTATTAGGGGATATTTTAGGTGGTTGTGGTGTGAAAGATTAAATAAATGAAAAGCTGGTTTATTAAAAAGAATGTTCCTATAATGCTTACCTTTGTTGGAGCTATACTTGGTTACTGTTATTGGTATTTTGTAGGTTGTGAAAGTGGTACTTGTGCAATTACTTCGATATGGTATCGGACAACAATTTACGGAGCTATAATGGGGTGGCTAGTTGGCGATATGATTAAAGATAAACTTAAAAAGAAATCAAATGAAAACTAAGTTTTTTTACATGTTACTAATACTAGGGTTGTTTGCTTGTAATAATGTAAGTGAACAACAAATAGGTGAAGAAGTACAAGGAATAATAGTAAAGACTGATAAAGAATATCTTGAAGAAGGTAAAATGATTGCAGAAAGTACATTTAAAGTGTTGAGTTCAAATTTACAACAAGCAATGGCTGAAGGAGGAATAGAAAATGCCTTAAGTTATTGTAATGTAAATGCTATGCCTTTAACTGACTCATTATCTAAACATTATAATGTGGCCATAAAAAGAGTGAGTGATAAAGCTAGAAATCAATTAAACTTAGCCTCTAAGAATGAGCAAAAAATTATTGATAATTATTTAGCTAGCACAGAAAATAGAAAGCCAGTTTTAGAGCAAAATGAAAATGGTAAAATAACTTTTTATGCTCCAATTGTTGCTAAGGCGTTATGTTTAAACTGTCATGGAATAGAGGGCGAAATCTTGTCGTCTGAAAATAATGAAAAAATAAAATTATTGTACCCAGAAGATAAAGCAATAGGATATAGTGAGGGTGATTTAAGAGGTGTCTGGAGTATAATGTTTAACTGATAAAATTATGTCAAAATTTAATGAATTAATAAATTCGGATGTTCCAGTTCTAGTAGACTTTTTTGCTACTTGGTGCGGACCATGTAAAATGATGTCGCCCATTTTAGATGATGTGGCTAAGCAAGTACAAGGTAAGGCTAAAGTAATAAAAGTTGATGTTGATAAAAATCAACAAGCCGCTGCTGCTTATCAGGTAAGAGGCGTTCCGACTTTAATCTTATTTAAAAACGGCAAACAAATATGGAAACAATCTGGAGTTGTTCAGGCTAATGAATTAGTAAGTTTAATTAATCAACATATTTAAAATGAAGAAACTATCTTTAATTATTACAGTTATTGTTTTGTTTGCATCACTTGTTGTTAATGGACAGGTAGATGAAAAACAAAAATCAGTTATTTATGATGTGAATGTAGAACAGTTTAATAAATTAGCTACCTCAGATAAAGGAATTGTTTTAGATGTACGAACTCCTGGGGAGTGGGAAGAAGGGGTGATTTTAAATGCTACAAAGATTAATTATTACGATAGTGATTTTGCAGATCAAGTTGATGTTTTAGATAAAACTATTCCTGTTTTTGTTTATTGCAAAAAAGGAGGGAGAAGTTCTAGTGCTGCAAAAATATTAGAAGAAAAAGGCTTTACTAAAGTATTTAATTTAAAAGGTGGTATTACTGCATGGAAAGAGCAGGGTCTTAAAATTGAAAAATAAAAATAGATAATTATGAAAAAAATAGTAATTGTATTAAGTAGTGTTTTATTAGTATCAATGTATGCTTGTTCGGGTAATGCTAACCCTGAAGCAACAACAGAAGAAGTTGTTCAACAAGCAGAAGTAATAGTAGATGTGACTGCTAGCCAATTTAAAGATTTGATTGCTTCGGAAGGTACAGTTTTAGATGTAAGAACTCCAGGAGAGTGGGAGGAAGGAGTAATTGCTAATGCCGAAAAAATGAATTATCAAGCGGATGACTTTTCAAGTCAAGTTGAAAAATTAGATAAAACAAAACCAGTTTTTGTGTATTGCAAAAGAGGAGGGAGAAGCGCCGGTGCAGCCCAAGTTTTAAAAGAAAAAGGGTTTACAAAAGTTTATAATCTTGATGGTGGAATTACTGCTTGGATGGATGAAGGCAATGAAGTTGTGAAATAAACAACTTAAATTTGTTAAAAAGAGGTGCATAAATTGAAAATTATGCACCTCTTTTTTTTGCTATCAAGCTTAAAAAAAGAGTTACTTTTGCAAAAGCATTTCACTACTAAAAACAAAAAATGAGCGACGCAATTAAGCACGAATGTGGTATAGCAATGGTAAGATTGTTAAAACCGCTTGATTATTACATTAAAAAATACGGTACAGCAACTTATGGTTTAGATAAGATGTACTTAATGATGGAAAAGCAACACAATCGTGGGCAAGATGGTGCCGGAATTGCTAACATTAAGTTTGATGTAGAACCAGGACAAAGATACATTAGTAGGTATCGTTCGAATGCAGATCAACCGATTAAAGAAATTTTTGGAAAGATAAATAATAAGTTTCAAGAGGTTTATGACAAAGACCCTGCACTGATGAAAGATGCTGAGTGGTTGAAGAAAAATGTAGCTTTTACTGGTGAAGTTTCTTTAGGACATCTTCGCTATGGAACTTTTGGAGGGAATAGTATTGAACAATGCCATCCATTTTTGCGTCAGAATAATTGGATGACAAAAAATTTAGTAGTTGCAGGAAACTTTAATTTAACCAATGTAGATGAGCTTTTTGATATATTAGTTTCAATCGGACAGCATCCTAAAGAAAAATCGGATACGGTTACTGTAATGGAAAAAATTGGTCATTTTTTAGATGTAGAAAACCAAGAGTTGTTTGATAAATACAAAGAATTAGGATACAATCATATAGAAATTTCTAAAAAAATTGCTACCGAATTAGATGTGCAAAAAATGCTAGTTAATTCTGCATTAGAATGGGATGGAGGTTATGCTATGGCTGGAATGTTAGGGCATGGAGATGCTTTTGTGTTGAGAGATCCATCTGGTATACGACCAGCATTTTATTACCAAGATGATGAGGTTGTAGTTGTTGCTTCAGAGCGACCAGTTATTCAAACAGCGTTTAATGTTCCAATTGAAACAGTTCAGGAAATCACTCCAGGTCATGCGTTAATCATTAAAAAAGATGGAGACATCAGCATGAAACAAGTGAGAAAACCACTTGAAAAAACGGCTTGTTCTTTTGAGCGTATTTATTTCTCAAGAGGAAGCGATAAAGATATTTATGTTGAGCGTAAACAACTAGGTAGAAACGTTTGTGATCAACTTTTAAAATCAATTGATCATGACTTAAAAAATTCGGTATTCTCATTTATTCCAAATACCGCAGAAGTTTCATTTTATGGAATGATGAAAGGGCTGCAAGATGAATTGAATAAAATTAAGTTAAGAAAGATAAAAGAATTAGGTGAGAATCCTTCTGATGAACAACTTCAGGAAATTTTAGCACTAAGAAATAGGATAGAAAAAATTGCAATAAAAGACGCTAAACTTAGAACGTTTATAACTCAAGATAATAGTAGAGACGATTTAGTTGCTCATGTTTATGATATTACTTACGGTAGTGTTTACCCAACCGACAACTTGGTTGTAATAGATGATTCTATTGTAAGAGGAACAACTCTTAAGCAAAGTATTTTAAGAATTTTGGACAGACTTAACCCTAAAAAAATTGTAGTAGTTTCTTCTGCACCGCAAATTAGATATCCAGATTGTTATGGTATTGATATGGCTAAATTGAATGATTTTATTGCATTTCAAGCAGCTATTGAGTTGTTAAAAGAAAATGGTAAAACACAATTAATTCAGGATGTTTACAATAAATGTAAAGCTCAAGAAAACGAACCAAAAGAACAGATTGTAAATCATGTTAAGGAAATTTATGACGCTTTCACAGCAGAAGAGATTTCTAAAAAAATATCTCAACTTTTAACACCAGAAAATATTAATGCAGAAGTAGATATTGTTTACCAAACCATAGAAGGATTACATGATGCTTGCCCTAATCATACTGGTGATTGGTATTTTACAGGGAATTATCCAACACCTGGAGGAAATAAGGTAGTAAATAAAGCTTTTATTTATTATTACGAAGGAAGAAACGAAAGAGCATATTAGAATTAATTTATTGATAAATATTTCGTTTTCATTAATTTCTAAAATAATTCTGCATATTTGCAGAGTAATCTTAGTAGATTTTTTTGAAAAATGAACAAGAAAATAGTTATTGGTCGGCAAGATATTGCTGACTTTCCTGACCTAAAGCTAGTTGAAATTCCTATTAAAATAGATTCAGGAGCTTATACGTCTAGTTTTCATTGTCATAATATTGAAGAGTTTATTGAGAAAGGAGTTAAAAAGATAAAATGTAACTTTTTAGATCCTGAGCATGAACAATACCATGAAAAGGAATTTGTTTTTGAGAATTATAAAATAAGAAAAGTTAAAAGCTCGAACGGAATTACCGAAGAAAGATACAGTGTAGTTACTAAAATCGAAATATTTAATCAGTTATTACCAATAGAATTAACACTAACTGAGCGAGGCAGTATGCGATTTCACGTATTAATAGGACGGAAATTTTTATCAAAGAAATTTGTAATAGATACAGCATTAACCGATCAATCGTTTAAAAAAATAATAAAATTTTACCCCTAAATGAAAATAATTGTACTATCAAGAAATCCAAATTTATACTCTACCCGAAGGTTGATTGAAGCTGGTGAAAAGCGTAAGCATGAAATGTTGGTTGTTGACCATACAAAATGTGACTTGGTAATTGAAAAAAAGAAACCTCAGATATTTTATAAAGGAAAACCTTTGGAGGATGTTGATGCTGTTATTCCTAGAATTGGAGCTTCAGTAACTTTTTTCGGAACAGCTGTTGTTCGTCAGTTCGAAATGATGAAATCATTTACAGCTGTTGAATCACAAGCTTTAGTTCGTTCTAGAGATAAGTTGAGAAGTTTACAGATATTAGCTAGAGCTGGTCTTGGATTACCAAAAACAGCTTTTACAAATTATTCAAAAGATGTAAAATCGGTAATTAAAAATGTTGGAGGAGCTCCGTTAGTAATTAAATTATTAGAAGGAACTCAAGGTGTTGGTGTTGTATTGGCTGAAAATAAAAATGCAGCGGAATCAGTTTTAGAAGCATTTAATGGACTAAAAGCAAGAGTAATAGTACAAGAGTTTATCAAAGAAGCTGGAGGAGCAGATATTCGTGCATTTGTAGTTGATGGAGTTGTAGTTGGAGCTATGAAAAGACAGGGAAAAGAAGGGGAGTTTCGTTCTAATTTGCACAGAGGTGGTTCGGCAAGTATTATTGAGCTTACAGATGAAGAAGAAAATGCGGCATTAAAAGCAGCAAAAGTTTTAGGTTTAGGTATTGCAGGGGTTGATATGTTACAATCTGAGCGAGGACCATTAATTATGGAAGTAAATTCTTCTCCAGGATTAGAAGGAATTGAAGCAGCAACAGGAAAAGATATTGCGAATACAATTATAAGATATATTGAACGTCACGTTTAATCATGGATAAGGACATATTTTCTTTTTTGGGGCAAAATATTGAACGAGGTAAAACCGTTCAAATTAATTTAGATATTGCTCGTTTACATACGAGAACCCCAGTAGAAGTTCCAATAATAGTTTCGAGAGGGCTAAAGCCAGGACCAGTAATTTTATTAAATGCTGGTATTCATGGTGATGAGGTTAATGGAGTAGAAATTGTTCGTCAAATTATTTCCAAAGGATACCATAAGCCCGAATGTGGAACAGTAGTATGTATTCCAGTATTAAATGTATTTGGATTTTTACATAAAACTCGAGAATTTCCTGATGGAAGAGATTTAAATCGTGTTTTCCCAGGTTCAAAAGAAGGGTCGTTAGCAAGTCGATTTGCTTATTATTTAATGAAAGATGTTGTGCCTAAGGTAGATTATTGTATTGATTATCATACAGGGGCAAGTAGCCGATTTAACTACACACATTTAAGGATAGAAGGAACAAACCCTAAAAGTATTGAGTTAGCTAATGTGTTTGGTGCTCCATACATATTGTTGTCAAAGCAACTACCAAAATCGTTTAGGAGCGAAGCAGCTAAAATAGGTGTAGGAGTGTTGCTTTTTGAAGGAGGTAAGTCCTTAGATTTAGATAGAGCAGTAACAAAAGTAGGTGTAAATGGAGCACTTCGTGTGATGCAGCATTTGGGTATGCGTGATTTTAGAAAGCAATTAAGCACAGACCCTTTTGTTGAAACAGTAACTTTAACCGATTCTACTTGGATGAGAGCTCGACACTCTGGAATGTTTAGAACAACAGTGAGTATTGGAACAAAAATAAAAAAAGGAACTGTTTTAGGTTCTATTTCAGATCCATTTGGTGACTTTGAAAAAAGAGTAATCTCAAAACACGATGGTGTAATTATTTGTTCTAATCATTCACCAATAGTACATCAAGGAGATGCTATTTTTCACATTGCGTTTAATAAAGGAGAGTAGTTGTTTCGTTTAACGCTGTTCTTGGAAACGTTTCAATGTTTCTTAAAACTGTTGTTAAACGAAGTTCGAGTATTTTTATGATAAAGTCAATGTTTGTTAATAAAAAAGCCTCGCATTGCGAGGCTTTTTTATAGTGTTATTTTTAGTTCTTACAAATCAAACTTAATTCCTTGAGCTAAAGGTAACTCATCAGAATAGTTAATTGTATTTGTTTGTCTTCTCATGTAAACTTTCCATGCATCAGATCCAGACTCACGTCCTCCACCAGTTTCTTTTTCACCACCAAAAGCACCACCAATTTCAGCACCAGAAGTTCCAATGTTTACGTTAGCAATACCACAATCAGAACCAGCAAATGATAAGAATTTTTCAGCTTCTTTCATTTCGTTAGTCATAATTGCAGAAGATAAACCTTGAGCAACACCATTTTGTGTTTCAATAGCATTTTCAACTTCTCCACTGTATTTCATTAAATATAAAATTGGAGCAAAAGTTTCGTGCTGTACAATTTCAAAATGGTTTTCAGCTTCAATAATACAAGGTTTTACATAGCATCCGCTTTCGTATCCTTCACCTTCTAATACGCCACCTTCTACTAATACTTTTCCACCTTCAGCTTTTGCTTTTTCTATAGCAGCTAAATAAGTGTTTACAGCATCTTTATCAATCAATGGCCCTACATGGTTATTTTCATCTAATGGGTTACCAATTTTTATTTGACCGTAAGCACCAACAATTGCATCTCTTACTTTATCGTAAACCGATTCGTGAATAATTAATCTTCTTGTTGAAGTACATCTTTGCCCACAAGTACCAACAGCACCAAAAACAGCTCCAGGAACAACCACTTTTAAATCAGCAGTTGGAGTAATAATAATTGCATTATTTCCTCCTAACTCTAATAAAGACTTTCCGAAACGTTCAGCAACAGTTGCACCAACAATTCTTCCCATACGAGTAGAACCTGTAGCAGATACTAAAGGAATTCTGTGGTCAGTAGTCATCATTTCACCTACTTTGTAATCTCCATTAATAATACAAGAGATTCCTTCTGGTAAATTATTTTCTTTTAAAATGTCAGCTATAATGTTTTGACAAGCAACTGAACATAAAGGTGCTTTTTCTGAAGCTTTCCATACACATACATCGCCACAAATCCATGCTAAAGCTGTGTTCCAAGCCCATACAGCAACAGGAAAGTTAAATGCAGATATAATACCAACAACTCCAATTGGATGCCATTGCTCTCTCATTACGTGTCCTGGTCTTTCTGAAGGAATTGTTTGTCCGTTTAATTGTCTTGATAATCCAACAGCAAAGTCGCAGATGTCAATCATTTCTTGAACTTCACCATAACCTTCTTGCAAAGATTTTCCCATTTCATAAGAAACTAATTTTCCAAGAGGCTCTTTTAATTCTCTTAATTTGTTTCCAAACTGACGAACAATTTCTCCTCTTTGTGGAGCAGGCATTGTTCTAAACGATTTAAAAGCTGTAGTAGCTGCAGTCATTACTTTTTCGTAATCTGCTTTAGTTGTGGTAGTAACTTTACCTATTAAAGCACCATCAGTAGGCGAGTAAGAAGAGATAGTTTCTCCACCACCAAAGTTGTTCGACCCTGTAGATGTTCCATCATTAACTTCTTTTAACCCTAAAGCCTTTAATGCTTCTTCAATTCCAAATGTGTTTGCTGTTAAAACTTCAGACATAATCACTAATTTTTTTAAGTTTTTAAAATGTATATACAAATTTAGTAATTAAATGTGAGTAAATTTGGGGTTACAATGGAAAACGAGATTATAAATAGAGTAGAAAAAAGTGGCTTATTGCAAGTTAACTTAGATGATTATTATCCAAAAGGTGAGCGAGTAACGTTTGATTTGAAAAATATACTTGTAAATGAGTTTGTTTTAATTGAAAAAGACTTTCGTGCTTTTGTAAAAAATAATGATTGGTCTGTCTATCAAAATCAATATGTAAATGTAATTTGCTCGGCTGACGCTATTGTTCCATTGTGGGCATTTATGCTTATTGTTTCCTCTATTAAACCTTATGCTAAAAAAGTGGTAATGGGAAATCAGCAAGATTTAGAAAAAGCTATTTTTAACGATATTTTTGATGCGCTTGATTTTACTGAATTTGCAGATAAAAATGTTATTGTAAAAGGTTGTGGACATCATCCAATTCCTGAATCTGTTTTTGTAGATTTTACCAATAGATTACAAGATGTTGCTAAAAATATAATGTTTGGTGAAGCTTGTTCGGCTGTTCCGCTGTATAAGAAGAAATAATTATTTTTTCTTTTCCTCCTTATCATAATCTAATTTTCCACCCCAAAATCGCATTTGCTGTAAGGTCCAATTAATTCTTCCTTGTAAAAAAGCGCTTGGTTTTTTGGCGTTGTATTTTAAAGGACTAGGTAAAATAGCAGAAATAGTTGCTGCTTGTTGTTTAGAAATATCAATGGCCGATTTTTTAAAATAAGCTTGTGAAGCAGCTTCTGCACCATAAATTCCATCCCCCATTTCTATTACGTTAAGGTAAACTTCCATAATGCGTTCTTTACTCCAAAAAAGCTCAATTAAAAAAGTAAAATAAACTTCAAACCCTTTTCTTACCCAGCTTCTGCCATCCCATAAAAAAACATTTTTTGCTGTTTGCTGGCTTATCGTACTTGCGCCTCTTTTTCGTTTGCTTTTTTTGTTGTGTTCTATGGCTTTTTTTATTGCTCCAAAATCAAAGCCATAGTGCTTTAAATAGTTTTGGTCTTCAGAGCAGACAACAGCTAATTGTAATGATGGTGAAATTTCTGTTAAAGGTTTCCAAGTTTTCTCAAGCTTCATTTCTTTTCCGTCTGCCTTTTGCTCAATACATCTTTTTACCATTAATGGAGTGAAGTAAATAGGAACCCATCGAAACAAAATAACTAGAGTAATGCTTATGGCGATAAACCACAAGGAAATTTTTAGCAAAAATTTCCCGATTCGAGAAAATAGTTTTTTCACTTAACTTGATTGTTTTTAATTAAACTATAATTTATCAAAGTATTTTTTTTGGGACAATGAATCTAGTCCTTGCATTTATTCGCTTCATAATGCCAGCTGCAGAGTCTGGATTAAATGTTAAGGTAGATTTCCAGGCATTTTCTGGTTTCGTTTCTTCTTCCATTATTTTATGAAGGTTTTTAGCAATTTTTGAAGAGTACATGATAGTAGCGCATTCTGTATTTAAATTTGCACTTCTAGGGTCTAAGTTAAAAGTTCCTATTACCGCTATTTCTTGATCTATAACCATTGATTTTGCATGTAATCCAAATACTGGAGTATAATTTAATTTTTCCTGTAATGCACCAGTCATAACTTTATATCTTACTTCTGCGTTTGGTTTAAATTCATATATTTCTATTCCTAATTTCAATAATAATTTTCTATCTCGCTGATATCCATTAAATGCTTCTAAATTATCTGTTGAGGCTAAGCTGTTTGTTAGAATTTTTACTTTAACACCTCTTTTAATAGCATCAGAAAATAGATTTTGTCCAAGTTCAGTAGTAATTAAATAAGGTGATTGGATATTGATGGAAGAAGTTGCATTTTTCACTAAATTGATTAATGCATCTGTACATATACCCCCACCTTTTAATCCTTTTGAACCATCGTTTTTGCCAGGTTCATCAGTAACAAAAGTAATGCTGTCCAGCCAAATAAGTTCTCCTGTATTTTGAATTTTTTCAAATGCCTTTGGAATATTTTTAATATTATCTCTTATTTGAGGCCAGAAATTTTCGGGATTGCAAGCGTAATTGTGTAAATTATTATATCGAGTTTGTATTGTATGATGGCTATTTTTTGGTTTAACTATTCTATTTATGTCAACACTTAGAGGATTGTCCCAAAAATTATCAAATGAATTTTTAACCTGATTTGATATACCTCCTATAAGTAAAACATCCCTATCTCTAAAGTTGTATTCATGATCATAATCAAAGTATTCGTCAGCAATATTCCTTCCACCAGTTATTACAACTTTTCCATCAACAGTAAATGTTTTATTGTGCATTCTTTGGTTAAATCCTCTAAAATCAGTAATTAAAGAACCTATTCTTTGAGCTATGTTCTTTCCAAGATTAGCATTTGGATTATATACTTTAATTGATAAGTTTGGATGAGCATCTAACGTTAATAGAGCGTCAGCATCACTTTCTATCAATAAATCATCAACAAGTAACCTAACCTTAACACCACGTTCTGCTGCTCTCAATAAATAATCACAAGCTATTAATCCTACATTATCAGCTGAAAAAATAAAATATTGAACATCGATAGTTTTTTCCGCATATTCTGATAACCAAGCTCTAGAAATCATTGAAATATCTCCTTCTTCTAAAACATAAACTCCTGTTTTATCTTTCATTATACTTTTAAATGGAAGCAATTGTTCTGATAGAGTTGTAACTGTGTCTCGATGTATTGAATTGCAAAAATCTTGCTCAAAAATTACGTTCTGATGGGTTGAATTGCAATTCACTAAGAAAAACAATAAGCCTGTAAACAATAAAGTAGTTATTTTTTTCAATCCTCTATAATTAAATTAAAGTCTAATTGTTTTTTGAGTAAATCTGCACGCATTATTCTAATATTTACTCCATCTCCCATTCTAAATACATTACCAGAACTTCTGCCTACAGCAGCATAATTTTCAGGATCAAAAGTATAGTAGTCATAATCTATATCACGCATTTTAACCATTCCTTCACACAATCCATTCATTATTTCCACATAAATTCCCCACTCACTTACTCCCGATATAATACCTTCAAACTCTTCACCAATTTTATCTTGTAAAAATTGTACTTGTTTATATTTGATAGATGCTCTTTCTGCTTCGGTAGACAGCATTTCCATTTCTGATGAATGTTTACATTGTGCTTCAACTTCTTTTTGGTTCGCTGAAGTTCCACCGTCTAAATAATGCTGCAATAATCGGTGCACCATCACATCAGGATAACGACGAATAGGAGATGTGAAATGTGAGTAATATTCAAACCCTAAGCCATAATGGCCAATGTTGTTTGATGAGTAAACAGCTTTTGCCATTGTTCGAATGGCTAATTGTTCAATTAGGTTTTCTTCATTTTTACCTTGCACGTCAGAAATTAACTTGTTGATAGATCCTGACATTCCAGATTCTGTTACTTTAAAGTCGTACCCAAACTTTTTAACGAAATTGGCAAGGGTTAATAATTTTTCTTGATTTGGTTCGTCGTGTATTCTGTATACAAAAGTTTTAACTTCTTTTTTCTTTTCAGGTTTACCAATAAATTCAGCCACTTTTTTGTTGGCTAAAAGCATAAACTCTTCAATTAATTTATTAGAATCTTTACTTTCTTTAAAGTAAACTCCAGTTGGGTTTCCTTCATTATCTAAATTGAATTTCACTTCAATTCTATCAAAAGCAATTGAACCATGTTTAAAACGTTCTTTTCTTAGTTTTTTGGCCAATCTGTCTAGAGTTAATACTTCTTCTGCAAAATCACCTTCGCTAGTTTCAATTCTTGCTTGAGCTTCTTCGTAAGTAAATCTCCTGTCAGAGAAAATAACAGTTCTTCCAAACCATTCGTTTACCAATTTAGCATCTTCCGTTAATTCAAATACAGCCGAAAAACAGAGCTTTGTTTCTTGCGGTCTTAATGAACAAGCTTGGTTTGATAATACTTCAGGTAGCATTGGCACAACTCTGTCTACTAAGTAAACAGAAGTAGCTCTGCTAAAAGCTTCTTTATCTAAATCAGTTCCAGGTTTTACATAATGAGAAACATCTGCAATATGAACTCCTACTTCCCAATTCCCGTTTGGTAATTTTTTTAAAGATAAGGCATCATCAAAATCTTTAGCATCTTCAGGGTCAATAGTTATCGTAGTTGTAGCTCTAAAATCTCTACGGTTTTTTATCTCTTTAACTGATATTTCAAGATCTAAATTTTTAGCATCTTGTTCAACTTTTTCTGGAAATTTATAAGGTAATCCAAATTCAGCCAATATTGCATGCATTTCAGTATCATTCTCACCTGGTCTTCCAAGCACTTCAACAATAGTTCCGTAAGGACTATTTCTGTTTTTTGGCCACTCGGTTATTTTGGCAATTACTTTGTCGCCATTATTAGCCCCTTTCAATTTATCATTACCAATAAAAATATCTACAGGCATTCTTTGGTCGCTAACTATAACGAACGAAAAGTTTTTCGATTTTTCAAGTATTCCAACGAATTCCGTTTTGTTACGTTCAATTACTTCTACAATTTCGCCCTCTAATTTTGAGCTGTTCTTCTTTGAAAACACATTTACTTGAACCAAGTCTTTGTGAAGTGCTGTATTAGTATTTTTTGCTGAAATGTAAATGTCGTTATCGTTATCTTCAACAATAACATAAGCAGACCCCCTGCTAGTCATGTCAACTACTCCTTCAACAAACGATTTAGAGTTTTTTAGTTTAAATGTGCCTCTTTTTGTTTCTTTTAATTTGCCTTGATCGGCTAATTCTTCTAATATTATATTAACTAATTTCTTGTTTGAAATATCCTTAAAACCAAAGGCTGTACTTAGTTGTTTGTAGTTAAATGATTTTGTTGGGTTTTTATCAAAAACCGTAATAATTTGTTGTATTAAATTTGTTTTAAAGCCTCCCTTTGGGCTTCGCGAGTTCTTTTTTGTCATATATCTAAAGTAAGTATAAAAAGATTGTGAAAAGTTAATTCGATGTTAATCTTTTTAATAACCCATTGTTCAATTAAGGTCGTTCAGATAGCTTTTTGTAAAGTTCTTTAAAAAGCTTTTCTATTGGTTCTGGAGGGTTAAAGTTTGGTGCTCCCCAAGTAATTTTATTTTTTGAGGATTCTTTTTCTCTAATTTCGATGTATTTTGAGATGTTACCGGGTTGATTTATTTCTTCATATTCGAGACCTAATTCTGTTATTTGATTAACAAAATATTCAAGATCAGCTGGAGCTAAGTCTTTGTAATAAACATCTCTATCATAAACAAAATCGCGTTTATACACTTTTCCGTCATCACTAAAAGAAAATTCTGTATAGTCGCCAGTAAAACCACCACCTTGGCCTACACAATAGCGTTTAACAATTGGAGCTGCTTCTGGTAGCGATGCGCAAGCATTAAAAACAATTATTAAAGCAACACTAGAAAATAATTGTACTGTTTTTTTATGGAATAAGTTAAAGTTGTTCATCTAAATACTAAAGTAGCTATTTTTTAAGTTATTAGTTATATACTCATCTAAATTTAAACAATATGGCTCTTTTTACTTACTAACTTTAAAACTAATAAGTATGAAAAATTCAAAGAGTCAAAAATCGTCTCTCGAAAAAATGAGAGGTATTTTTTTTCAATCAGGATTAATTGTAGCGTGTGGTTTAACACTTGTAGCATTTGAATGGACAACACCAGTAATAATTAGTGAATTACCTAGGCCTGACATTGTAATTGAAGGAGATTTTGATTTACCACCTATAACCTATAGGGAAATTGAAAAGCCAAAAGTTAAACATGATTTTGTAAAGAAAAATCCTACTATAATTAAAATCGTTAAAGAGCCCTTTGTTGAGCCAATTGCAGAACCAGACCCTGAGCCATTAGTTTTTGAACTAACAATGATGACGATTGAGGAGTCTGTTGAGGAGCCAGATTTACCAAGTATTGGAGCCGATCATATGCCTGAGTTTAAAGGCGGAGATGTAGGAATTTTCAAATATTTAAAGAGTAATTTGGAGTATCCAATTTTGGCTAAAGAAACTGGAATACAAGGAACAGTTCATCTTAAATTTGTTATTGGTAAAACTGGAAAAATTAGAAATATTGAAATACTTAAAGGTGTAAATAAATTATTAGATGATGAAGCAATAAGAGTTGTTAAATCTATGCCAGACTGGAAACCTGGAACTCAACATGGAAGACCCGTTAGCGTTTATTATACTCTACCAATTAAATTTACTTTAATGTAATAAAAAGAGTCCCAATTTATTGGGACTCTTTTTTAAAAGAAGTTATTGTATTTTTAATAGAATTTTATACTTTTACACTTATAACAACAAAAACTAAAAGTTATGGTATCATTCGGATTTGTATTATTCTTTATTTTCTTATTTATGGCAATGTGGTGTTTACTTTTCTTATTTACTATTGTTGTTCCTGGTTCAATTCAATTGGCAATTCTTAGCAAAGTAGCTCCAAAACTTTTAGATAAGTTAGCTGGAGACGTTATGGATAATCAAGAGGATTAATTTTTTTATAAGAATTCATTTACATTTTCAGGCGGTCTTCCTAAAACTGCTTTATTTCCTTTTATAATAATTGGTCTTTCGATTAGCTTCGGATTTTCAATCATTATCTTAATCCATTCGTCATTGCTAAAGGTTTTCCCTTTGTAATTTTGTTTAAAGATGTCTTCACCTTTTCTTAAGATATCTTCTGCATTCATACCTAATTTAATTAAAATAGCTGCAAGCTCATCTTGGGTAGGCACTTCGTTTAAATATTCAATTATTTCAACTTCGGCACCAGCATCTTTTATTATTTGTAAAGTCTGACGACTTTTACTGCATCTTGGATTATGGTAAATTTTCATTTTTTTTTCATTTAAAATTCCATTAGATAAGCTTTTAAAAAGCCATCTAAATCTCCATTTAAAACTTTATCTGTATCGTTAACTGTATAGTTTGTTCTATGGTCTTTAACTCTTCTGTCGTCAAGCACATAGCTTCTAATTTGAGAGCCCCATTCAATTTTCTTTTTATCTGCCTCAATTTCAGAACGAGCTTCAAGTCTTTTTCTTAATTCAATTTCATACAATTGAGATTTAAGTAATTGCATGGCTTTTTCCTTGTTTCCTAATTGCGAACGTGTTTCTGTGTTTTCAATCACAATTCCAGAAGGGGCATGATGAAGTCGAACACCAGTTTCTACTTTATTCACATTTTGTCCACCTGCACCACCACTTCTAAAGGTGTCCCATTTAATATCTGCCGGGTTGATATTAATATCAATCGTATCATCAACTAAAGGATAAACGTAAACTGAAGAAAAAGAAGTCATTCTTTTTCCTTGAGAATTAAAAGGGCTTACACGAACTAAACGATGAACGCCATTTTCTCCTTTAAGGTAGCCAAAAGCAAACTCTCCTTCAATTTCAATAGTAGCTGTTTTAATTCCAGCAACATCACCATCTTGATAATCTAATAATTTAATTTTATAGCCATTTTTCTCAGCCCACATATTATACATTCTGTATAACATTGAAGACCAGTCACAGCTCTCAGTTCCTCCAGCTCCAGCAGTAATTTGAAGAACAGCGCTTAAGCTGTCTTCTTCGGCGCTAAGCATATTTTTAAACTCTAAGTCTTCAACTTTTTCTATAGCTTTAGCATATTGCTGATCCATTTCCTCTTCACTAACATCTCCTTCTTTATAGAAATCGAATAGTACTTCTAAATCGTCAATTATAGCGGCTACAGAAGCAAATCCTTCGGTCCAAACTTTTATGTTTCGAACTACTTTAAGTTGTTTTTCTGCTTCTTTAGGATTTTCCCAAAAATCGGGGTCTTGAGTTTTTTGTTCTTCTTCTTCTAGTTGAATTAATTTATTATCCACGTCAAAGGTACCCCCTCAACGCAGCCAGGCGATCAACTAAATCTTTTATTTGTTCTTGTGTAGTCATAGTGCAAAACTAATGTTTCAACACTTAATAAGTAATATTTAAATGAATATTTTTGCTGTAAATAGTTAAAACTATAAAATGAAGATTTATACAAAAACAGGAGATAAAGGTCAAACATCATTGTTTGGAGGGAAAAGAGTACCTAAACACCATAATAGAATAGAAGCTTATGGTACCGTAGATGAATTAAATTCATACATAGGGCTTATTCGTGATCAAGAAATTGATAAGCAAACTTTTGATGTTTTAATTGAAATACAAGATAGGTTATTTACATTGGGATCAATTTTAGCTACCGAACCGGGAAATAATAAAGTAAAAGTGCCTCAATTAAAAGAAAGTGATATTGAATTTTTAGAAAATGAAATCGACAAAATGAATGAGACTTTACCAGAAATGCGTTCGTTTGTTTTACCTGGTGGACATACAACGGTTTCTTATTGTCATATTTCACGATGCGTTTGCAGAAGAGCTGAGCGATTAGTTATTCTTTTGTCAGAAGAAGAGGAAGTAAATGAGTTAGTGTTTAAGTATTTAAATCGATTGTCTGATTATTTGTTTGTGTTGTCAAGAAAAATAACACAAGATTTAGGTGCAAATGAGATTCCTTGGGTAGCTAGAATGTAATGATAATGAGGGAGAAAGAGTTGTTAACAAGTGTTCATTTTTTTTTGTTGTGTATCTAAACAAAAAATATATTTTTGCGTAAATCTAAAAACTCGGATAAAGAGAGTATTAAGGTATTAATTTAATAAAATAATTAACTATGTATTGGACATTAGAATTAGCATCTCACTTAGAAGACGCTCCTTGGCCGGCAACAAAAGACGAGCTTATTGATTTTGCAATTAGAACAGGATCACCACTTGAGGTTGTAGAAAATTTACAAGAATTAGAAGATGAGGGTGAAACGTTTGACACGATTGAAGAAATTTGGCCTGATTATCCAACCAAAGATGATTTCTTTTTTAATGAAGATGAATATTAAATAGCATTTTTATAACTAAAGCCGTTGCTAAAAAGTAACGGCTTTTTTTTGCTTAAAAATAAATAGCAATCACTTGACATCCAAATCCAAGAAAGAAGCCAGCAATAAGCTGTAATGGGGTGTGGGCGTTTAATATTAATCGAGAACTAGCAATTAGACCTGACACAAAAATTGAAAGTATTACATAAGAAATTAAATCTACTTCTAGTAATATAGATGTAGATATTAATGCGCCAAGCAATCCACCAATACCAGTCATATGAGCACTTACTTTCCACTTTAAATTGATAATAAAAGCGCAGATAACAGATGCAACGCCACCAATCATAAAATCAAATACTAGCGGAGGTATAGGTGCTTGTTTGAGCATGTATATTGTAAAAAAATAAAAGGCAATCGTAAAACCATAAGGAAGAATACGTTCCTTTCTTGTTGGCATTTCTAAACTAGAAATATATCCTCTGTTTAAAAGTAACAAGGTAATTATTACAGGTACAACAAAGGTGCTCATAGCAACTAAAGTAAGCGCTGCATCTTTTAATTCTTTTGGTATTGCAAAGTTTATGTAGGAGTTTGAATTGAAAAAAATTAATAAACCTAATGAAGGCATTATTAGTGGTTGGAAACAATAAGAAATAATTTTAGCTATTCTCTCCATTACAATTCCTTTCTCATTCTTGCTACAGGAATGTTTAACTGTTCGCGATATTTAGCTACGGTTCTTCTTGCAATGTTATAACCTTTATCATTTAAAAGTTTAGATAACTTTTCATCTGTTAGTGGTTTTTTCTTGTCTTCATCTTCAATTGCATCTTGAAGTATTTTTTTTACTTCTCTGCTTGATACTTCTTCACCACTATCTGTACTTAGTGATTCAGAGAAGAAGGTTTTAAGTAAGAAAGTACCATAAGGTGTTTGAACATATTTGCTATTAACTACTCTTGAAATGGTTGAGATATCTAAATCAACTTCATCTGCAATGTCTTTTAAAATCATAGGAACAATTAACGTCTCATCTCCTTCTAAAAAGTATTCTTTTTGACGTTCAATAATCGCTTCCATAGTTGTTATTAGCGTTATTTGACGTTGTTTAATTGCATCAATAAACCATTTTGCCGAATCTAATTTTTGTTTCACAAACATTAAAGCATCTTTCTGAGACTTAGAAGGTTTTTCTTTTGCCTCTTTGTATCCTTTCATCATTTCAGAATACTCCTTACTAACTTTTAATTCGGGAGCATTTCTGCTGTTTAATTGTAATTCAAGTTGATCATCAACAATAGTTAATATAAAATCAGGTATAATGTTTTGAACTACCTTTGTTGAATCACTTAAAGAGTTTCCTGGTTTTGGGTTTAATTTTAGTATTTCTGCAATAACATCTTTTAAGTCTTCTTCAGAAATGTTTAATCGATCAATAATTTTATCGTAATGTTTTTTTGTGAATTCTTCAAAGTAGTTTTCAAGAATTTCTTTAGCATTCATTAATAATAAAGAATGTCCTTTACTCTTATTGATTTGAAGTAATAAACATTCTTGTAAAGTTCTTGCTCCAACACCAGGAGGATCAAATTGTTGAATTAATTTAAGGATTAAGTTTAAATGTGCTTCATCAGTTATTATGTTTTGAGTAAAAGCTAAATCATCTACAATTGAAGTTAAATCTCTTCTTAAATAACCTGACTCATCCAAACTACCAATTAAATGGTGAGCAATTTCATAATCGTCATCATCTAAATCAAACATGATGAGTTGTTTTTCTAGCAACTCCTGAAAGCTATCTCCTCCGCTTAATGGAACTTGATGATCTTCATCATCTTGGCTATGATTGTTAGCTGTTAATTTGTATGATGGGGTTTCATCACCATTTATATAGTCATCAAAGTTAAAATCTTGTTCAGCTTCACTTTTCTCTTTGTCATCATAATCTTCATCATTGCTAAAGCTAATATCTTCTTCTTCCTCTTCCTTGCCTTCGTCTAGTGCAGGGTTACTTTCCATTTCTTCTTTTATTCTTTGTTCTAAAGCAATGGTAGGCAGTTGAAGTAATTTCATCAACTGTATTTGCTGAGGAGAGAGTTTTTGCTGAAGCTTAAAGCTTAAAGATTGTTTTAATGCCATGGTATTATTTTATTGTACTCAAAGATAATAATGAGAACGATATTTTTAAGGAAAAGTTATCAATAAAAAAGCCCGAACTTATGATTCGGGCTTTAGTAATTTTTATTTAAACTTAACAGTATTCGTTAAAAGCTTCAGCTAAATTCTCAGCTATCATTTCGGCAGGTCTTCCTTCAATATGGTGTCTTTCTATGAAATGAACTAGCTTACCATTTTTAAATAAAGCCATACTTGGAGATGATGGAGGGTAAGGGAGTGTATATTTTCTAGCTTGAGCAACAGCATCACTATCAACACCTGCAAATACAGTAGCAATTTTACTTGGTTTTTTACTGTTTGTGATTGCAATTTTTGCGGCTGGTCTCGCATTTGCTGCAGCACATCCACATACAGAGTTAATTATCACAAAAGTAGTTCCTTCACTTGTAATAGCTTCATCAACTTGAGCAGCAGTAGTTAAGTCTTCAAATCCTACCGATGTTAATTCTTCTTTCATCGGTGCAACTAATTCTGGTGGGTACATATTTTATTTTTTTTTAATTAATAGATTGGTTTTTCAATTTTCAAAGTTACTAAAATAGAATCGTTCTAAATAAAAAAAGCGCATTTTACCGAAAAATAACTACCAACTACCTAAAACATATTTCAGTATATAAGAGAACCATCTAAATTTGATTTGTAAACTAAAAAATATAGATCATGAACATAGAAGAAAAAGAACACGAATTTAAAAGCAAAAAAAGATCGATTGTAGGAATTATCTTTATAATAGTAGGGGCTGTTTTAATTGCTAAAAAGCTTGATATTATTCCATCAAGTGTTAGTCATATTATTATTTCTTGGCAAATGTTGTTAATCGCAATTGGTACAGCCAATATCCTTTCAAAACAAAATTATCGGTCAGGTTTAATCTTAATTACGATAGGTACTTTTTTTATTCTACCTAAAATATTTGATATACCTTTTGAAGTGAGAAATATGTTTTGGCCAGCCATATTTGTTGTAATAGGAGTTTTAATGTTAACAATTAAAAACAGGCATCATTTTCCTAAAAATTTAGGAGTATCAGACAATTTTATTGACTTATTTACATTTATGGGAGGAGGTAAGCGAAAAATTACTTCTGATAATTTTATGGGAGGTAAAGTAACAAGCATTTTTGGAGGTAGCGAATTAGATTTAACAGGTGCTAAAATACAAAATCAAGAATGTGTAATTGATGTTTTCACTATGTTTGGAGGCTCTGAAATAGTAGTTCCTAATGATTGGGATGTTAGGGTTGACGTAACTTCAATATTCGGAGGATTTGATGATAAAAGAGGACCGGTTGTGGGAGATGTTAAAAATGTACTAATTATTAAGGGAGTTAATATTTTTGGAGGAGGAGAAGTAAAAAGTTATTAATTTCTTTTACTTTTAAAAAGATGCTAAACCCAATAACAAGCAATAAAAGTTATTTGATAAATTATTCAGCAGTGTGGACCATAATTATTGGTGCGCACTTTGCTGTTTTGCATTGGTATTATCATATTTCTCTTGGTGTAGCTTTGTTAGATAGCTTTTTGTTTAATGTGTTTTTTGCTTTTTTGGGCATAAGCTTATGGTATGTAGTTCGTTATAATAAATCGAGTCAAAAGTTTATCACTTTATTTTCAAGTCACCTTGTTTCATCGCTTATAATTATAGGCTTTTGGTTGGTTAGCGGCTATTTAATTTTAAAGTATAGTGTTGATGATTTGGTTTATTTATCCTTTCTGGAAGGTTCTTTTCCTTGGCGTATCATAAGTGGAATATTTTATTATCTGGTATTTATTTTAGTTTACTATGTGGTTGTTTTTTATCAAGAAAACCAACAGAAAATTAAGGAAGAAGCTAATCTTAAAACATTAATAAAAGAAGTAGAGTTAAATGCTTTAAAAAATCAAATTAATCCTCATTTTTTATTTAATAGCTTAAATTCAATTAGTTCATTAACTATTTCTAGCCCAGATAAAGCTCAAGAAATGATTATTAAGTTATCAGAATATCTTAGATACTCTTTAAGTAATGAAAATGAACAAGTAACAACATTAGCTAGAGAAATAGCTAATATCAAATTGTATTTAGAAATTGAAAAAATACGGTTTGGTAATCGTTTAAATTTTGAACTAAATTGTAATAAAGAGTGCTTAAATGCTAAACTTCCAGCTATGATATTACAACCTTTATTTGAAAATGCTATAAAACATGGTGTTTATGAAAGTATTGATACTATTAATGTAATACTTGACGGAAGAAAAAAAGATGATGAATTAGAGTTGGTTTTAACGAATAATTTTGATGCAACAGCCCGACAAGTAAAGGGTGAAGGGATAGGCTTAAAAAACACTCAAGAAAGACTTTTTTTAATTTATAGGAGAAGAGATTTGTTAGTAACTGAAAAAATACAAGACACTTTTATGGTCACAATAAAAATACCTCAAGATGAAAAAAATTAAGGCAATTATTATTGAAGATGAAACTTTAGCCAGAGACTTGGTTAAAAGTTATTTAAATGGTGAAAATGATATCGAATTGATAGGTGAGTTTGATAATGGATTTTCTGGGTTAAAAGCAATAAATGATTTAAAACCAGATTTGGTTTTTTTAGATGTTCAGATGCCGAAACTAACAGGGATTGAATTATTAGAATTATTAGATGAGTTTCCTAAAATTATTTTCACAACTGCTTATGATGAATATGCAATAAAAGCATTTGAACTAAATGCTGCCGATTATTTACTGAAGCCATTTTCAAAAGAACGATTTAATCAAGCATTAAATAAAGTTCGCGAAAAAGAAAGTGATTTAGGAGAGTTAAAAAAGCATATTTCAGAAACTAAACAATTGGATAAGATTGTTGTAAAATCAAACGATAAAATTGATATAATTCAGCTAAACGAGATTTTATATTTTGAAGCTCAAGATGATTATGTAATGATATATACTAAAACAGGTAAATTTCTTAAATACGATACTATGAAGTATTTAGAGGAGCATTTAGATGACTCAAAATTTATTAGAATACATCGATCATTTATTATTAATGTAAATGAAATGCAAAAATTAGAAAAGTTTGGTAAAGATAATTATCAAGTAATTTTATCAGGAAATATTGCATTAAATGTAAGTCGTTCGAGGTATCAAAATTTAAAGCAATATTTAAACTTATAGTTTAACCTCTTTTTCGCTCGAAAAATTGAGTTAAAATCTCACCGCAAATTACACTTTGAACTCCACTTATAATTTCTGTTTTTGGATGTAAGATGTTTTTTGAAAGTTTGCTAAAACCTCTTTTTTCGTCACTAGCACCATAAACTACTTTTTTTAATTGAGTCCAGTAGGCTGCCCCTCCACACATTACACATGGTTCAAGAGTTACGTAAAGTGTACATTCGTTTAAATATTTACCCCCTAAATAATCTGTAGCAGAAGTAAATGCCAGCATTTCGGCATGAGCTGTAACATCGTTTAATCTCTCAGTCATGTTGTGGGCACGAGCAATTATTTTGTTATCGCAAACGATTATTGCTCCAACAGGAACTTCGTCTTCATCAAATGCTTTTTGAGCTTCTTTAAAAGCTTCTTTCATAAAGTGTTCGTCCGAAAAAATAGAAAGCATTACGCAGTAGCTTTTGAGGTAAGATGTTTAAATACAGAAAACAAAATATAAATAATAACAATTGCAGGCATTGCAAAAATGTTTGTAGTTATTAAAAGAAGAAACCATATAAGAATAAAGCTAAAAGGAAGTTTGTTGTCTTTCCATTTCATGTTTTTAAACTTTAGAGAAAACATAGGTATTTCGGCAACTAGTAAAAAAGAAAAAACAACACCAAAACAAAGCATAATTATAGGGTTCCCAATAATTGGTATTAAAAAACTATTCACGTCAATAACTTTTGGTAAATCAGGGTAAAAATAAAGGATAACAACAAATAAGAAAAAAGAAGCATTTGCTGGAGTTGGGAGTCCTATAAAAGAGCTAGTTTGACGAGTGTCTATGTTGAATTTAGCAAGTCGAAATGAAGAAAAAACAGGTATAATAAAAGCAATGTAAAATAACCAAGGGTTGTCAGTTAAAATTTGAACTTCATTAATGGTATTTAAGTGTTTAGCAAATTGATAAAGTAAAACACCCGGAGCAACACCAAAAGAAATCATATCAGATAAAGAATCCAGTTGTTCCCCTAATGCATTAGAAACTTTTAAAGCTCTTGCTGCAAAACCATCAGCAAAATCAAAAAAATTTGCAAAGATTAAAAAATATGCAGCAATATATAATTCACCTTCAAAAGCAGAGGTTATTGCTAAGCAGCCACAAAGTAAATTTAACGTTGTAATTGCATTTGGAATGTGTTTTTTCATTGTGAATCTTAAGTTGTGGGTAAAGATATTAAACTTGTTGCTAAGAATTAAAAATATAAGATTTGCTTTTAATAAAAAACAATAATACCACAAAAATTGAGTTAATCACAAAACAAATAAGATTGATAAAATAGCTGTATTCGATTTATGGCATATTTTTGTTAATTTTCAGCTTATTTTTAATGAATGATAAATAGATTTTTAGCTATATTAATTTTGTTTTGCTCGTTGCAAGTTGTTGCTCAAACTACAGCTCCAAAATTTAGTAATGAATTTTTATCAATAGGAGTAGGAGCAAGAGCTTTAGGGATGTCAAATGCCCAGGTAACAAGTGTAAATGATGTTACTTCTGGTTATTGGAATCCTGCTGGATTAACTAAAATTGATAAAGATTTTCAAGTAGATTTAATGCACTCTGAATATTTTGCTGGAATTGCAAAATATGATTATGGAGCTTTTGCTGCAAAAATTGACAGTTCTAGTGCTTTTAGTGTTTCTTTAATTCGTTTTGGAGTTGATGATATTCCTAATACAACCCAGTTAATTGATGCTGATGGTAATATTGATTATGATAGAATTTCTTCTTTTTCAGTAGCAGATTATGCTTTCCTTTTTTCGTATGCGAGAAAAGCTAAAATACCAGGATTAAGATATGGAGCTAATGTTAAAATAATTTACCGTAAAGTTGGTGATTTTGCAAATGCTTGGGGGTTTGGATTAGATGCAGGGGCTCAATACCATTATAAAGGTTGGGATTTTGGTGTTATGGCTAGAGATATTACATCAACTTTTAATGCATGGAGTTTTTCTTTAGATGAAGAAACTATTGATGTTTTTGAAGCAACAGGAAATGAAATACCTCAAAATTCTTTGGAGGTAACATTGCCAAAAGTTATTTTGGGTGTAAGCAAAACGGTAAAAATTAGTAATAAGTTCCAAGCTTTAAGTGAAATCAACTTTGATTTATCTACTGATGGTAAACGTAATGTTCTAGTAACCGGAGACCCTGTTAGTATTGACCCTCATATGGGTGTAGAGGTTGGTTACGACGATTTAATCTTTCTAAGATTGGGTGTTGGTAACTTTCAAAAGGTCACGGATATTTATGCTAATGAAAAAATATCTTACCAGCCAAACTTTGGGGTTGGAGTTAAGTTTAAGGGAATTGCTATTGATTATGCATTATCTGATATTGGAGATCAATCTGAAGCTTTATATTCTAATGTTTTTTCGTTGAGGTTTGATATAAATAAAGCAAACCATGTTAAAGCTCGCTTTGAATAGAAATCAACTCAGAATAATTAAGTAATTTTCTATTTAAAAATTATTTAACTATCTAACTTGAAAAAAGTCAATTCATATTATATTATTTTATTGTTGATGCTAAGCTCTTTTGGGCTTTTTGCACAACCCTATTATAATAATTGGATTAACTATTCTCAACAATATTATAAGTTTAAAATTGCTGAAACCGGGCTGTTTCGCATAGATGCAACCTCGCTAATTAATGCTGGAATTCCAATAGCATCAATTGACCCTAGAAATATTCAGATTTTTGGAAGAGGACAAGAAATTCCTTTATACATAGAAGGAGAAAATGATGGTGTTTTTGATGTGAATGATTTTATAGAGTTTTATGCTCAACATAATGATGGTTGGTTTGATGAAGATTTTTATGGAGGATCATCAAATCATCCCAACCCTTATTATAGTTTAATTAATGATACAGCTGCTTATTTTATTACCTGGAATAATTCGATTACAAATTCAAGGGTAATTTTGGAAAATGACACAAATTATTTGTCTTATACACCAAAACAATTTTTCACTAAGCAGTATATAGAGGATTATCATTCGTCTTATTTTACAGGTAAAACACTTGTAATTGGAGGCGCTTCTGAAAATTTATTTGGTTACGACCCTACAGAAGGTTGGTTTGATAATGTTTTTAGTCTAGGGCAAACTAGAACTAAAACGATTGCAACGCCAAATATTTATGATAATGGATTAACGGCAAATATAGCAGCAGTTGTGCTTGGTGCATCAAATTATGCACCGGTAATAAACGACCATCATTTACAAGTTCAATTAGGCTCACAGGTTTTAGATACGATTTATGAAGGGTATGAGAAAATTGATATTTCGTTTAGTATTCCCACTTCAGAAATTAATTTATCTAACAATGTAAGTTTTAAAAGTATAAATGATTTAGGGAGCACTGTAGATAGACAAACAATAGCATATGTTAAGTTTGAATATCCTCATTCAGTCGACTTAAATGGAGCGAATTTATTTGATAACCTTTTTGTTGAAGATGATTTAGGTCAGCCTAAGTCATATTATCAGTTTTCTAATTTATCTGGTTCAGGGAATATTGTTTTTTATGACTTAACAAATCAAAAACGAATTAAAGTTAACCAAAGCGGAGGAACTTATAATTGTTTAATTCCGAACTCTGGAAATCAAAAAAAGTGTATAATCGGATTTGCTTCTGAGATAGATACAGTTTCTTTTATTGAGCCAGTTAATGGTAGTGGGTTTTTTACAGATTATAATTCAATTAATCTAGATACCGCATTTATTATCATTACCCATCCAAAACTGTTAAATGAAGCAAACAACTATGCTGCATATAGGTTAACTAATTTTAATAATCCAGAAAATGCAGTTGTTTTTAATATTGAAGAACTATATGATCAATTTGCTTATGGAATAGAACAACATCCTTATGCTATAAGAGGATTTGTTGATTTTATTCTAGATAATTGGACTTCAACACCTAAGTATTTATTTTTATTAGGAAAATCAGTAAAATCAACTAGTACTAGAAATAGTAGTTTAAATTTTGAAAAAAACTTAGTGCCTTCATTTGGACATCCTGCATCCGATATGATGTTAACTGCCGGCCTAAATGGAACCATACATCAATCACCAATACCTATGGGAAGGTTAGCTGCTTTATCAGAAACTGAAGTGCAATGGTATTTAAATAAAATTGTAGATTATGAAAATCCCATTCCAAACCCTCTTACCTCGCCAAATGGTGAAACAGATTGGATGAAAAAGGTATTACATTTTGCTGGAGGACAGTCAATTTCTGATGCTAATTTATTTATGGCCTATTTAAACGGATTTAAAAACACGCTTGAAGATACGCTGTTTGGGGGAGATGTTTATTCTTTTGCAAAATCAACTTCTGCGCCTATTCAAATCTCTATGACGGATTCAATTAATCAATTTATTGCAAATGGGGTCTCTCTAATGACATTTTTTGGTCATGCATCAGCAACAGGAGGATTTGATCAAAATATTGATGAAGCTGCTAATTGGCCAGAACAAAATGGGAAATACCCATTTTTATTAGGGAATGCCTGTTTGGCTGGAGATATTCACTTGCCAACGGCAAATAGTATAAGCGAAGACTATGTGTTAATTGAAGATAAGGGGGTTATCGGTTTTCTAGCTTCTGTTGATTTTGGGTTGTCTTCTTATTTAAATAGTTATTCTTCAGAGTTTTATAAAAATTTAAGTTATAAAAATTATGGAGGATCTGTTGGCGAGCATATAAAAAATACAATTGAGTATGTGCAGGGGGCTGGAAGTAATATATATGTTACATCTACTGTTCTAGGAATGACTTTACATGGAGACCCTTCTGTGGTAATTAATTCTTTTCCTAAACCTGATTACATGATTAATCAAAATTCGGTTTACTTTACACCGTCAGTTGTAACATCGGATTTAGATTCGTTTGAAGTCAATATTGTTATTGCAAACCTTGGTAGATCAACAAACTCAAATATTATAGTAGAGTTAACTCGAATATTTCCTAATTCATCATTTAATGACACTATTTATTTGAAGACAATACCTGGTGTAGATTACAAAGACACCATTACGTTTACATTGCCCGTTGATGTAATTAGGGGATTAGGAACAAATACTTTTAGTGTTTATGTTGATGCTTTAAATCAAGTTGATGAAATACATGAAACAAATAATCAAGTAACTACACAGTTGAATATTTTGTCAGGAGAAATTATTCCAATCTTTCCTTATAAATATGCAATTGTTCCAAACCAGAACTTAACATTAACAGCATCTACTGCATTACCATTTGAACCATCAAAGAATTATAGATTTGAAGTTGATACCACAGATTATTTTAATAGTCCTTTAAAGCAAAGTACAATCATAAATCAGTCTGGGGGTATAATATCATGGTCGCCAAGTTTATTGCAAAATATGTCAGATAGTACAGTTTATTTTTGGAGAGTAGGAAAAGATTCTGTTGATGCAACTGGTTATGGCTGGCGAAAGATGTCATTTCAATATATTAAAGATAAATCTGGATGGGGGCAAGCACATTTTTTTCAATTTGAACCTGACGAATTTCAATTTTTAAAACATAATAGATCAACAAGAAGATTTGAATTTGTTCCCAATATTAAAGAATTAAAGGTAACAACAAAGGTGGCCAATGGACTAAGTGAATTTTGGGATATAGGTTATAAAATTGATGGATTTACAATTGGAAATAATGGGTGGTTGGCTAGCAGTTCAATTCATGTTGCTGTTATGGATTCTTTGTCTGTTGATTATTGGCGATCAGATGAGAGGGATTTTGGGCATGTGAATTATGGAATTACAAAACCTGGGTTTTTTATTTTTAGACAAAATGATCCTGTTCAAATGACGGCATTGGCTAATATGCTAAATGATAGTATTCCTCAGAATAATTATGTTGCTATTTGGTCTTTTTACTCAACGGGATTTTCAAGTTATGCTACTTTACCAAATGATGTTAGAACTGCCTTTCAGAATTTAGGAGCCATAAATTTGCCTGCAATACAAGATAGTTTGGCATTTATTTTATTTGCTCAAAAAGGTAATCCAGCTTCAGCTATTGAAATAATAGCTGACTCTACAGAGCAAGACTATATGACGTTAAATAAAACAATAACAACCACGTCGAATTATGCTAATATTTATTCTGAAACATTTGGTCCAGCAACAAGTTGGGACTCATTATCATGGAGAGTAAATAATTTAGAATATCCATCAAAAGATAGTTCTATTTTAAATGTTTTTGGAGTTGATAATGCAGGTAATGAAACACTATTAATTAATAACTTGCCAACTGACTCTTCAGATATTTTGATTAATGACAATGTAGATGCATCGGTTTATCCTTATTTAAGACTGAATGCATTTTTATCAGATGATTCTTTATATACCGCTCCTCAATTAAATAGATGGCAAGTTACTTATGCCGATATTCCAGAAGCTGCTTTAGATCCTAAAATATATTTTCAGTTTTATAACGATACTGTTCAAGAAGGAGAAAATATACAATTAAGTATAGTTATAAAAAATATTAGTGATGTTGATATGGATAGTTTATTAATATCATTTTCCGTTTTAGATAGAAATAATAATATTCATACTTTACCATATCCTAGACAAAAACCACTTTTGGTTGATAGTGTTATTATTGCTTCTATTCAGTTTTCGACAATTGGATTTCAAGGCTTGAACAAGTTATTGGTAGATGTAAACCCAAATAATGATCAATTAGAAAAATACCATTTTAATAATGTTGCAGAAATTCCTTTTTATGTGGGAAGGGATAATGTTAATCCAATTTTAGATGTTACTTTCGATGGTGTTCATATTTTAAATGGAGATATTGTTTCGCCAAAATCAGAAATAGTAATAGAACTAACCGATGAAAATCAATATTTAGCCTTAGATGATACAACTGATTATTCTGTTTATTTAACAAGACCAAGTGATGGCGAAAAACGAATTTACTTTAACCAGTCAGGTGTTCAAAAAATGAGTTTTATTCCAGCATCATTACCTAAAAATAAATCTAAAATAATATTTCCAGGCGATTTTCCGGTTGATGGTACTTATAAGTTGAGAGTACAAGCAAATGATAAGTCAGACAATCAATCAGGAAGAGTCGATTATACTATCGATTTTGAAGTTGTTAATCAGTCAAGCATTACAAATATTTTAAACTATCCAAATCCTTTTTCCACTGCAACTAAGTTTGTTTTTACGTTAACAGGAAGTGAAATTCCTACAGTTTTTAAAATACAAATAATGACCATTACAGGTAAAGTAGTAAGAGAAATTCATAAAGATGAATTTGGTCCTATTAGAATAGGTAGAAATATTAGTGAATTTACCTGGGACGGAACAGATACTTATGGAGATAGATTAGCTAATGGATTATACTTGTATAAAGTATTTACAAAAATTGATTCAGATAATATTGATCATAGAGATACAAGTGCTGATAATTACTTTAAGAAAGGTCTTGGAAAAATGTACTTGTTTAGATGATAAAAAGAATTACTCTTCTTTTAACTTTAATTTTTAGTTTAATTAATTTGGGTTATTCTCAAGTCGATTTCACTTTAACTACAGATTCAACTGATATAAATGATTATTATACAGAATACCCTGAGAAATTATTGTTGAAATTTGGTACTACAATTAAATCTAATAAGCTTCAAATTATAAATAATAATAGTAATCAAAAAGCAAAGTTTGCTCCTGCAGCAACAACGAGTTTGGGAGGAGGAGTTAATTATAAATGGTTTGGACTTTCTTTAGCTTTTGGATTACCTAGTAGTTCAGAGAGCAATTCAAAATATGGTCAAACCCGAAGGTTTGATGCTCAATTTAATATTTATACTAATAGGTTTGGAGTAGATGCTATTTTTCAAAATTATCAAGGGTTTTATTTAGAAAATCCATCTGCATTTACTACTTGGGATAAAGAAGAGTTTCCTCAACTACCATATATGCAATCTGCGTCGTTAGGTGTCGGAGGTTACTATTTTTTCAATCATAAAAAGTTTTCGTATAAAGCTGCTTATGTTAGAAATACTGTGCAAAAGAAAAGTGCAGGTAGTTTTTTGGTTGGAGGCTATTATAGTTTAGATTATGCAGGTTTTGAAGAAGGAGCTTATGATAGGGACTCTATAACTAGTTTTATTCCAAAGGACTTACCAAAAAATGTTATTGATTCATTTGATATTAAGGCCTTTTCATCAAGTAGCTTTGGGGTTTCTTTTGGCTATACTTATACTTTAGTTTTTTGGAAAAAATTCTTCATAAATCTATCATTAGCTCCAGGTTTTGGGGCTAAAAATTTAAAAGTATTTAATAGTGATGGTGAAAATGATACAAAATCAGGAGTAGTTTCCCGTTTAACTTTAAGAGTAGCTTCAGGGTATGAGGGGAAGCACTTCTTGTCAGGATTTACTTCATATATTAGAACTGCTGATATTGAATTTAATCAATACGATATTAGTCCAAGTACTAGTAATGTTAAATTTTTTGTAGCTAAGCGCTTTAATGTAAATAAGAACAAGTAATTCAATTACTTTGTATAATAAACAATAAAGCTAACATTTTACTGTTTACAATTTCAAGAGAGGTCAATTTTCGAAAGCATCCATAATCGTATTTTAGCTTAGTATTTAAATAAATAATTATGTTATCTAACTTTTTATTACAAATAAATGTTGCTGGAACTCCTGCTTTAAATGAAGTAGAAAATGTAGTTTCAGAAGAAAAAACACTAACTATTTGGCAGCTTGTAAGTTCAGGAGGTGTGGGAGGGGCAATTATTATGATTGCGCTATTAATTCTTTCGATATTAGCAGTTTATATTATTGTTGAGCGCTATTTGTCAATTAAAAAAGCAAGTAAAGAAGATGCAAATTTTATGAATCAAATCAAAGACTTTATTTTGGATGGAAAGATAGATGCTGCACAGAGTTTATGCAAGAGCAATTCTTCTCCAGTTGCAAAGATGATAGAAAAAGGAATTAGTAGAATAGGAAAACCCTTAAGTGATATTGGTACTGCAGTTGAAAATACTGCAAAATTAGAACTGAATAAACTCGAAAAGAATTTATCAACCCTTGCTACAATTTCAGGTGCAGCTCCTATGATAGGTTTTTTAGGAACTGTAATAGGAATGATTATGGTGTTTCATAAAATGGCGTCAGCTGGTGGAAATATTGACGTAGAAATGCTTTCAGAAGGAATTTATACTGCTATGGTTACAACTGTTGCAGGACTTATAGTTGGAATTGTTGCCTATATAGGATATAACTTACTGGTTGCTAAAATGGAAAAAATTGTTTTCATTATGGAAGCTAGAACAACCGAATTTTTAGATATTTTACATGAACCTGCAGTATAATGGCAATTCGATCAAAAAATAAAGTAAGTACTAATTTTAATATGTCGAGTATGACCGACATAGTGTTTTTGTTATTAATATTTTTTGTTATTACGTCAACCTTAATTAGTCCAAATGCATTAAAGTTACTTTTGCCTAAAAGTTCAAGTAAAACGCTAAGTAAACAAACGGTATCTGTTTCAATAACGAAAGATTTTCAATATTTCATTAATCAAGATGCAGTAAGCTTTGATCAAATTGAGCCCAATTTAAAACAAATGCTGGTTGGCGAAGTTGATCCAGGAATAATATTGCATGTTGAGAAAAGTGTTCCTATAGAAGAAGCGGTGAAAGTAATGGATATTGCTAATAGAAACAAATATAAGTTAGTATTAGCTACTGCTCCACAGTAATTTTATGGAAAACTAATATATCTGCATCTATAAACTAAATGGAAGTTATTCAAGATAATAATAGTAGAAAAGGCTTAATTGTAACAATTTTGTTTCATACGCTATTACTCTTGTTATTTTTATTTGTTGGAATGGCTTATCCAGACCCTCCACCTCCAGAGGAGGGAATAACAATAAACTTTGGGACTAGTGATGAAGGTTCAGGAGATGTTCAGCCAGAAAACCCAACTGAAACTTCAGAAAACATAGAAAAAGAAAATGTTGAAGCTGAAACAACAACTGCTTCTAATATTGCTGAAGAACAAGTGGTTACTCAAAATACAACAGAAACAATAAATGTAAATGCAAGTGAGAATACTACTCAAGAATCTGAAACGGTAGTTGAAGAGCAATCTACATCTCAAAATTTATCAGAAGCCTTAAATGCCTTTAATAACAATAGCTCATCAAGTAATGCAAATGAAGGAGAAACAGGAAATCCTGGAGACCAAGGAAGTTTAGATGGAGATCCAAATAGTTCAAATCATACAGGTGGAGGAATTGGTAATGGAGTAAGTTATTCTTTGGCAGGCAGAAGTATGTTAAGCACACCTAAAATTAATGATAACTCTCAAGAGCAGGGCAAAGTGGTAGTTGATATCGTAGTAGATAAAACAGGAAAAGTAATAAAAGCTACTCCAGGTGGTAGAGGTTCAACAACAACAAGTCCTTTGTTGTATAAAAAGGCATTAGATGCGGCATTAAAAACAAAATTTAATGCAAAACCAGATTTAATTGGAGACCAAAAAGGGCAAATGACATTTGTTTTCATATTGAATTAATGACCTATCAAGAAACACTCGATTATTTATTCAGTCAGTTGCCAATGTATCAAAGAATTGGTAATGCTGCTTATAAAGTAGACTTAGATAACACCATAAAGCTTTGTGCTCTTCTAGGAAACCCTCAAGATCAGTTTAAAAGTGTTCATATTGCCGGGACTAACGGTAAAGGATCTACTTCACATATGTTGGCTTCAGTTATGCAAGAAGCTGATTATAAGGTTGGGTTATATACTTCTCCGCATTTAAAAGATTTTAGAGAGCGAATAAAGATTAATGGAGAAATGATTAGTGAAGAGGATGTAGTTCTTTTTGTAGAAGAATATAAGTCTCGTTTTGAAAAAATTAACCTTTCATTTTTTGAATGGACTGTTGGTTTAGCGTTCTATTATTTTGCCAAAAATAAAGTTGATATTGCAATTATAGAAACAGGGCTAGGAGGTAGATTGGATTCAACGAATGTAGTTAAACCTGAAGTTTCAGTAATTACTAATATAGGAATTGATCATACTCAATTTTTAGGAGACACTCTACCTAAAATTGCATTCGAAAAAGCAGGGATTATTAAAAATAATATACCCGTAGTTATAGGGGAGACGCAAGATGAAGTAAAAAATGTTTTTGTTGATACAGCAAAAGAAAAAGTTACACCTATCTATTTTGCTGATAATGAAATAAAGAATAGCATTGCAACCAGTTTAAAAGGGGAATATCAAAAAAAGAATGTTAAAACAGTTTTAGCAACCTTAGCTGAATTAAAGAAAATAGGGTGGAAAATAGCTATTGAAAATATTGAGAGAGGTTTAGAAAATGTAGTTAAAAATACTGGCTTGTTAGGTCGCTGGCAAACAATAAGCCATTCTCCACTTATAATTTGCGATACAGGACATAATGAAGCAGGAGTTAAAGAAATAGTGTTACAATTGAATAAAACAACTTATAATAACCTACACTTTGTTTTTGGAGTAGTTAATGACAAATCTGTAGATAACATATTAGATTTATTGCCAAAATCAGCTACTTACTATTTGTGTCAAGCTAAAATTCCAAGAGCCTTAGCTATTGATGAATTAGAAATTTTATTTAAAGCAAAAAAACTAAAGTATGTAAAATGTGAATCTGTAATAAATGCGTTAAATGTTGCAAAAAAAGAAGCTCTTGAAAATGATTTAATTTTTGTTGGAGGTAGTACTTTTGTTGTTGCGGAGGTCGTTTAGGTAAAATTTAAAGAAATAAAAAAGGGTAGAACTAAGTTCTACCCTTTTTTATTTCTACTAATATAAATTAGTGAGCTTCTTCTTCGTGAGTTTCCTCAGCAGCAGCTTCTTCAGTAGCTTCTTCAGCAACAACTTCTTCAGTAGCTTCTTCAGTAGCTTCTACTTCAGCAGTTTCTTCTTCGATTGCTTCTTCCATTGAGTCAAATAACTCATTTACAGCAGCAGCAGCTTCTGCTTCAGCAGCAGCTTTTTCTTCTTCAGATGGTCCACAAGCAACAAGGCTAAAAATACCTGCTACCATTAACATTGTAAGTAACTTTTTCATTTTGATTAAGTTTATTATTATTAGGTTATTGATTACTGTTTATTAGTGTGCATGATCTTCGTGAGCTTCTTCTTCAGTAGCTTCTTCTTCAGTAGCTTCTTCTTCAGTAGCTTCTTCTTCAACAACTTCTTCAGTAGCAACTTCTTCAGTAGCAACTTCTTCTATTGCTTCTTCCATGCTACCCATCATTTCTTCTACCATTGCAGCAGCTTCTGCTTCAGCAGCAGCTTTTTCTTCTTCAGATGGTCCACAAGCAACAAGACTAAAGATACCTGCTACCATCAACATTGTAAGTAATTTTTTCATTTTTTTTATTTATTAGTTAGGTTGATGCAAATATATTATAATATATTAATACTTACAACTTTAAATATTGGATTATTTATTCTCATCTAAAATCACGCCCAGAAGGGTTTCACCAACTGCTTTAAGGGTGTTTTTGTCTATTACATCCATGTTATCATTGTGTGTATGCCAAGAATGATGAAAGCTTCCTGTGTTTCTATCGAAATGAATAATGTCTATACTCGGAATGTTAGCGATTTCGTTTATGTATTTATGATCATCAGTAACTTGAAAACCAAATTGCTGACTTACAAAATGATTTCCGTGACCTAGTTCTGAAGCTTTGCCCCAAACTTTTCTAACAATATTTGGCGCATAATTCATAGATATTGCCTCTTGAGTAAAGTTAGCATTTGCTGAACCAACCATGTCTAATAGGATTCCATATTCAGCTTTATAGTTTGGTTTATGTGGGTTTTTAGCCCAATATTGAGAGCCCAAACACCAAGAATCACCATTGTATTGTGTTGTCATTCCAGATGATGGTTCACCGTAATCTTCTGCATCAAAAAATATAATATCTACTCCAATATTTGGATTTTGTATGGTTAATTGTCTTGCAACTTCAAGTAAAATTCCAACACCACTAGCTCCATCATTAGCTCCCAAAATAGGTTTAGTCATATCTTTAGAGTCTTGATCTGCAAAAGGACGACTATCCCAATGAGCGAATAATAAAATTCTTCGTTCTAATTCAGGTTTAAATTCTCCAATAATATTTTTTATGGTTATTGCTTTTTTATTAAATGTAGTTGCTTTTCCAGTTTGAATAAATGAATTCAACCCAAAACTAGATAGTTTGTCTTTTAAAAAGTCAGCACATTTACCATGAGCTTCATTATTTGGAAATCGTGGGCCAAAATCTACTTGTTGTTGAACATAAAAGTATGCTGAATCTGAGTTGAAATCAGGAGCAATAATTGGTTTTTTTTCAATAGGCTTTTCAGTTTCTACTATTGTTTCTTTTTTCTTTTTATCTCCTTCACAACCAAATAAAATAATAGAAGTCGAGATGATAATTAATAATTTATTTTTCATAATTCCAAATTGAACCTTCAGGATTGTCTTTTATGGTGATGTTAATTTTTCCTAATTCATCTCTAATAAAATCAGCTGTAGCATAATCTTTATTTTCTTTAGCATTTTTTCTTAGATTTAATACTACTTCCATAACACTATCTGCTATATCTGAATTAGAATTTATTTCTTCATTTTTCAAACCTAAAATTTCGAAAACGAAAGTGTGAAAGTGATTTTTTAATTTTTCTAAATCACTTTTGGTAATAGTTTCTTTTTCTTCAATTAACAGATTGATTGTTTTTACGCCATCAAACATGTTTGCAATTGTAATTGGAGTATTAAAATCATCATCCATACTTTTTTTACAATTTGCTATAATAGTATCTATCTCTATAGAAGAGTTGTTTGAAGCTTTTATTCGATCAAGATTTTCAATAGCAATCATTAATCGTTTTAATCCTTTTTCAGATGCTTGAAGTGCTTCGTTTGAAAAATCAACAGTGCTTCTATAGTTAGCCTGAAGAAAGAAGAAGCGAACAGTCATTGGAGAATAACCTTTGTCTAATAAAGGGTGCTTCCCGGTAATAAGTTCCATTGGGAGAAAAGAATTTCCTAATGATTTACTCATTTTCGATCCATTAACTGTAAGCATATTTCCATGCATCCAATATTTTACTGGGTTAATTCCATCTGCTCCAACAGATTGTGCAATTTCACATTCGTGATGAGGAAATTTCAAATCCATACCTCCGCCATGAATGTCAAATTCTTTACCCAAATATTTGGTGCTCATTACAGAACACTCTAAATGCCATCCAGGAACTCCAATTCCCCATGGAGAATTCCATTTCATTATAGTTTCTTTACTTGCTTTTTTCCATATTGCAAAATCAGCAAAAAAACGTTTTTCATTTCCGCCTTCTAAATTTTCTCTGGTTTGTTCTAATAGTTCATCTATTTTTCTTCCAGAAAGTTCTCCGTAATTATGAGTTGAGCTGTATTTTTTTACATCAAAATAAACAGAACCATTAACTTCATATCCAAAGCCATTGTCAATAATTTGTTGAATCATTTCTATTTGTTCAATAATATGAGCAGTTGCAGTAGGTTCTATACTAGGCGGAATTAAATTGAATAAATTTGTAGTAGAATGAAACCCATTTGTATATTTTTGAACTATCTCCATAGGTTCAATTTTTTCCAATCTAGCTCTTTTTTCTATTTTATCTTCTCCTTCATCAGCATCATCAATTAGGTGTCCTACATCTGTTATATTTCTTACATATCTAACATTATAGCCCAAGTGAATTAAATATCGATAAACAATGTCAAAAGTTAAAAATGTACGGATATTTCCTAAGTGAGCATCACTATAAACTGTAGGTCCACAAACATACATTCCAACGTGAGGAGGATTGATAGGTGTAAATTTTTCTTTTTTTCCTGTCAGGCTATTGTATAAGTGAAGATTTGATGATAACATGTTTTAAACGTATTTATTTTGTAAAAATAGATTTTTCATTTTAATCAAAATAAAAAACCCAACAAGATTTCTTGTTGGGTTTTTATTTATTATTAATGTTTTTTTATTCTTTAGGAAGTGGAGCATCTCCAATATATCTTCCTGATTTGAATTTTTTAATTTTTAATAAAATTCCATTTTCATCATAAAGATATAATTGTCCTTCCATTAATCTATAGTTTTTGAAAAATCCAGATTTAGAAATTTGTTTGTTTTGGTTATACATAGTGTGTTCACCATTACCATCAAAAATTCCCATATTTACTTTATCTTCAGAAGATACTTTAACAACTTCAACCGGAGCTTTAGCTAATTCTTCAGCTTCAGTATCTTTAATTGGATTTTTTGGTTCGAAAGTTTGAGTGTTTGCTACGTCAATAGTACCTCCATTAAAAGCTTTTTTGGCTTTAATATCTCCATTTTCAAAGTATTCTGTAATAACACCATCTTCTTTTCCCCCAGCCCAATTTCCTTCAATCATTAATTGGCCATTTTCATAGTAATATTCTTGCTTACCATCTCTTTTTCCCGTTTCATTAAAAGTAAAAGCTTGAGCAAGCTGTCCGTTTTCATGGAATCGCTTGAATTGACCAGTATTTCTGTTGTTTTTCCAAGCTCCTTCTTCTTCTAATTGACCGTTTTCGTAATATGTTTTATAATAACCATTTGGTCTACTATTTACATATGCAATTTCACTTTTTACTTTACCATTAGCAAAGAAAAATTTCCAAATACCTTGCTTTCTACTGCTTTCATAATTTCCTTCTTCGACTACTTGGTCAGGTTCATAGCCAGGTAATTTTTTCATTTTACCGAAAATTCGCCAAAATCCTTGTTTTAAATTGTTCTCATCAATCATGTTGATGGTATCACCGTTACTCACCTCGAAAGATTGAGCAGTGCTAATACTGCAAATAAAAATTAGGATTATAATGTATATTAATTTTTTCATTCTAAATGGTAACTTGAATTTACAAAAATAAATATAAAAAATTAACTTTTAAAGTTTTATATGTTTTAGCTAAATAGTAATATATATTCGATAAAGACGAACTAATTACATATTACGTTGCTTTACTATTTTAGGTTACAATGTTTTTTAAGTTTTTTATCATGTCTGCAGACATGGATTCCAAATTATATTCTGGATACCAATTCCAATCTTTTTTGGAATTAGTATCATCAATAGATTGAGGCCATGAATCTGCAATTTTTTGTCGAAAATCTTCTTTATAAGAGATAGAAAATGAAGGAATATATTTTTTTATTTCGCTTGAAATATCTTCAGGGTTAAAACTAATTCCAGCTAAGTTATAACTCGACCGAATTTTAATGTTTTCCGAAGGAGCTTGCATAATTTGGATAGTAGCTTTAATTGCGTCAGCCATATACATCATTGGTAATCTTGTGCTTTTGTTTAAAAAGCACTCATATTTTTGATGCTTAATTGCTTGATGAAAAATATCTACTGCATAATCTGTAGTTCCTCCTCCTGGAAGCGATTTATATCCAATTAAGCCTGGGTAACGAATGCTTCTAACATCAACTCCATATTTTTCGTTGTAGTATTCACACCATCTTTCTCCAGCTTGTTTACTAATGCCATAAACAGTAGATGGTTCCATTATTGTGTATTGAGGAGTATTTTCTCTTGGAGTAGTTGGTCCAAATACGGCAATTGAACTTGGCCAGAATATTTTTTTGATAATACCATCTTTTGCTAGATTAAGGACGTTGAATAAGCTATTCATATTTAACTCCCATGCAAATTCAGGATTTTTTTCGGCTGTGGCTGATAAAAGAGCAGCAAGAAGGTATATTTCTTTTACATTGTGTTTTTCAACAATTTTTAAAAGTTGTTCTTTGTTTAATATGTCTAAAACTTCAAATGGACCATTTTGAACATTTTGGGGTTCTTTTATGTCTGATGCAATTACTTTATCATTACCAAATTGATTTCGAAGTTCTTCTACTAATTCTGTACCGATTTGACCTGATGATCCAATTACTAAAATGGTTTCTGACATAATTTTATATTTTCAGCAAAAATAATAAAATAGGGAGAATAACTGACTTCTATTTAAAAGCTTTTAACAGTGTTAGAGTACTTTTATTTGAATAATATTCATAGGGCATGCATGTGCTGCTTTTGCATTATTATCATATTCGTCTTCAGTAACTCGAACTGTAAATATCCCTTTTTTTTCATCCCCTCCAATCATGGTTACTTTTCCGTCTTTTTTAGACATACGCCATCTCTCTGGAGCAAATTCAACACAATAATTGCATCCAATACACCTTTTTCTGAGATGCGAAATTACTACTATTTGATTAGGACTATGCCTCGACAAGTTTATAAAGTTTATCAGATGAACGAATAGTATAATCTATTGGAAAAGTAATTTCTTGACCTTTAAAAGCTTCTTCAACTTGTTTGTCGTCGGTCATTAAACTAGTTATTTCTGTTTCTACAGCCCCAGTTGTTGGTCCTGTAACTAATATTTTATCTCCAATTTTCAAAGAATGCGATTCCAATTTAAATTGACCAATTTTTGGTTTAGGAAAATAATGCTCACCTTTTCCAATATATACTTTTTTTTGTGTTGCGGATGAACCTGATTTATTGGTCCATTCGCCTAATTCTTGACCTAAATAATAACCACCCCAGAAACCTCTGTTGTAAACAGTTCCAAGCCTTGCCATCCATTCTGCTACTTTTTCTTCTGAGTAAGAGTTGTCTTGTACTGCATCTATTGCTTCTCTGTAGCATTTAATTACCGTTGCAACGTATTCAGGAGCTCGGCCTCGTCCTTCAATTTTTAATACAGAAATGCCAGAATTAATTAATTCATCTAAGAAGTTGATTGTGCACAAATCTTTTGGAGACATAATATATTCGTTGTCAATTTCTAATTCATGTCCGTCTTCTAAGTCAATAACTTTATATTGTTTTCTACAGTTTTGATTGCATGCCCCTCTATTTGCAGAGGAATTTTGAGTGTGTAAACTCAAATAGCACTTTCCAGAAACAGCCATGCATAATGCTCCATGACCAAAAACTTCAATTTCTACTTGTTTACCATTTGGGCCACAAATATTATCTTTTTCAACCCCTTCACATATTGATTTTATTTGACGTAAACTTAATTCTCTAGAAAGAACCATAACGTCAGCAAACAAAGAATAGAATCTAACTGTTTCAATGTTGGTTATGTTTACTTGAGTAGAGATGTGTACTTCAACATTTTGTGAACGGGCATAGCCAATTACTGCTTGGTCTGAAGCGATAATTGCTGTAATGCCTGTTTCTTTAACTCTATTTACAACTGTTTTTACGATAGATAGATCGTGGTCATAAACAATCGTGTTTAAAGTGAGGTAAGTTTTAACACCTCTTTCACTACATCTTTTTGAAATTTCTTCTAAGTCACCTAAAGTAAAATTCATAGTAGCTCTGGCACGCATGTTTAATTGGTCCACACCAAAATAAACAGAGTCAGCACCATTGTCTAAAGCTGCTTGAAGGGCTTCAAAGCCTCCAGCAGGAGCCATTAATTCAATTTTTTTATTCATCAATTAAATAAATTAAAAGACAAAATTAATGGAAAACAATAAAAGTAAATATGATTTTTGTTTGGATAAATCCTGACGGATTAGTTTTTGGTAATCTTTTTAGGTCTTAAACTCTTTTTGTACCCCATTAGCCCTTTCTTTTCTCTTTCAGCTCTAATTTTTTGCTGTTCTTCTATAGGTAGTTTTATTATTGTTTTACATTCTTCAGAGCAACATCCTTCATGTTCTTCTTTACAATTGCTACATTGTATGAAAAGCATGTTGCAATCTAAATATTCGCAATTAGTGTGGTCATCGCAAGGTTCTCCACATTGGTGGCAAGAGCTAATAATATCATCAGAAATTCGTTCTCCTCTTCTTTCATCAAACACAAAATTTTTCCCAATAAATTTACTTTCTAGACCTTCTTTATCTATTTGACGCGCATAATCAATAATACCTCCGTGTAATTGATTTACATCTTGAAATCCTTCATGTCTTAAAAATGCACTTGTTTTTTCGCAACGAATTCCGCCAGTACAATAAAGTAGAATTTTTTTGTCTTCATTGCCTTTAAGTTTTTCTTTAATTTTAGGTAGATCCTCTCTAAATGTATCTGATTCTGCACAAAGGGCACCTTTAAAATGTCCAATTTCATGCTCATAATGATTTCTAACGTCAACAACAATAGTGTTAGGGTCGTCCATGTATTTATTCCATTCAGATGCAGTTAAATGTTTGCCAACATTGGATGTGTCGTAACTATTGTCATCCATCCCGTCTGCTAAAATCTTCTTTCTAACTTTAATAGTTAACTTTAAAAATGACTTTCCATCATCCTCAACAGCAATTTTAAGAGGGACATCTTTTAGGTAATCGTAATCTTCTAATGAGCGTGTAAATTTTTCCCAGTTTGGTTCGGGGACTGAAAACTGAGCGTTTATACCTTCGTGAGCAATATAAATTCTTCCTCTTACATTTAACTCAATCCACTTAGTGAAAAGTTCATCTCTAAAAATTTGAGGATTTTTTATGTCAACATACCTATAAAGAGAAACCGTAATTCTTTTAAACGATTCGTTTTGAATTTCCTTTTCTAGTTCTTCTCTTCCGTATTTATTAAATAAAGTAGGTTTTTTAGTTTTCATAGCTATTTGTAAAAGCTCATTTTGGTAAAAAAGAGGTGTTTAAACTACCTCTTTTTTTATAATATCAATATTTAATTCTTCTAATTGTTCTTTACTGATTGGAGAAGGAGAATCAATCATCACATCTCTACCATTATTGTTTTTAGGAAATGCGATAAAATCTCTGATTGTTTCTTGGCCACCGAATAAAGCACAAAGTCTATCAAATCCTAAAGCAATTCCACCATGAGGAGGAGCACCATATTCAAAGGCATTCATTAAAAAGCCAAATTGTGCTTGTGCTTCATCTTTGCTAAACCCTAATAAATCAAACATTCTTGATTGTACAGCCCTATCATGAATACGAATTGAGCCACCACCAATCTCAGTTCCGTTTAATACTAAATCGTAAGCATTAGCTCTTACTTTTCCTGGGTCAGTATCTAGTAGTCCAATATCTTCTTTTTTAGGAGAGGTAAAAGGGTGGTGCATTGCGTGATAACGACCACTTTCTTCATCCCATTCTAAAAGAGGGAAATCATAAACCCATAACGGAGCATAAATATTAGGGTTACGTAATCCTAGTTCATTTCCTAAGTGTAAACGTAAAGTGTTCATTTGGTTTTGAGTAGCTGTTTTATCACCACTTAATACTAAAATTAAATCACCAGCTTTAGCACCACACTTGTCTGCCCAAGCTTTTAAATCTTCTTCACTGTAAAATTTATCTACTGATGATTTGAAAGTGCCATCTTCATTGCATTTTACATAGATTAATCCTTTAGCACCAATTTGTGGACGTTTTACAAAATCAACTAATTTGTCTAACTCTTTTCGAGTATATGTTGAGCAATCTTCAGCAACAATAGCTATAACACTTTCTGCGTCATCAAAAATTGCGAAACCTTTATTTTTAACAACTTCGTTTATATAGTTGAATGTCATTCCAAATCGAATGTCTGGTTTGTCGCAACCATAATTTTCCATTGCATCAGCATAGCTCATTCGTGGGAATGAATCAAATTCAATACCTTTTGTTATTTGAAACAAATGAACCATCATTGCCTCAAAAGTGTTCAAAATATCTTCCTGATCTACAAAAGCCATTTCACAGTCAATTTGAGTAAACTCTGGTTGACGATCAGCTCTTAAATCTTCATCTCTAAAACAACGAACTATTTGATAATAACGGTCATAACCACTAACCATTAAAAGTTGTTTGAATGTTTGTGGAGATTGAGGTAAAGCATAAAACTGGTTAGGATTCATTCTGCTAGGCACCACAAAATCTCTAGCTCCTTCAGGTGTAGATTTGATTAAATAAGGAGTCTCAATTTCAAAAAAATTAATGCTATCTAAATATTTTCTAATTTCTATAGATAGTTTATGTCTTAATTTTAAAGCTTCTTGAAGTGGTTTTCTTCTTAAATCTAAATAGCGATATTGCATACGCAACTCTTCACCACCATCAGTATTATCCTCAATCGTAAAAGGAGGGGTTTTACTTTTGTTTAAAACAGTTATAGACTGAACAGCTATTTCAATTTCACCTGTTGGGATGTTTTTGTTTTTACTTTCACGTTCAATTACTTTTCCTGTAACTTGAATTACATCTTCTCTTCCTAAATCTTTAGCTATTTTTAAAAGTTCTTCACCACATACTAATTGAGTTATTCCATAACGGTCTCTTAAATCAACAAAGGTCATAGCACCCATTTCTCTTGATTTCTGTACCCATCCACAAAGTGTAACTTCTTTATTGATATCTTCTATTCTTAACTCTCCGTTAGTATGCGATCTATACATTTTAGTAATTTTTTGAAGGGCAAAAGTAATAAAAAATGCCTGCTATTTTAGCAGGCATTTGCCGATAATATTTTAGATTTTATTTTATTGATAAGTTGGGAATAATCCTCTAAGCCCCATGTCAACAACTGTGTCTCCAGGATTAACTCCATCTGATGGTTCAAAGTAACCATCATTATTGATGTCTCTCCATTCAAAACTATTATTGGTAGATAAATTAATGTTAACGGTAATGTCTGTTGTTTCGTTTCCCGAAATAGTTAATGGAGTCGGAAAATTACCAGTTACAACACAGCTTCCTGAAGGAATAGGGGAAGTGTTTGAAATTGGATTTGGAACAGTTGTTCCTAGAGATTGGCCTTCACTAATATAAGTATTGCCTAATACATTTGTTTCAAATCCCCAATATCCTTGTAGCTTATTTCCATTTACACTTATGTTTTCAGAATTTATTACATAGCTAGTAATATAAGTATTAAAACCAACGAATGAAGCTAGCCTACCAGTTTGTAATCCAAATCCAGGAACTAAAAATTTGATGTCGTAGTTCTGGTAAGTTAAAGAAACCCTTAACCATTTGTATGTTCCAGCAGATACTTGAGAAAGAGGAATGGTATAGAACACTTCTCCTTGACCTTTTGTTCTTGCTTGACTAAAATCTACTGCATCAGATCCTCCGATAGATGTTTCAGCGCCATGATAAACAATTTCTCCATTTCCTAAAGCTGTTAAGCTATCTGGAGCAAATTCAATGTAATGAGCACTCATTTTATGGAAAACAGGAGATTGTGCTGAATTACCTGTAGGAATTGTTGATGGGTTACCTAAATTATCTAATCGAGCGAGTGTTGAATCAAAATATAGTTTAAATATCAAATTAGGCCCGCTTTGAGTTGATGTAGTTGGAGTAACTGTTGGAGAGGGAGAGTCATCTTTACTACAGCTAACAAAACCAATTGCTGCAATTAAAATAATTGAAAAATATTTCATGTTTATTGTTTTTGATTAATAATCAAATATAAGTTTAAAGATTTGAAAATGAATTGGTTTGATAAAAATGATAAAATTGATAGCAAAGCGCTAAATTTTAACAAGCTTTAAATTTGTGAAAAAGTTTAAGAACTCTTAATTTCGTGTCTCGAAACAGCAAGTTGGGATATCCTATCTGGGATAATGTGAAGTTGGTAAGAGTATTTATCCATAATAAGCTGTGTTTATTAAATTTATTTATTAATCACTTAAACGTATTATTATGAATATGTATCAAGATTATCTAAAAGAAATTGAATTTCGGAAACTACAAGGACTTCAACCTAAACCAGTTGATGCTGCTGAATTATTAAGCGAAATTATTGCTCAAATTAAAGATGTAAATAATGAATATAGAGCAGAATCTTTAAACTTTTTTATTTACAACGTTTTACCAGGAACTACAAGTGCTGCAGAAGTGAAAGCTAAATTCTTAAAAGAAATTATTCTTGGAGAATCTGTTGTTGAAGAAATTACTCCAGCATCTGCTTTTGAGCAGTTGTCACATATGAAAGGAGGCCCATCAATTAAGGTGTTATTAGACTTAGTGATTGATGGTAATGATATTGCTATTGCTCAAGAGGCAGCAAAAGTGTTAAAAACACAAGTATTTTTATACGAAGCAGATTTAGAGCGATTAGAGGGTGCGTATAAGCAAGGATGCCCTATTTCAAAAGATATTATTGAGAGTTATGCAAATGCAGAGTTCTTTACAAAATTACCAGAACTTGAAGAGAAAATTGATGTAGTAACTTATATTGCTGGAGTCGGAGATATTTCAACAGATTTACTTTCTCCAGGAGGTGATGCACATTCAAGGTCTGATAGAGAGTTACACGGACAATGTTTATTTGAGCATAATAAAGATATGCAAAATGAATTATTGGCATTAAAGGAAAAACATCCAGATAAACGTGTAATGTTAATTGCAGAAAAAGGAACAATGGGGGTTGGGTCTTCAAGAATGTCGGGAGTAAATAATGTAGCGCTTTGGACAGGTGTTAAAGCTAGTCCTTATGTTCCATTTATAAATATTGCGCCTGTAATTGCGGGAACAAATGGGATTTCACCAATTTTCTTAACTACAGTTGGTGTGACAGGAGGAATAGGTTTAGACCTTAAAAACTGGGTAAAGCAAAAAGATGCTGATGGGAAAACTATTGTTGATGAAGATGGCGAACCAGTTTTAAAACAAGAATATTCTGTTGAGACAGGAACTGTTTTAACAATCAACACAAAAACTAAGAAACTTTATAACGGAGATAAAGAATTAAAAGATATTTCTGCTGCATTTACTCCTCAGAAAATGGAGTTTATGAAAGCTGGAGGTTCTTACGCTGTTGTTTTCGGTAAAAAAGTACAAACATTTGCATGTAAAGCTTTAGGAATTGATGTGCCTCAAGTTTATGCTGCTTCAAAAGAGATTTCTGTTGATGGTCAAGGATTGACAGCAGTAGAAAAAATATTTAATAAAAATGCTGTAGGAACAACTCCAGGGAAAACGCTACATTCAGGTTCTGATGTACGTGTTGAAGTTAATATTGTAGGTTCGCAAGATACAACAGGATTAATGACTTCTCAAGAACTAGAAATGATGGCTGCTACTGTTATTTCTCCAATTGTTGATGCTGGTTACCAATCTGGATGTCATACTGCTTCGGTTTGGGATGATAAGTCTAAAGCTAATATTCCAAGGTTGATGAAATTTATGAATGACTTTGGTTTGATTACAGGTCGTGACCCTAAAGGTAAATACCACGCAATGACAGATGTTATTCACAAGGTATTAAACGATTTAGCAGTTGATGATTGGGATGTTATCATCGGAGGAGATTCACATACACGTATGTCTAAAGGAGTTGCTTTTGGAGCAGATTCAGGAACGGTTGCTTTAGCACTAGCAACAGGTGAGGCTACTATGCCAATACCTGAATCAGTAAAAGTTACTTTTAAAGGAGATATGAGAAGCTTTATGGATTTTAGAGATGTGGTTCATGCAACTCAACAACAGATGTTAAAACAGTTTGGTGGAGAAAATGTTTTCCAAGGAAGAATTATTGAGGTTCATCTTGGAACACTTGAGGCTGACCAAGCATTTACATTTACTGATTGGACTGCAGAGATGAAAGCTAAGGCTTCAATTTGTATTTCGGAAGACGAGACACTGATTGAATCATTAGAAATTGCAAAAGGTCGTATCCAAATAATGATTGATAAAGGCATGGATAACGATAAGCAAGTTTTACAAGGATTAATTAATAAAGCAAATAAGAGAATTGCTGAAATTAAATCAGGCGAAAACCCAGCTTTAAGACCTGATGCTAATGCTAAATATCATGCTGAAGTAGTAATTGATTTAGATGAAATTGCAGAGCCAATGATTGCAGATCCAGATGTAAATAATGAAGATGTTTCTAAGCGTTATACACACGACACTATTAGACCTTTATCTTTTTATGGGGGAACTAAAAAAGTTGATTTAGGTTTTGTTGGATCATGTATGGTACACAAAGGAGATATGCAAATTTTAGCTCAAATGCTAAAGAATATTGAAGAGCAACAAGGTAAAGTTGAATTTAAAGCACCATTAGTGGTAGCTCCTCCAACTTATAATATTGTTGATGAGTTAAAAGCTGAAGGCGATTGGGAGGTATTGGCAAAATATTCAGGATTTGAGTTTGATGACAATGCGCCAAAAGGATCTGCTCGTACAAAATATGAAAACATGATGTACTTGGAGCGCCCTGGCTGTAACCTTTGTATGGGTAACCAAGAAAAGGCTGAACCAGGAGATACTGTAATGGCAACTTCTACTCGTTTATTTCAAGGAAGAGTCGTTAAAGATTCTGGAGAGAAGAAAGGGGAGTCTTTATTGTCATCTACTCCAGTTGTTGTTTTATCAACAATTTTAGGTAGAACGCCTACTATGGAAGAATATGAAGCTGCTGTAGACGGAATAGTATTAACTAAGTTTAAACCATCTACTAAGCAACTGGTAAAATAATTGAAGTATAGTTAATTCTAATAAAAAAGCCCAACTCATTGAGTTGGGCTTTTTTATTTAATGATAATATGAAAATGGTTTAATAAACCTTCAATATTTTCTTTAATCATTACTAAAGTGATCAAATACAATTTTTGCTCTTTGCTTGTTTACTGCTGTTTCTAATTCTTTTAAAGTTGCTTTTTTTATGCGGGCAACAGATTTAAATTTCCAGAGTAATTGTTGTGCAGTTTTAAAACCTATGCCTTCAATTTTATCTAATTCAGAAGTAATAGCAGCTTTACTTCTTTTGTTTCTGTGGTGAGTAATTCCAAAACGATGCGCTTCGTTTCTTAAATATTGGATTACTTTAAGTGATTCCGATTTTTTATCAATATACAAAGGAATAGAATCACCAGGAAAATAGATTTCTTCTAGCTTTTTAGCAATACCAATAATGGTAATTTTTCCTCGTAAATTTAGTTTGTCTAAGCTTTTTAAAGCAGAACTCAATTGTCCTTTTCCTCCATCAATTATTATTAGCTGAGGTAAGGGTTCATCCTCATCTAACAATCTTTTATATCTTCGGTAAACAACCTCTTCCATGCTCGCAAAATCATCTGGTCCTTCAACAGTTTTTATGTTAAAATGGCGATAATCTCGTTTGCTAGGTTTGGCATCTTTAAATACCACACATGCTGCTACCGGGTTTGTTCCTTGAATGTTTGAGTTGTCAAAACATTCAATATGAACTGGTTTAACTGGCATTCGTAAATCTTTTTGCATTCGTTCCAAAATTCTGTCAGAATGTTTGGTAGGATTTACATTTGCTTTTTGTTTGTTTCTTTCTAAACGGAAGTACTTGGCATTTCGCTCAGAGAGGTCTAATAATTGTTTTTTATCTCCTCGCTGAGGTACAGTAAACTTGATGTTTTCATCAGCTAAGTCGGGTTTAAAAGGTACGATTACTTCTTTCGACTCACTATCAAATCGGACTCTTAATTCAGCAATTCCTATCTGAAGTAATTCGTCATCTGTTTCATCCAATTTCTTTTTTAATTCAATGGTGTGCCCTTGAATAATTGCTCCATTTATTACTTTTAAATAGTTTACGAAGCCATATTTTTCATCACTAATAATAGAAAAAACATCTACATCATTAATTGTTGGACTTACTACAACGGATTTGCTTTGGTAATTTTCTAGTGTTTCAATTTTCTCTTTTATCTGTTGCGCTTTTTCAAATTGTAGTTTGTCAGCATATTCTTTCATTAAAGGTTTAAGGTGTTTTGTAACACTGTTAATATTTCCTTTAATGATATTTTTAATTTCGTTTATTGAGGTGTTGTAGTCATCTTCTGATTGCTCATCGATACATGGACCTTTACAGTTTCCAATATGATATTCTAAGCAAACTTTAAACTTTTCGTTTGCAATATTTTCTTCCGATAAATTGTAGTTACAATTTCGAATAGGATAAAGTTGTCTAATTAAATCCAAGATTGTATTCATCATTCTAACCGATGCATATGGACCAAAATATTCGGAACCATCTCTTATTATATTTCTGGTAGAGAAAATTCTTGGAAAGCGTTCATTTTTAATACAAATCCATGGGTAAGTTTTATCATCTTTTAGTAAAATGTTGTACTTCGGTTGATATTTTTTAATGAGGTTATTTTCTAAAAGTAGGGCTTCAATCTCTGTTTCAACAACAATTATTTTTATGTCAGCAATTTGTCGAACTAAAATAGCTGTTTTACCATTTTCATGGTTTTTAGTAAAATAAGAGGTTACTCTTTTTTTTAAGTTTTTAGCTTTACCTACATAAAGAATAATACCCTCTGTATTATAATACTGATAAACACCAGGTTTGTTGGGTAAGTTTTTTATGATATTATTCAGACTCATTAATTTTCAAAATTAATTATAATCAAATTGTATAAAGAAATTTATATATTTATTGTTTGTTACTAAAGCAACTTGTTGTTTTACTTTTTCGTATATGTTAATTAATGAGTAAAATATTTACATTTTTAATAGTCATTTTATCGTTTCAAATCGCTTATTCTGACTGCACCTCTAATGGTACAGGAGGTGGTCAATGGGACGATGCTTCTTCTTGGAGTTGTAGTCCAGAATCTGCGCCACCCACAAATCCAAGTTGCCCCACAACTATAACCATACTTGCAACTGATAGTATTTATATAGATTCACAAACAGATTTGGTTAGTTGTGGGCCAATAACTATAGTTGTGTATGGCCAAGTACAATTTAAGAATGGAGTAAAGTTAAAGCTTGCTGATGGGTCTTCATTCGAACTTAAACCTGATGCAACCATTTATCCAGGAAGTGGGGGAGGTAGTTCTAATTATTTGGAGATAGGAGGTAATGAAGTTTGGACTGCTGCTGATGGAGCAAAAGAAGGGCCTCTAACATATACTAGTGGAGGTGTTTTGCCAATAAGATTAGTAAGTTTTGAAGCTAACACTAATGATGATAAAGTTGATTTAAAGTGGATTACAGCAGCTGAGGTAAATAATGATTTTTTTACAATTGAAAAAAGTAAAGATGCTAAAAGTTGGGAAGTGTTAAATGCTGTTTCTGGTGCAGGAAATAGTAATGTTTTTATAGAGTATTTTGATTCCGATTATTCTCCTTTTAAAGGTGTGTCCTATTATCGTTTGAAGCAAACTGATTTTGATGGTAACTACTCATACTCAGATATTGTGCCCGTTAAGTATGTGAAAAATTATAAAGATGGAAGCATTAGTTTGTTCCCAAATCCAGTAAGAAGAGGAGAAGAAGTTAAGATTAGCTTTGATGATATATTTGAAGAAAAGATACTTGTTGTGTTGAGGGATGCTAAAGGACAAGAGTTTTTTTCTAAAGTAATACTAAATATTGAAGATGGCGTTTTGACAGCAATTCCAATAGATTATTCATTAAATTCAGGAGTTTATCTTGTTACGGCAAGTTCTGAAAATCAAATGTATAGCCAAAAATTATTGGTAAAATAGTTGGGGAATAAAATTTTATCATTTAAATTTATTTTACCTATTTTTACGGCTAAATTATATCAATAAAATATTCATTATGAAAAAAAGTTTACTTCTTACAGTTTTTGCAATTGGTCAATTACTGGGGTTTTCTCAAGAAAAGTACATTACGTTTATAGATTCATTAATGCCGCCAGAAAGTCCTGTTTTTTACGGTTACTATCATTTAGCTAATTCAAATAGTAGTGTGTCAGATGGATATTTTATAGGTGCATTGTATGACGATTCTTCTTATGAAATGAAACATTATATTAGTAAAGTAGACTTTCAAGGTGGTATGCTTTGGGATACTATTTTATATTTTCAAGAGCCTTTTTCTCCTGGTTTTTTATCAAGCAATTTTGGTGTTGTAGAAGCATCAGATGGTATGGTTGGATATGCTGAAGCTACGGGAGTGAATTTAAATAATAATGATCAGCCATTTATTTATCATGTAAATAATATTGGTCAAGTAGATTGGAATCAATTCTATTCTATTGATTCAATTAGAACTACTACAAAAAACGTAATTCAAACTAATGACGGTGGTTATGTTTTATCTGGAGAAATTTTTGATTTTAATGGTAATAGTTTAAGTAATGCATATGGCTTTATTTATAAAACTGACCTTTCAGGAAATTTAGAGTGGAGTAAATGGTATGCAGATAAAGATACTGCTGAATTCTCTTTTAGTTCTATTTCTCAAACTACTAATGGTAATTACATTGTAGCAGGAAACGGAATTAATAATAAAATGAGCGGTCAGGGTAAAGGGGATCCTCAAACATGGGATCATTTTGTAACTGTTGCTAACCTTGATCAAAATGGTGATATAATTTGGAATAATGCTATTCACTTTGATAGTATTGCAGACTTAGGTAGTGCTTTTCAAAATATTATTGTAAATATTGTTGATGATCAAACTGCAATTATAACCTTTAGATATTATAATAATAAAACTTTTTACAATGATCTTGGAGTTGCTAGTATAGATATTTCTACTGGTAATGTTGATTGGGTAAAAGGTTATAATGCAGATTTTATTGATTTTAATCCAAAAAAAGCCTTTATTTCTAAGAACAATACTATTGTTGTTTATCAAGAGGAAAATTATGAAATTCAAAGAGGAATTTTTTACGAGTTAGATTTACAAGGTAATTTTATACAAGGGAAGTCTGTTGATGATGGATTTAATGATTTAACTTTTCAAGATGTTGTTTTGAATAATGATGGTGGATTTTTAATGTCATATTATCCAAATGGAGCTCAAGGAGGGGTTAATTTAATTAAAACTGATAATTCTATTAGTTCTCATTGTGGTTTTGAAGGAGAGGCTACAATTTCTGATATTGTTAATTTAACTTATACAACATTTAGTATAATTGACACTGTTTTAGATGTTACACCAGTAACAGGAACATTAGGAGTAATCTCAGACTCAATTGTAGATTATACAAGTAGTAAATATTGTAGTTGCGAATTAAAAGTAGATGGATACATAATGGATCCAGTTGGATCTAATCCTGCTGATAGTGTTTTGGTTACCCTTTATAAATTCGATCCTGCTCCAGGTCAATATTCTGTATATGATACAGTCTTATCAGATGTGTTCGGTTATTATCGTTTTGATTTTCTTCCAGCAGGTAATTATATTATAAAGGCTGAGCCAATGCAATCCAAATATCCTGACTTAATTAAGACTTACTATAATAGCTTTGGAAGTAAAGCTCAATGGGATAGTGCAGAAGTTGTTATGATTGATTGCAGTAATAACTCTACGTCTTTTGACTTTGGTTTATATCAAGCAGTTCCTCAAACAGGAACTTGGACATGTAACGGTTATGTGTATGAGTATTTTGGGTTCAATCCAACAAATAAACTTGCTCCTGGAGATCCAATTGGGGATATAGATATTACAGTTGAACAATCGCCAGGTGGAGCTATTAGTTCAACTACAACAGATCCAACTGGTTATTACGAATTTACAGGGTTAAATAATAATGCTACATTTATTGTTAGAGCTGATATTCCTGGATTACCAAATGATTCAATTTATACCCTAACAATTAATCCTGGAGATGGAGCTTTAGATTCACTTAATTTTTATGTAGATTCAGTTGGAGTTTATATTGTTTTAGAAGACATTTTTACAAGTGTGGATATTAAAAACAACCAAAACTTAAGTTATAACTTACTTCCTAACCCAACAAGAGGGTTGGTTAATTTAGTTGTTGAAACAAGTGATGCAGTTGAAGTTAGTTTAGTTGTAACAAATGTTATTGGTGAAACAATTTTTAATAATGTTTACAAAGCTTCTTCAGGAGTTAATAAATATCCAATAGATTTAACAAATTATAATCAGGGTATTTACTTTGTAAGAATTAGTCAAGGCAATGATTATATTATTAAGAAGGTAATTAAACAATAAATTATTGATATTATAAAAGCCCCAACAGTTTCTGTTGGGGCTTTTTTTTTATATTTACAATCTAATGCGTAAGATTTTATTTTTTATAAGCTTTCTTTTATTGTTGATGCTTCAAGTATCAACTTCTATTGCCCAGACCTATAATTTTTCTAATTATAATGTCGCTCAAGGTCTGGAGCAATCAGATGTGCTGTCAATATCACAGGCAAATAATGGTTGTTTATTATATGGAACAAATGGAGGAGGCCTAGGTGTTTATGATGGTTATTCTTTTAAATCAATAAAAGAGAAGCATGGATTGGCTAATAATGTTGTTATGTCAGTTACTAAAGATAATGATGGTAATGTTTGGACGGCAACACGAAATGGAATTTCAGAATTAAATGAATATGTTACCAATGTTAAAAGGAATTATTTTATTGGTAAATCATTTTATTACACATATGCTAATCCTAAAAATGGAGATGTTTGGTTTGGCTCAGCACAAGGATTATATAAATATAATTTATCTCTAGATTCAATTGAATTTTACAACACCCCTAATGAAATATTAAATGGTTCTTTTATAAATTGTATCTCTTCTGATGTAAATGAAAATTTATGGGTTGGAACTAAAAATAATGGTGTTTTTAAAATTGACACAAAGAATAACGTTGAAAATTATTCAACTAAAAATGGATTGTCTTCAAATTATATTAAAACCATTATAGAGGGAAAAGAAGGAGAGATTTTTGTAGGTTCTCTAGATGGTCTTAACCTAATTGTTGAAGATAGTGTTCAATTTATTAAGCTCCCAAAAATTGAAGGTTCTCATTTAACTTTTACATCTTCAAGTTTATATAAAGATAAGTTAATATTTGGGGCCTTAAATAAGCAATTATATCTTTTAGATATTGAAACTCATAAAACAGAATGGATAAGTCAAGAAAATGGATTTGATTATCAAAAAATTTGGGCAGTATTTACAGATACAGAATCAAATTTATGGATGGGTTCATTAGGTGCTGGTATGGTAAAATTTAATCCGGTATTTACTTATTATGATGTAAATAATGGAATTATAGATAACTATATAAGAGCTGTTTATGAAGATGAAAAAAGCAATTTATATATTGGCTATGGCCGTGGAATTAATATTATTGATAAAAATAAAACGATAAAAACTTTAAAAGCTAAAGACTTAGGGTTTAGCATTGTTTATCATTTTAATGAATTTAAAAATAAAATTTTATTGGGGACTAATATTGGTCTTTATTCAATGATGAATGATAAAATTGAATTCATCCCTTTTTCTGATGAAAATATTAAAAATGAAGATATATTTTGTACTTATCGATTAAAAAACAAGTTGTATGTTGGAGGTAAAACGGGTTTTTATGTTTTAAAAAACGACTCTTTAAAATCTGTTGTAAATTCCCCTAAAGAATTTGTTTATGATATAATACAATATAGAGGAGCTTTGTTTTTAGCGTCAAATAAAGGAGTTTATCAATATCAAAACAATAGATTTAAATTTTTATCAAAAGAAGAAGGTATAGATTGTGATAAAGCAAGAAGTTTTACCATTGATTCAAAGAATAATTTATGGATAGGAACTAGTGAGGGAGCTTATCTCTATAATGGTAAAGATTTTAAAAAGATAACAGAGGAAGATGGATTGACGTCAGAGAATATTTATTTAATGGAGTTAGATGGCAAGGGGAACGTGTGGTTAGGTACAAACAAAGGATTAGATAGACTTAGCTTGGAGAGTGCTTATCAGCATTGGAATAATAATTTAAACAAGATAGAAGTTAGAAGCTATGGTAAAAACGAAGGCTTTAACGGTGTAGAATGTAATTTAAATACTGTTTTTAGAAATAGAAAAAATGAAATGCTATTTGGGACAATAAATGGTCTTTATACTTACCATTTAGAAAATGATAAAGTCAATGAGATTCCTCCTAATTTATCGTTAAACAATATTAAATTAAATTTTGAAAGTGTTAGTTGGGATAATTATACCGATAGTTTAAATGTTGAAACTAATATTCCATCAAAGTTGGAGTTGACCTACAATAATAATAACTTAATTTTTGAATATGTTGGAGTCTCTCTTACTAATCCTCAAGAGGTTCAATATCAATATAAGCTTGAAGGTTTAGACGAAAATTGGTTGCCAATAACTAAAGATAGAAAAGCAGTTTATACGGCAATCCCTCATGGAGATTATGTATTTAAATTAAAAGCCCAAAATAGTGATGGTGTATGGGTGGAAACAGAAGTTGATTTTTCATTTCAAATAAATCCACCATGGTGGAAGACCAATTGGTTTTATGCTTCTTCAATTTTAATTATTTTATTAGTAGGTTATTTAATTATTGTTGTTAGAACTAGGAACCTTAAGAAGACTCAGATTATACTTACAAATAAAGTTGAAGAAAGAACAAAAGAGTTAAGAGAAGAAAAAGAAAAGGTAGAGTCAGTAAATACAGAGTTAGCACATCAGAAGACGGTAATTGAGGTTGCTAACAAAAATATAACTGATAGTATTAATTACGCTAAGAAAATACAAGATGCTATTTTGCCTAAAGCAGCAAAACTTGAGGAATTAAAAGAGAGTGTTTCAGTATTGTATATGCCAAAAGATGTAGTTTCTGGTGATTTTTATTGGTATGAACGTATTGGAAATAAATTGATTTTTGCTGCTGCAGATTGTACAGGTCATGGTGTTCCGGGTGCTTTTATGAGTATGATTGGGGTAAATAATTTAAATCAAATAATAATCGAAAATAAGATTACTTCTCCAGATCGTATTTTACAAGAACTGAACATTGCCATTAAAAAAGTTTTAAAGCAAGAAGATGTAGATAGTGAAAGTCGCGATGGAATGGATATCTCAATTTGCTGTTTTGATTTAGATGAAAATGTAGTTGAGTACGCTGGTGCTTTTCGACCTTTAATTTACATTAGAGATAATGAATTGCATGAATTGAAAGGTAGTAGACAGCCAATTGGGGGAAGTGCTCCAACAGATTTTGATTATGAATTAAATCGCTTTGAAATAAAGAAAGAGGATATGTTTTATATGTTCTCTGATGGATATCCAGATCAGTTTGGAGGTCCAAAAGGGAAAAAATACATGAACAAAAGACTTAAAGAAGTATTTATAGATATTTATACAGAAACACCAAGTTATCAGAAAGAGAGGTTAAGAGATGAATTGTTGAAATGGATGGGAGATCACGAGCAAATTGATGATATATTGGTAATGTGTATTAAAATATAATTATTGATTGCAATACTTTGCAATAACTTCATATACACTTATATTTCCTAGCTCTCCAGACTTGCTTAAATCAATACAGGCTTGCTCTTTATTGTCTAATATTAATAGGATTAAAGCTCTATTTAGGTAAGCTTCAGAAAAACTATTTGAAACTTTTATTGCTTCACTATAATCTTCAATAGCTCCAATGTAATCTTCTTTTTGGCACCTTAGATTTCCTCGATTAAAATAGGCGTAACTAAAATTAGGGTTTTCGTTAAGGCATCTATCATAGTCGTTAATTACCATGTCAAGCGAATAATTTGAGTTTTCAGTTTCATTTAATGATTTAATAATGCTATAAATCATAGTAGCTCTTGAAAAGTAAGTAATGTAATTTGTGGGGTCTAAAGAAATCGATTTATTTAAATCTAAGATAGCTCTATCAAATTGGTTTAATGAGGTGTAAACAATTGCTCTTTTTAAATATAACTCTGCATTGTTTGGAGCTTTAGTTAATTGTTTATTAATATTTTCTAAAACTGAATTTTGAGTATTGGCTAATACAACATCTTCATCATCTAAATAATATAAGTAGTAAGAAGTGAAAGATTTATTAATCTTATTCCAAGAATCTATAATGTGTCGTTCTTTTTGAGTAGGAATTAAGCTTAATCCATAAGCTGGAGAGAGAGAAATGTCGTTTATTTTTGAAGATGAGTTACTTGCAGTATTTGAGTTTCCACTACTAAAAGAGGTGACTCTGGCAATGAAAAGTTCTTCAACCTGTTTTAAGCTGTCAGAATAATTGAGTTTACTTTCATTAATTATTGCAGCAGTTTGTAAATCTTGTTCAGCACCATAATAATCCCCTGCTTCTTGTTTAATTGACGCTCTAACTTTATATGCATCAACAAAGTCAGGGTAAAGTTCGATTGTTTTTTCAATATCTTTTCTTGCTTCTTTTGTTTGTTTTAACCTTTGGAGGGTAATTGCTCTATTGAAATAAGCAAGAATATTTTTGTTGTTTAAGGTTAACACTTTGTTGTAGTCATTTAATGCGGCTTTTAGATTCTCTTTATCCCCATAAATCAAAGCTCGATTATAATAAGCAGTAGAAGAGTTTGGTTGTAGTTCAATTACTTTAGTTAAATCTTCTATAGCTTTATCCTCATTGTTTTGTTTTTTGTTAATGATGCCCCTCTGAAAATAGGCATATGAGTTTTTTGGATCAATATGAAGTGCATGGTTGATGTCAATTAAAGAAGAGTCATATTTCTCTAGATAGAACATTGCTGTAGCTCTTCTTACATAGTTGGTTGCATTGTAAGGGTTGTTTTCAATAACAACATTAAAATCATTAATAGCAGCACGGTATTTTTTTAATCCAATTAATGACATACCTCTGATAATATAGATGAGTTCTTTTTTTGATTTATATTTAAATGCTAATTCACAATCAGCAATCGCCTTTTCGTGTTCTTGTAAATTGCTATATAATATTGATCTATTAATATAGATGTCTGGATTTTTATTGTTGATTTCTATTGCTTTTTCAAAGTTTTGGAAAGCTTCTTCAGGCTTAACTAATCTATCTAGAACAGCACCTCTTAAAATGTATAAATCGATGTTTCGAGGTTCTAATTCAATTGCTTTGTTAAGATCCTTTTCTGCACCAAGCAAATCGCCTAATTCTATTTTAGCAATAGCACGATAGTAATAAGGCTCATAATTTAATGGCTCATTTTGTATAGAAAGATTAAAATGTTCTATGGAAGCTTTGTAATTTTTATCAGATAATTCAAGTCTTCCAATTAGTAACTTGTTTTCTTTTTTCACTTGAGAAAAGCTATCACTAAAAAAAAATAAAGCGAATAATAAAAATAAAAAGTTATGCTTTAACGCTGAGCTAGGTTTCATTTAATAGAAAATAACATAGCAAAGGAACTCATAAAATAAAACATAAATGAAACAGGGGTGTTGTTTAATGTTAAAAATATATAATTACTCAAGGTTATACATGTATAAAATATCTTTATCAGCAACAACTAAGTTTGAAGTGTTATCGTTATTTAAATCGCTAATACTAAACAAAGTTGAACCTGTAAGCGGGAAGTTATTTTGAATAATTCCAGTTTCATCAAATAAGTATATATTATTTGCTGTAACAATGCCTATTTTTTTTGATTTATTGGGCATTTTAAAAAATAATGGGTTTTCAGTAATGACATCTTCAGTTTCTATGTTAACAATTTTGTTTTTTTCTGAATCAAATATTTGAAGAGTATTTTCATATGCGAAAATATATTCATTTTTGTTATCGCTATTAATATTAGCATAACTAAAAAATGTATTTTTTGGAATACCAGAAATACTAGTATTCTCTAATTTGTCGTTTAGCCTAAGCTTAATTACATTGCCTAGAGTATCAATGGTTGTAATGTAGCAGTTTTTTAAATCATTGTTTAATGTTAAGCTCAGATTAGTAGAATTTTTAGGTAGCACATTCGTTAGTTTAATTCTATCTTTTCCTGAACGTTCTACAATTTTTACTTCGCCATTGTTCAAAGGAATTACGATGTAGTCTTTATTGTTTAATGCAAAATGCCAGATATTAGTTTTTGCATATCCATTGGTTGGTTGGTATTCCCATCCTGACACAAGGCTTCCATTAATATCGTAATTGTAAATCATATTATTGTCGCAGCCTATTAATAATCTATAGTTTTTATTATTGCTATAATCTAATGGACTTATTCCATTGGTAGCTTTCGCTTTTAGTTTTACAGGGAATTTTTCTACGTTATTACCATTTCTATCTATTAGGTAAATTTTAGTTTCGGTATTAAACAAGTATTGTAATTTATTGTTTTTGTAAACATCAACTTGATGAATTTTTCCAATAATTTTTTCTGATAATTGTTTAGACCAAAGTGTTTTTCCCGTATTACTGATTAGGTAAATTTTATTGCTTAAATCTTGAACAATAATTTCTTTAGTATTGTTTGTATGGTTTACCATTATTTGTGGTTTAGCTTTAACAATAGTGTCCAATTTTGTTTCCCAAACTGTTCTTGTGTCTTGTTTGTATACTGGATTGTATTTTAGGTAAATGTTATTGTAGTATAAATCGTTTTTACTGGCGCTTACTTGAATTGCAACAGCTTCAAATTTTCTTAAAAGATCGGTTTTTTCTAAAGTACTATTTGCAAAATCATCTGCTAAAAAGCGAGGGTATAAATTTACAGAACGAGCTATATTGTTGTATATAAATATGCTTGAGCTAGAAGATAAATTATCTTTAAAAACTATGAAGTTTTCATCGTTTCCGAGTGTTTTTTCGGTAACTATTTTATTAATATAACTTTTAATGGCATTTTCTGAATTTCCAAAAACAAGGTAATCTCCAATTAATGTGAAATATGGTTGGTTAATATCATGAAATGGTTTGCCAAATAAGTTGGTAAAGAGCTTCTTAATTCCAATTTTATTTATTTTATAGTCATTATAATCAGTAATGGAATAATCCGCATTTGTTTTTGTTGCAATATTTTCTAGAGATCCTAATGCTTTCTCAGTATCATTTAAATGAATTATAATGTATTTTTCATCAGTAAAATCTTCATTAATAGGCTCGATAATTACAGAAGAAATTTCATTGCCAATGTATGATAAAAACTCTTCTTCTAAATCAATGCCGAAAGTCTCTGTCTGTTGGTCTAAATATTTTTGGTAATTAAAAAAATGATTGTTTGCTTTTAATAAAGTTTTACGATCAATAAAAAATTGTTTAGCATTACTAAAGCTATAATAGCATAAAAGAGCTGTGTTGTTAGGAATTACATCTAAAATTTCAATTTCTTGAGGTTTTTGATGTTTAAATAAATTTAAATAGTTGTTGTTTGTATCTGTCGCTAATGTAAACCCATTTAAAGCAATAGAATTATTTTTAAGAGTTACATCGAAAGCACTCCATATTGCATAGTCCTCAAAAGTTTTTGAGTAATCTTTAATTTGTTTATTTAAAATAAGGCTAGGTAATTTTTGAAAATATTTATGGTTTATAAATACATTTCCATCTTCAACTTTTCCTGAAGTACTTATTGTTTTATTAAAAGAATAGTTGTCTAGTAAAGAGTTGTCAGAAGAAAGTTGTCTTATCACATCTTCTATTAAAATAGTGCTATAACTAAAAGCAATTATATTGTTTTGGTAAATCAATGATATTTTTTGTTTTCCTTTAACAGGGAAATTATAAATAGTAACATTTTCATAAATTCTTGTTTCAGGATTTGATTTAGTTATTGTTTTTAGTTCTTGAATAAATTTATCTTCACTAATATTAGTAATTGTTGATGTGTAAAAAATAAAATTATAATTTTTTGCTCCTGCTAAATGGATAGAAGCTGTTATTGGTTTGTTTTTAATAAGTTGTTCTATTTTATTATTGCTTATTAAGGAATCAAAAAACTGTATTTGTTCATTAAGCTGATTAATATTTTGAGTATTATGTATTAGCTCTTCCCATATAATACTAGTAGAACTTAATCGATTAAAAAATTTTTTAAAATTGGATTCCTGAATAATTAAGGCTGCATTTTGAGGGATTGCATTTATTGTGTTTGTCGCAATTGGAGCTTTAACATTTTTATAGAAATTGTATGAGAGAATAACGATAACTCCTACTAATAATACAAACAAGCCTATTAGAATTTTTTTAGTCATTTTTCCTCGATTTAATTTTTTTATAAAAATAGTAGGACTTTGTTTGACTTTACACTTATAATCCAAAAAGAGTTAACAGTATTATTTTAATAAAACTAAGGCAACTAAAGTTTATCTTCGTCGTCTTAATTGTTAAGTTTATAAAAGATTTTACTTTATTCAGCAAAAAAAAAAACATGGTTTTTAAAAGATATTATATTCTATTCTTCTCGTTATTCATATCAATAAATATGAATGCTCAAGTAGTAGCTAATACTGCTGTAACAGCAGCTGATTTAATAACAGCTATTTCTGGTCCTGGAGTGATTATTTCAAATCCGACATTAACCTGTCCAACAGGGGCTTATGCTACATTTACCGGCGGAGCTGGAAGTTTAGGGCTGTCAGAGGGTATATTATTAACTACAGGTGATGCAACTATGGCAACTGGTCCCAATATAGGTAGTGGTACTGGTGCTTGTCCAGGAACTTCTGCTTCTGATCCTGATTTAACAGCTATTGAGCCCCAGGCAAATCAAGATGTTTGTATGTTGGAATTTGATGTAATTCCACAATGTGATATTCTAACTTTAGATTATGTTTTTGCTTCAGAAGAGTACCCCGAATTTGTTGGGGGTTCATATAATGATGCTTTCGGTTTTTTTCTTACTGGTCCTAATCCAGGAGGGGGAAATTATAATTCGGAGAACGTAGCTTTAATTCCTGGTACTACTACTCCTGTTTCTATTGATAACGTTAATAATGGGTCTAATGCAGGATACTATGTAGATAATACTGGAGGAACAAATACTGAGTATGATGGGTTAACAACAGCAATTACTGCAACAATGCCTGTTGTTCAATGTCAAACCTATCATATGAAATTAATCATTGCTGATGCTGGAGATTGTAATTATGATTCAGGTGTTTTCCTAGATTTTGAAGGATTGGTTTGTCCAAATAGTGATGCGACTTTAAATCCAATTGTAGTTGAAGCTGCCGAAAATTGTATTGATGCCAGTTTTGAGATAATAGCCAATTTTGCAGTAGCTACAACCGTTAATATCACTACAACAGGTTCGGCGACTAATGGGGTTGATTTTGTTACTCCAGGTAGTTACAATTTACCAGCTGGGCCATCAACAACTTCTATAACAATTTCTCCATTTGCTGATGGTTTGGTTGAAGGAACTGAAACTATGAATATCATTTTATCTTATGATGTTTGTGGAACGCTTGTTCATGATACGCTTCCAATGACTATTTTAGATCAGCCAACAATTAATTTCAATTCTACAATTGAAAACTGTGGCGCATGTGATGGAACAGCGTCTGCTACTTTTAATAATGCAGCTCTTCCTATAGCTTCTTATACCTGGTTGCCTGCTCCTGGAGGAGGGCAAGGTACTCCAAATATTACTGGCTTATGCCAAGGAACTTATGTTTTAGATATTATTGATGCAAATGGATGCCCAGCAAGAGACTCTGTTGTTATCGGAACGGCTTGTGCTCCATGTAATATC
>NZ_VOOS01000007.1 GCF_007993035.1 Vicingus serpentipes
AACTCTGATAATGACTCTATCGCTGAAAATCTTAATGCTGGTAACTACTCTATTACTGTTACTGATGATAATGGTTGTATAAAAGATACAAATGGAGTATCTACTGAACCTTCAATACTGACAACTTCAATTGTAAATACAATAAATACATTTTGTGGGCTATCAAATGGGAGTGCTTTATCTACAGCTACTGGCGGTACTGCTCCATATAGTTTTTTATGGTCAAATGGTGATACAACTGCTTTAATATCAAATGTTTTAGCTGGTAATTACTATGTAACAATCACTGATAATAATGGTTGTAGTAATACTGATTCTATTACATTAATCGATGTTCCAAATCCAAAAGTCACAATAGATGCATCTACTGATGTTCTTTGCTTTGGAGAAAATACAGGTACTGCAACTGCTTCTGCTTCTTTAGGTATACCTCCGTATGAATATATGTGGGCACCAAGCGGTATTAATACTTCTTCCCCTTCTAATCTTATGGCAGGAACACATATTGTAACTTTAATAGACGGAAACGGATGTACATCTAATGATACTATTTTCATTAATGAACCTACCAATTTAGAAGTAAATATCGATTCACTTTTTAATGCTGATTGTAATGGTAATAGCACTGGTGAAATATTTGTATCTGGAATTGGTGGTTCTCCTCAATATGACTATCAATGGTCAAACGGTGAAACAACTCCTTCAATAAATAATTTAATCAGTGGTAACTATACAGTTACTATAACTGACTCAAACAACTGTACAGTTGATAAAACTATAATTATTACTGAACCTGAAATATTAAATGCAACAATTAGTTCGACTCTTAATGAGTTATGTATAGGAAGCGATGATGGTCAAGCTACAGTTACTCCAACTGGGGGTTCCGCGCCATATTTTTACTCATGGAATAGTTCTCCGATTCAAACTACTCAAACTGCTGTAGATTTACCAAATGGTACTTATTCAGTAATTGTTACAGATATTAATGGCTGTATTGATACAACTTCTGCAATTATTAATTCACCAACACCGGTAATTATTAATGATATTCCAGATGTTACAATATGTAATGGCAACAATATTAATCTATCTCCATCTGCTTCAGGGGGGAATGGAGGATACTTATATTTCTGGAATAATTCAATAGGATTAGCTAACCCAGCAAATGTTTCTCCATCATCTACGACTCAATATATAGTTACTGCTATTGATCAAAATGGATGTACAGGAACATCAGATACTGTAATTGTTAATGTTCAATCTTTAGATCAAAGTGATGTAGATGTCATAGTAAATTCACCTATTTGCCAAGGTACTAATACTTTAATTTATGCTACCGTAAATAATCCTAATACTGGTCCATTAAGCTATAGTTGGAATAATGGCTTAGGTAATACTCCAGGAGCTTTTCAAATAGCACCGAATGAACCTACTACTTATATTGTTACTGTATCGAATGCGTGTGGTGTAGTTATTATAGATTCTTCAGCATTAGAATTTAAACCACTTCCTAATGTATTATTCTCTGGAAATGGTTTTGATTGCGCTCCAATTGAAGTAATATTTAATGATTTATCAACCACCCCAATTGACAGTATTGTCTCTTGGAATTGGGATTTTGGCGATGGCGAAATATCAAATGAACAGAATCCATCACACACTTACCTAACTTCTGGTAATTATGATGTAACACTAACTGTATCAACAGATGAAGGATGTGTCAACAACAATACTATTATTAACTCTGTTACTGTTCATCCGAACCCTATAGCTGACTTTACTGCAACACCATTTATTACAGACCTTGACAATGCTGAAATTATCTTTATTGATCAATCTGATGTAGCCATTTCATATTTATGGGATTTTGCAGATGGTGAAACATCTCCTGTAATGAACCCAATACATACTTACCAAGATACAGGGACATACAACGTAAATCTTACAGTAACTAATTCTTTTGGTTGTGAAGGAAGTATTACATTACCTGTTATCGTTAAACCTACATTTAACTTTGAGATACCAAATGCATTTACACCTAACCCTAATGGCCAAAATGGAGGACAATACGATATAAATTCATTAACTAATGATATATTCTATCCTTTTACAAAATTTGTAAAAGATTATCATTTAATGATTTTTAATAGATGGGGTGAATTAATATTTGAATCATTTGATATTAACAAAGGATGGGATGGTTATTTGAATGGTGTTATGCTACAGCAGGATGTATATGTTTGGAAAATAAACCTTACATACATTGATGGAAGTATACTAGAAAAAGCTGGAGATGTTACTTTAATTAGATAATGAATTTTATATATAAACATATCATCATTATATTATTACTTAGCATTAGTATTTTCTCTAATGCCCAAGATCCTCAATTCTCTCAATATTATGCTGCTTCATTATATTTAAATCCTGCGTTTACTGGAAACACTGATGTGGGAAGGTTCTCTGGAATTTACAGAAAACAATGGGCTTCTATACCAGGAGCATTTAATTCATATTCATTTTCATACGACCATAATTTATCAAATTATAATAGCGGAATTGGAATAATAGCAACTCAAGATAAATCAGGAAGTGGAGGATTAAAGTTTACGAATATTGGAGGTTTATATTCCTATGCATTACCTATTAATAGAAAACTATTTGTAAAGGCTGGTATAAAATATTCTTACACATTTAGAGGAATTGACAAAAATGAATTATTATTTGCTGACCAAATTATTAGAGATGGAGCAAATGAAACAGTAGAAAATTTTTCAGACCAAAGGATTTCTTATTTTGATGGTTCAACTGGATTCCTACTCTACTCTTCTGAATTTTGGTTTGGCTTTTCTTTCGATCATCTTACTCAGCCTGAACAATCTCTTATATCTGGAAAAACTAAACTTCCTTTAAAAACATCCATACATGGGGGGTATAAATTTTTAATTGATGAAGGTTATGGAGATGATGAAGGAAGTAACATCATGGTAACTTTTAACTACAAGAAACAACAATATTGGAATCAATTGGACTTAGGAGTATATTATAATAAAAATGTACTGGTCTTAGGAGCATGGTATCGAGGGATTCCTTTTATAAAAAATTATAGTATTTCTGACAATGACGCTATAGTTTTACTAGCAGGAATAGATAACAAAGGATTTAAATTCGCATATTCTTATGACATAACATTATCAAAATTAGAAATTAATAATTCTGGGGGATCACATGAATTATCTCTAATTTATGAATACCCATACAAAAAGAAGAAAAGAAAAAAAAGACACTTTGTTCCATGTGCTAAATTTTAATGTTTTTAGTATATCTTAACTATTATTAAAACAAATCTTTAGTCTTTAAATTTGTTTTAATATTTTCAAGCGTATTTCGTTTTAAATAAATAATATAAAGGAAATAACTTAACATTGTAAAATAAATGTTATTTGAAAGATCGCTACCCTATTCGTTACCCTAGCTACTAGGGAATTCGTATAGAAATCAATGATATCAAAGAATACAGAGAAATAGGTTCAAAAACCTCTTTCTCCGCTCAAATCGACTAAAGCCCTTCAAATATTGAGGGGCTTTTTTACTTAAATTCTATATGTCATCACCAATATTGTTTGTTAATTGTTGTTAAATAAATTAAATTTTACTAAATTATCTCGATTTTTATGGTAACTTAGATTAAATTAAAATTAGATTAAGATTATGGGAAGGCCAGCAACAAAACCTACTAAGTTAAAAGACGGATATTATATAGAAGTTAGAAACAAAGGGGAAAGAAGTGGTATTAAATTAAGAAGAGATACTGAAGAAGCTATGCTTCAAGCAATAAAAGAATATGAACGTGTAAAAGATGTTACTGTTTTAGGTAAAGCTAAAAATGGCAAATTACACGCTATTTAATTTTTAACTACTCAATCATTAATTATGGAAAGTTTAATCATTAAGCTTTCCATTTTTTTTTTCATTTCATAAGGAGTACAATTGTAATTATTTACAATTAAAGCAAAAGCTAGTTCCCTCTTAGATTTTGTAGTAACATATCCTGCATAACTTCTGGCTCTCGTCATATAGCCGCTTTTTGCTCTCAAATTATTTTCAGCAAAAGTTTTTTTACCAATAGATTTTATGGTACCACTTCTACCAGCAATTGGCAGAGAATTATAAAATTCATTGTAGTTTTCACTTTTTTTCATGTATTCTAATATCGAAACCAAATGCATTGCAGAAATTGCATTAAATCTAGATAAACCACTTCCATCATTAAGATATAAACCTTCAACATTTATTCCTTTTCCTTTCCAAAAATTTGTAATGGCTGTAGTACCAGATTCAGGATCTCCACTTTTATAAACTTTCAACCCAATTTGATTTAGCAAATGCTCAGCATATAAATTAATACTGTAAGTATTTGTTTGATTTATTATATCTGTAAGCTTTGGAGAATAAGTTTTTGTTATCAGATGAATTTCTTGATCGCCATCAAACTCCTGTATTCTCTTCGTGGTATATTTATCTTTCAATTTTACCCCCATCATTCTCATCTCCATATCTAATTCAAAAGCTGCTAACAAAGAAGGATCTGGTATTGAGCTTTTCACATCAAATCCTTTTTTATTTAAAGGAATTCCTCCTTTAGCTATTCTATTAACCTGAAATGGAGCACCATAAAAATATGATTCATCTTTCTTTGTATTCGTGCTTTTAACTTCATTCTCGATATTAAACTCTGGAACAAAAGGCATTACACAAGTAATGATCGTTGAATCACCATTTTTTTTCCCAGATTCAAATTCAACTTTACAAGTATTTTCATAGATTGATAATCCTGAGGGCGAAGCTCCATAATAATTACCTAAATCACCCCAAATCCATGTTGAAGGTGTTGTTTGACTTGTAAAACAAGAGGCATCACCAATCACTCTCCCATTTATAGAATCAATACCTAAAGCTTTAATTTTAATAGCCCATTGATTAATAAAATCTCCATAATGTTTCGAATATCTTTCCGCTCCCAAAGAAGGATCTCCTCCACCTTTAATTATAATATCTCCATTTAATACTCTGCACAAAGTATCTATTGAACCTGTATGTAAAATTTGAGTTTTAAAACGAGTATCTCCTCCTAAAATTTCAAGAGCTGATGCTGTTGTAACCAACTTAGTTGTAGAAGCAGGAACTAAACTTTTATTAGAGTTTAATCCTGCAACAACTTGATTGTTTGTTAAGTCTATAGCATAAAAACTAATAGAAGCATTTTTTAAATCTAAATCAGCAACTAATTTTGAAACTTCATTCTTTAAATCCTGAATGGTTTGAGAATAACCCAAAGTAAGTAAGAATGAAAAAAAGGAGCTAATTATAAGTTTCATCTTTAATTTTTAAGTTTTTGAGTAGAATAAGTATAAGCTAATTCAAGCTTTTTAAACCTTTCCTCACCTATTATAGAACATCCTGTTTCTAATAATTCAAAAACCTCTTCTTCTCTGCTTTTAAAATAAGGCTTTACTGTTCTAAATATGTTTAATTCATTCTTAAACTTATCCAATGTATCTTTTGTAAAATCTACCTTTTTATTGCTTGATGTTAAGCCTATTAAAACAACTTCTTTGTCAGCAAAAAAGAATGCATTAATTCCCTGAGGAGTAATATGCTCTATAAACTTAATATTTTTAAGGGCTTTATCAAGAACCACATCACTAAAAAGCTCAACTAAATCTTGAGCTTTTTTTGGACTCTTTTTATTCATTTCAACCCATTCATCATCATATATGCCGTTAGCAATTAAAAAGTGTTTAAAATCTTCTTCTAATTCTAACAACTCATCCTTTGTTAATACTCTGTACTTCATGCTATACTATACTTTTTAAATAAAAGTAGGGAATAAATAAAAATGGGATATTGATCCCCTAAAAAGTTATCAACCAAAGTATTTTAAGAGTTCTAAAGTTCACAATACAAAATAAGTCCGATAATTATATCGAGCTTATTTTCAATTTTATTTACACTGTGCTATTAAATCCATAACCTCTCGTTCAATAATATCTCGCACTTTTGCAAAATCATTTGGCTCCATATGCTTAGGATCTGGCAACCCCCAATCTTCTCTATTTACAGCTTTAATCATCGGACATTCATCTCCACACCCCATCGTAATTGCATAATCCCACTCTATTTGTGGAATTTCATTAAGCCCAAAAGAATTATGCGTACTCAAATCATAACCTACTTCTAACATCGAAGCAATTGCTTTAGGATTAACTACACCTGAAGGGCGAGAACCTGAACTATATACCTCTATGATTCCTTCTCCATGTATTTTACCAAAAGCTTCTGCCATTTGACTTCTACATGAATTTTCAACACAAACAAATAATACTTTTTTCATTTATTAATATTTATATCTATTAGAAAATTTAACTAAAGACAACATTACTGGCACCTCAATCAAAACTCCTACTACAGTTACTAATGCCGCCCCTGAATCTATACCAAAAAGTGCAATAGCTACAGCAACAGCTAACTCAAAAAAGTTACTTGCACCAATCATTGCTGCTGGAGAACATGTTGCATGAGGAAGTTTAATAAATTTACCAATGCCCCAAGCAATAAAAAAGATAAAATAAGTCTGAATTATTAAGGGAATTGCAATTAATAATACTAAAAAGGGATTATCAATTATTGACTGCCCCTTAAAAGCAAACAACAACACCAAAGTAGTTAACAAAGCAAGAATAGAAACTGGTTTTAAATTTTTTAAGAAAACTTTTGAAAACCATTCCTCTCCTTTCATCTTTATTAACCATAACCGAGTAACAACCCCTGCTACCAAAGGAATCACAACGAATGTCACAATAGAGGTTGCTAATGTATTGTATGGCACTTCCACATTAGTAACACCAAGTAAAAGACCAACAATTGGAATAAAAGCTACTAGTATAATTAAATCATTTACTGACACTTGAATTAAAGTATAAGCAGGATCACCATCAGTTAAATAAGACCAAACAAAAACCATAGCTGTACAAGGTGCTGCACCTAATAAAATCGCTCCAGCAATATAATCTTTCGCTTCTTCAGGATTAATATACGCTGCATACAATTGATCAAAAAATACCCACGCAAAAAATGCCATTGTAAAAGGTTTAACCAACCAATTAATTATAACTGTTAACACAAGTCCTTTAGGTTTTGTTCCTGCTTTTTTTACAGAAGTAAAATCTATCTGAACCATCATCGGATAAATCATCAACCAAACTAAAATAGAGACAGGGATGTTCACGTCAAAAATATTCATATCACTCAATACATGAATACTTGTTCCTGCAATTTTACCAACCAAAATCCCCACAACAATACATATCAATACCCAAAGAGTAAGGTACTTTTCAAAAAATCCAATTTTTTTGTCACTTCCCATTTTTATTTGAATTTTTAATTAGCAACATCCTGATTCAGGAGAACAACAACTTTGATTTTGTAAATCTGATAATTTCACTTTTAATTTTTCTTCAGGAATGCCACAATTATCTTTTGCAAGGCAATCGGTAAACTTATTTAACAAAAGAAAATTTTCATTCTCAAAACCTACACTATATTTACCTATTGTCTCTGCTTGGTATTCTACTTCAATTTCGTAATCACCAATATTTAATTTTGATTCAGAAAGATTAATAATATTCAACAGCTTTTCGGCTGATAAACGATGATCATAATCTTTTGCTTGCCACAATTGAAAATTTACTACTTTTTCATTTCTAATTGTTCCTCCACAATCAATATAATTTTTAGTAACCTCCCCCACTTCTGTTACATGAAAATGTGTTGGTACCATTTCCTTATTGGGTAATTGAAAGTTAACTTCCTTAACTCCATTTAAATATTTTTTAAATTCAGATAGCTTCATAATTTATTAGTTTTTAACAGCATTTATTTTTAACATCATAACTATTCATAAACATTCTAGTCATAGAATCTAGTTCACTCCAAACATTCTCATCTATACAATAACAAGTTTTAACACCTGATATCTCCCCTTTTATAATTCCAACTGCTTTTAGCGCTGCTAAATGTTGTGAAATAGTAGATTGAGACAGAGGTAACTCATCTACAATATCTCCACAAACACAAGAATTTTGATTTATTAAAAATTCAATTATAGCTATACGTGCAGGATGACCAAGCGCCTTATACAACTCAGCCTTTCGGTTTTGAATTTCAGAAAATTTAATGGTTTTGGTAGTCCCCATATATGTATTTAATTAATCGTAAAATTACGATTAATTAAATACAACAAAAAGGTTTATAAATATTTTTGAATTGCCTCAGCAATTTCATCTGGAGCTGAACAAGGCTTCATAGTCGTTTTACTGATAAAAACCAGCGTAGTTTGTGCTTCATTTAGCAAATCACCCTTTTCATTAAACGTTTTATAAGTAAAATGAATACGAGCTTTAGGAACTTCTTTTATAGTAGTTTCTATCGTTAATTCATCATCATAAAAAGCAGGTTTATAGTATTTTATAGAAAAATCTAATACTGGCAAAGCAATTCCTTCATCTTCCATTTGCTTATAACTAAAACCTAAACTACGAATAGCTTCCACTCTTGCAACCTCAAAAAAAGCAGCATAATTACCATAATAACAATACCCCATCATATCCGTCTCTGAATATCTTACTCTTACTTTTGTTTTCGACACAAACATATCTTTACTTTAATTTTACATTTAATAAGATTCAAATTTCTAAATTTGAATTCAATAAAAAAACTATAATTGAATAAACTCCATTTATACCTATCATTTCTTTTATTCAGCATTTTATTTGCTTGCTCTAATAAAATTAAATATGTATCAAATAATTCTTCTATAAGTATTGATACAACTTTAAGCAACTACAAAAATGCTACAGAACTCATCACTCCTTACAAAACAGCTTTAGATGCTGAAATGAATGAAGTTTTAGTAATTTCAGCAGAAGAATTTCCTAAAGAAAAAGGCAAACCAGAAACTAAACTAGGAAACTTGGTAGCCGATTTAAGTTTAGAAATAGCAACCGAAATTTATAATGATAGTATCGATTTTTGCTTATTAAACTTTGGAGGCTTAAGAACCTCTTTACCAAAAGGAGAAATCACTATAGGAAAAATATTTGAACTAATGCCTTTTGAAAATGAGTTGGTTGTTTTAACATTAAATAAGGATAGCTTAAAATCATTAATTCATTACTTAAACAGTGTTGGAGGACAGCCAATTTCTGGAAATATTTCCTTTAAATTTTCAGGTAAAGAATTTATCTTAGATGAAAATCTATTCCCAAATAATTACGTAAAAGTTTTAACTTCCGACTATCTAGCAGGTGGTGGCGATAAAATGAATTTTTTCTTAAACCCAATAAAAACAGAAAAAGTAAACATCAAACTTCGTGATGCCATTATTAAATATTGCATCCAAGAAAATTCAAAAGGGAATAAATTAACTAGCAACATAGATGGGAGGATAACTTTTGAGTAGTAGAAGACAATTCATAAAACAAATTTTTATTGCTGGTGGCGGATTAGTTTCGTTGCATGCAATTCCTTTTAGTAGTTATGCCTTATCTAAAGATGAAGCTACAAAAATTACCATTTTACACACTAACGATGTACACAGCCACATCGAACCTTTTCCAAGCAACGATCCTAAATACCCTAATCTTGGTGGAGCAGCCAGAAGAGCTGCTTTAATTGAAAAAATTAGAGCTAGTGAGCAAAATGTATTATTATTAGATGCAGGCGACATTTTTCAAGGCACACCCTACTTCAATAAATTTGAAGGTGAAATTGACTTTAAACTCATGAGTTTAATGCAATATGATGCTGCTACAATTGGAAATCATGATTTTGACAATGGGATTGAAGGATTACAAAAAATGTTACCTCACGCCAACTTTCCTTTTATAAATGCAAACTACAATTTTGACAATACTATCTTAAAAGGAGAAATTATTCCTCATAAGATATTTATTAAAGACAATATTAAAATTGGTGTTTTTGGAGTTGGTGTTGAATTAGATGGCCTAGTAAGTAAAGAATTGTACAAAGAAACTATCTACAACAACCCTATAACAATTGCCAATAAAAAAGCAGCTTTCTTAAAAAATGAAGAACATTGCGACTTAGTTATTTGTTTATCTCATTTAGGGTATGAATATAAAAGTAATAAGGTTTCTGATCTTATTCTTGCAAGGGAAACAACTAATATTGATTTAATTATTGGTGGACATACTCACACTTTTTTAACTCAGCCTACAGAAATTAAAAATAATGTTAAAAAAAGAGTATTAATTAACCAAGTTGGATGGGCAGGAATTAATTTAGGTCGTATCGATTTTTTCATAACTCCCAATAAATCTGCAAACTACTTCCAGTCTAGTGTACAAGCAATTGAAGTTAATTTTTAATTGAGAAAAAACTTTTAAAAAAACAATACTAAAAAAGTTTTTTTTTTCACTTTTTTATTCAAATATTTGTTAGAGTTAAAAACGATGGTAATTTTTTCGACGAACCCATTGATTTTGAAAGAGTTTTAGTAAATTTAAGGTATTAATTATTTATTAACACACGATTATTAAAATCTCAAACTAAGAATTTTATAATATTATTAACGAATAAAAAATAAGGAGTTTTTTACAATGAAGAAAGATTTTACAACGATATGGGAAAACAGCCTTCAAATCATTAAAGACAATGTTAGCTTACAAAGCTATAAAACATGGTTTGAGCCTATAACCCCTATCAAGTTGAAAGATAAAGTCTTAACAATTCAGGTACCGAGCCAATTTTTTTATGAGTGGTTAGAGGAACACTACGTTAATATTCTTAAAAAAACCATTAAAAAGGAATTAGGCCCAGAAGGAAGATTAGAGTATAGCATTGTAATGGAAAACAACCAGAGCAATACTAAACCATACACTGTAAAAATTCCAGCAACTAACAGACAGGCAACTAAGAATAATCCTGTTACTATGCCAATTGATTTAAATAAAGATAAGTCAATCAGAAACCCATTCATTATACCAGGTTTAAAGAAAATTAATGTTGATTCTCAATTAAATCCAAACTACTCATTCAAAAATTTTGTTGAGGGTGATTGTAATCGTTTAGCAAGATCAGCAGGATTTGCGGTAGCAAAAAATCCAGGAGGAACAGCATTTAATCCACTTTTAATTTATGGTGGCGTTGGTTTAGGAAAAACACATTTAGCTCATGCAATTGGTATTGATGTTAAAAATAGATTTCCAAACAAAACTGTATTATACGTTTCTTCAGAAAAATTTACACATCAATTTATTGATGCTGTAAGAAATAACGAACACAATGATTTTATTCATTTCTATCAAATGATAGATGTATTAATTATTGATGATGTTCAATTCTTTGCAGGAAAAGCGAAAACACAAGATGTTTTCTTTCACATATTCAACCATTTACACCAATCAGGAAAACAAATTATTTTAACAGCAGATAAAGCACCTGTTGAAATTATTGGAATGGAACAGCGTTTATTATCCCGTTTCAAATGGGGATTAGCTGCTGATTTACAAGCTCCTGAATTGGAAACTCGTATTGCAATTTTAGAAATGAAAATGTACAACGAAGGATTAGAATTACCTAAAGATGTTGTAGAATATATTGCATACAGCATTACAACAAATGTTAGGGAATTAGAAGGTGCTTTAATTTCTATTTTAGCTCAAGCTTCGCTTAATAAAAAAGCAATTACAATTGATTTGGCTCGCCAAATGGTTGACAAATTTGTTAAGAATACAGCTAGAGAAGTTTCTATTGATTATATACAAAAAGTTGTTTGTGACTATTTCGATATGGGCATTGATACACTAAAATCGAAAACAAGAAAAAGAGAGGTAGTACAAGCAAGACAAATTGCAATGTATTTCTCTAAGCAAATGACAAAATCTAGTTTAGCAACAATTGGAATGCACTGCGGAGGAAAAGACCACGCAACTGTATTGCACGCATGCAAAACTGTAAATAACTTAATGGATACCGACAAAAGATTTAGAGGTTACATTGAGGATTTGAAAAAGAAAATAAGTTTACAATAATATATATTGATATTTATTTTGCACTAACTAAACAGGAATCAACTCAAGATTCCTGTTTTTTTTAAGCTAAAAATTTGAGCTTTTTAAAAAAAGAACATAAAACTCCCCAACATTATAAACCCCTTGACAAAAAAAGTCAGTCACGATTATTTTACATATTAATTGCTATAATTGTTGGAACGTTACTTTACATTTTATCTTTTTACTTATGACAAAAGTTTTATTTGTTTGTTTAGGAAACATCTGCCGTTCGGCAATGGCACAAGGAATTTTAGAACACAAAATAAAAGAACTAAATTTACCAATAACTGTAGATTCGGCAGGAACATCTTCTTACCATATTGGTGATGCACCTGATAAAAGAATGCAAGCAAAAGGACTAGAATACAATATCGATATTTCACAACAACAAGCAAGACAATTCACAACTAGAGATTTTGAAGGCTTTGATTATATATTTGCAATGGACAGTTCAAATTATAACGATATTGTAGCACTTGCAAAAACTGAAAAAGATAAACTGAAAGTAAGTTTGTTTTTAAATCAATCTTCTCCTAACCAAAACAAAAGTGTACCTGATCCATACTATGGAGGAGAGCAGGGTTTTGAAGACGTTTACCAAATGCTTGATATTGCTTGCGATGCTTTTATAAAAAATTTAAACAATGAATAATACAGGAACTTTATATTTAATACCGGTTACTTTAGGAGAAACACCTATTAATCAAGTTATCCCTGAATTTAACTTTCAGTTAATTAACGAAATTGACACTTACATTGTTGAAAATATAAAAACTGCACGAAGATTTTTAAAACGTTCAGGTATTACGATCCCTATTGTTGATTTAACTTTTTACGAACTAAATAAACGAACACAATTAGAAGACTTAGCCAGTTTTATGAAACCTTTATTAGCTGGTAAAAATGTTGGCGTTTTATCGGAAGCTGGCTGTCCAGGTGTTGCTGACCCCGGGGCTGAAATTGTTGACATGGCTCAACAACGCGATATAAAAGTTGTTCCTTTAGTTGGCCCCTCTTCCATCCTTCTTTCGTTAATGGCGAGTGGATTTAACGGACAAAGTTTTTGTTTTAATGGCTATTTACCAAAAGAGCAAAAAGAAAGAGTTGCAAAACTTAAAGAATTAGAGCGAAGAGTTTATAACCAAAAACAAACACAACTTTTTATTGAAACACCCTTTAGGAATGTAAATCTTTTTGAGGATGTGTTGAAAAATTTGAATGACAATACCAAATTATGTATTGCCATTGACATTACTTTGCCAACAGAACAAATTATTACTAAATCAGTTATTGATTGGAAAACTACCAAAATTAACCTACACAAAAGGCCTTGTATATTTTTGATCGGATAAAACCATAAATAAAACTTAATCAATTCAATTTTCTATCCATCTCTCGATAAAACACTAACAATTCTTGTTCTTTTTGTTTTTTATAACCCAACAATAACAACAAATCATTTGCTGCTTCTGTTACCAAAACATCAGGGTAATAATTATCTCGAGCAAAGTGCATATACTTTAATACCTTAAAGGCATTAAACCAATTGAAAAATAGTTTTATAAAATGTATTTGGGTTGGACTGTTTTTCTTTATCTTTTCTAAGTTACCTTTAAAATTAATTTCAGCTAAATAGTCTTTTACAGATTGTGGAAATTCTACATTATTTGAAATATACAATTCAGGAACCTTTTCACAAAACTGCTTTAAATCAATAAAAGACTTTATGCTATAAGATAAATGCTCTTTTTGCTGGTTATCAAGGTAATTTTGCATTGCTTTACCAGTTCCAAAAGGCACCCTATCTGACATCCTAGGTGATGGAATCACTTTGGTAGTAGTAATTTCAGTAAAATTTCCTAAAGGAATAATTTTCTGTAAAAAATAAAAGTCTTCACCTGCTTTGCGTTTGTTCATTCCATTTTGCTTTTGATAAACACTGTTTCTCACTGCCATACTGGAACCTATGGTGTGAAAAGCATAAGGCAAGCCACAAAATTTTAATCCATTTTTATAATAGCGCAAATGCAACTCATATTCTTCAATGCCTTTATAAATATAATCAGGGTATTTATCTCCTTTTAATGGATGCTCAAAATGTATGGAACAACCGGGAGTTTTGGGGTTGTTTTTAAAATGCTTTTCAATTTCTACCAAATAGTTTTGCTCACAAGTTGCATCTGCATCAAAACAAATAATAATTCCATCGGGTTTATTTATTTGCTCAAATCTTATAACTGCTTCATCCATCCCTATTTTTCTAGCCAAACCAACTCCTGCGTCTTTTTGTGGTAAGTTGGGCTCATCAATGAAATAAAAATCAATTCCTTTTTTTGAGTTTTCTTTTTTCCATTTCGATGCCTCTTCTATCGTTTGTTTGTTTTGTTCACGTACCAATTCATCTGCATTTTCAGCTGAATTAATTACTACAATAACCTCAACCCAACAATTTGGTAAATGGCAGTCATACAAACTATCTAGCGAAGCAATTAAATTAGGCTCATTATAACAAGGTATAACTACAATAATTCCTAAATTAGAATTAACCTGATTCTTAAGCAACTGAGGTTTTACAGAATATTTTTGAAGATAATAATTCATCTATAACTTTTCCTTCAAATATTTCCCTGTAAAAGAGCCTTTACATTTTGTTAATTCCTCAGGAATTCCTTCAAAAAGAAGATATCCTCCATTCTCTCCACCATCTGGTCCTAAATCAATTACCCAATCGGCACACTTTACAACATCTAAGTTATGTTCAATAACGATAATAGAGTGTCCAATTGCAATTAGAGCATTAAAGGCTTTTAATAGTTTTTTGATATCATGAAAATGAAGACCTGTAGTAGGTTCATCAAAAATAAATAACAAATTATTATTATCTCTCTTCCCTAAAAAAGAGGCTAATTTAACCCGCTGAGCTTCTCCTCCACTTAGCGTACTTGAAGATTGCCCCAAATGCACATAACCTAAACCAACCTCTTGTAATGGTAGTAACTTTTGCACTATTTTATCTGCAATTTTATCACCGCTTTCTTCAAAAAATAAAATAGCTTCATCGATTGTTAAATCTAAAATGTTTGAAATATGCTTTCCATGAAATTTAATTTCTAAAATTTCATTTTTAAAACGAGCTCCTTTACAATCTTCACACTTTAAATGAATATCAGACATAAATTGCATTTCAACAGTAATCTCACCTTCTCCTTTACAAGCATCACATCTACCTCCATCAACATTAAATGAAAAATGAGATGGTTTTAAACCTCTTGCTTTAGCAAGCTTTTGGGATGAAAACAAACTTCGTATTTCATCGTAAGCTTTTACATAAGTAACAGGATTTGAACGAGAGGATTTACCAATTGGATTTTGATTAATAAACTCTACTCCCGTTATACTTTTTATATCTCCACTTATTTTATCGATACTTCCTGATTGCTCGTTATAGCCATCAAACATCTTTTTTAATGACGGTAACAAACAGTTTTTTACTAATGAAGATTTTCCTGATCCACTTACACCAGTAATTACACTAAGCGTATGCAGTGGAAACTTAACATCAACTCCTTTCAGGTTATTTTCTCTTGCACCTAAAATTTCAATGTACTTATTCCATTTTCTTCTTGTTTGTGGAACTTCTATTTTTTCTTTTCCACTAAAATAGTTTGCAGTTAAACTTGCATCACTTTTCACCAATTCTTGATAAGAACCTTGAAATACAAGCTCTCCACCAAGATGTCCTGCTTCTGGTCCTAAATCAATAATTTCATCTGCAGCCTTAATTATATCTTCATCATGCTCTACAATCAATACTGTATTCCCAATATCTCTTAAGGTTTTTAATACTCCAATTAATTGCTCTGTATCCTTAGAATGCAAACCAATACTTGGTTCATCCAAAACATACATTGAACCTACTAAACTGCTTCCTAAAGAAGTGGCTAAATTTATTCTTTGCGATTCTCCTCCAGATAAAGTTGATGATAACCTATTTAAGGTTAAATAACCTAACCCTACATTATTTAAAAACCCTACCCTACTAGACAATTCTATCAATAAGCGATTTGCAATTTCTGTATCCTCCTTATTTAACGCTTTTTTTAAAGAGTTAAAGTAATTATTCAGTTTTGAAATAGGCATTAATACTAAATCGGTAATTGTATGATTATCAATTTTAACATAATTAGCATCTTTTCTTAATCTAGTTCCTTTACAGTCTGAACAAGTTGTTTTACCTCTATACCTCGAAAGCATTACTCGATATTGAATCTTATAACTCTCACCTTCAACCATTTTAAAGAATTCGTTTAACCCTTTAAAATATTTATTTCCTTCCCATAACAATCGGTATTGCTTAGGTGTTAAATCATAAATTGGTTTATGTATTGGAAAATCAAACTTTGTAGATTGCATGATAAAATCATCTTTCCATGCTTGCATTTTTTCTCCTTTCCAACAAACTATTGCATCTTCGTAAACTGATAAACTTTTGTTAGGCATTACTAGATCTTCATCTATTCCTATTACACTACCATATCCATCACAAGTTTTACAAGCGCCTATAGGATTATTAAAACTAAAAAAATGTACGTTAGGCTCATGAAACTCTATTCCATCTAACTCAAATTTGTTGCTAAAGTTTTTAGTAATCAATTTATCATTACTATCTGCTATAACAGTACAAATTCCTTTTCCTTCAAAAAAAGCGGTTTCAACACTATCGTAAATACGACTTAAATTATCAGTATCGCTCTTATCAATAGCAAAACGATCTATTAAAACATCAAGTTTTTCTTTATCTAAATCTTTTAAATCTATCTTATCTATTCGTTCTACTTTATTATTTAACCATAATCGAGTAAAACCTTGTTGCTTTAATAATTCTAATTGTTTTGCTGGTTTTCTATCCTCAAAATAAATAGTAGTAATTAAAAAGGTTTTTGTTCCATTTTCATTTTTATTCAACCAATTCACCACATCATTTAACGTATCTCTTTTAACAATTTCACCAGAAACTGGAGAATAGGTTTTACCAATACGTGCAAATAATAATTTTAAATAATCATAAATTTCGGTTGATGTTCCAACTGTAGAACGTTTATTAACTGTATTTACTTTTTGCTCAATTGCTATTGCTGGTGAAATCCCATAAATATGGTCTACATCTGGTTTTTCTAGTTTCCCTAAAAACTGTCTGGCATAAGATGATAAGCTCTCTACATATCTTCGCTGGCCTTCGGCAAACAAAGTATCAAATGCTAAAGAAGATTTACCAGAACCTGACAATCCAGTTATAACCGTTAATTTTTTTTGAGGAATAGCTACATCAATATTTTTTAAATTATGAACCCGAGCACCCTTAACAATAATGTGCGTTTTTGTAGTTACTTCAGGCTTTTTGGTAGCTGCCATATTGAATTTAGCTGTTAATTAGTGTTAAAAAATACGAAGTTACTCTTCTTTTTAGTAGATTTGAACCGAACAAAAAATAAAAAATAACGTAAGAGTACAATATCACAATTAAAATTACGTTACTAGATTATTACTAAAATTATACGCCTATAAAATAATATTTACTTTTTTTTAAAAAATATAAGCCAAAGTGCTTTACATATTTATAACTAAATAAAGTAGATATTATGATACTTTCAAACCTTTCGGAAAAAGAACTAATTAATGCCTATATAAAAGGTAACGAATTAGCTATTGAACAACTTATTTTAACCCATAAAAATAAAGTTTACTCTTACATCTATTATAAAATAAAAGATGAAGATTTAGCTGAAGATATTTTTCAAGATACTTTTATAAAAGCTATTAATACCATAAAAAAAGGGAAATATAATGATGAAGGTAAATTTTTACCTTGGGTAATGCGAATTGCACATAATTTAATTATTGACCACTATAGAAAAAATAGTAGAATGCCAATGGTTAAAGGAAATAGTGAATTTGACATTTTTGATATTATCCCTTCAAATGATAAAAACAAGCATGAACAAATTGAAGCCGAACAAATTCATGATAGGTTAAAAAAATTGGTAAAACACTTACCACACGACCAAAAAGAAGTTTTAATGATGCGAATTTATTTTGATATGAGTTTTAAAGAAATTTCGGAAATGACCAATGTCAGTATCAATACTGCTTTAGGTAGAATGCGTTATGCTTTAATAAATCTTAGAAAAATGGCTGAAGAAAAAAACATAACTTATTCTATTAGTTGATAAATATTAAAACTTAAACCTCATCAATCCCAAATATTTTATTTGGGATTTTTTGTTTGATACAATAAGTAAATAAATCTATCGTTAATTGTTTAAACTTATTTAAAATATAGCCTATGCAAACTTTTACTCATTTAGATTTTTTACAATTAACATCGAAAGAAAAAAAGTTAAAATCAGAAATAACTGAAAATGTGAAAAACGTAAAATCACCAAAACAACAAACTATCAACAATATTTTAAATTACTCTAAAGCATTAAGCATAAGAGAATCTAAACATATTGAACACATTGAAATAGTTTTAAATTAAAACACAAAATCCCGCTGAGTGCGGGATTTTTTAATTTACCTCAGTTCATTTTATTAATATTGCTGAGTATAATGAATTTTAAATTTTCAATAGCACTATTTCTTAGTCTTACTCTTTTAACCCTATCGTTAAAAGCACAACAAGACAGCGCAAAAACTGAGACAACTAAACCTAAAAATGTATTCATAAAAAAAGCTGCAATTCCTTCAGTTTTAATTATAAGTGGATTGTCATTAAACAGAAGTGTTTTTGAAAAAAACTTAAACAGAGATTTAAGAAATAAAGTAGGAAATGATTATGAATTTAGGATTGACGACTATATACAATATGCTCCTATTGCTGAAATGTACATTGCAGATGCTTTAGGAATTAAAGCCAAAAACCATTGGTTTGACCAAACTAAAAATTTAGCTTTTAGCAACCTTTTCACTGCTATTGTTATCCATTCCATTAAACGTGGCATGAACAAAACCCGCCCTAATGGTTCTGGGCATTCTTTCCCTTCTGGACATACAGCAACAGCTTTTACAGGTGCAACTGTTTTATTTCAAGAATTTAAAGAAACTAATTCGGTGCTTGCCTATAGTGGATTTGCTTTTGCTACTACAACCGGAACTTTTAGAATGATTAACAACGCACATTGGTTTTCTGATGTGTTAGCTGGTGCTGGAATTAGTATATTAATGACCAACATCGTTTACCAAATTGAGCCACTTAAAAACTGGAATCCCTTTAAAAAGAATAATAATGTCTCTCTAATTCCTTATTTCAATGAAAATGAAACAGGAATCTATTTAACCAAACGGTTTTAGAAAACTACTCTAGCACCTAACATTGGCTGGCCTAAAAAACTTGTAACAGTGAGCTCTGGAGTATATTTAGTTTTATTATAAGAAAACTTTTTATTTTCAACTTTTGTAATTCTTCTGTTTGAAGAAACTGTACCAACTGCATAACCAATTAAAATTCCCAACGGATAATCTCCAGCCCAATGAACTCCACTATTCATCATTTCAACTCCAAGCAATCCCATCATAGTATAACCAACTGGTTTAATCCATTTTACTTCCGGATAATTTCTTGCTATAACAGTAAATGTTGCCGTTAAAGTTGCCATATGACCAGATGGGAACGCATCATAATTAGGTGTGTTTACCATATACTCTTTTAAATTTGGAAAAAACTGCCATTTACCACCATCAACAACAGCTCTATTTGGTGTTTGCCTCCCAAATACTCTTTTCAAACCTTGAGTCATTACGCCTAGCGTTAAAATGCTTTCGCCTATTTCTACAGAAGTATGAATAGCTCGATAATCTTTTTTAATAAGACCTGTTACTAAAAGACCTGTTGCATAAACCATAGAAGTATTCCCATGACCTAAGTGATAATAAAAGGAAGAAATGTTAGTCGGAAAATCCATCCCTCCTATTAGCTTTTTATAGCGATGACTTCTCGAAAGGCCAACGTTTGCAGAAATATTTTGAGTATGATTTACTAAATCTTGATCTAAAGGTATAAGTACCGCTGTTAAAGCAGCTGTAATTCCTAATAACTTTGCCCCATCTTTTGTTGCAATTCCTTTTCCTAAATCGACATAGTTTTTAGGGATGTTTACAAATAAATCAAAAAATCTTGGTTTGCTATAACCGTATTGAAGCTCTTCAGTAATTTGATGAAACTGTAAATTAGAAGTATCTGTTTGAGCAAAGCAACTCAAACAACTAAAAAAAACGTATAAACTAAATACTATCTTCATAAAATTACAATACAATATTAATAGGTTTTTTTAACTTCTAAAATAAAACATTCACATTTGTTCTCTTCTACTACTTTCTTTTTATTGTTAGCTTTGTAATCTTAAAATTTATTAAGACTATAAATGAATTTACTTTTTAACTTATTCAATCATAAAAGGTACTCTTTATTGTATTTTTATGCCTTATTCTTTTTGATTCTTTCTGGAGCAATTCGTATCATTTTTTATTTTTGGTCTATACAAGATATTGATTTTTCAATCATTAATTTAATTCGAATTATTTTCACTGGTTTATTTTTTGATGTAGGAACAATCTCTTATTTCTTAATTCCTTACACCCTATACCTTTTTGTATTACCCAATAAACTAATAGGTGGAAAAATAGATAAAAGCATAACTTATTTTTCTTATGCTTTAGGACTAATCATTTTTACTTTTTCATTTTTAGCGGAATTTACCTTTTGGGAAGAGTTTAAGACTCGATTTAATTTTATTGCTGTTGATTACTTAGTCTACACTTACGAAGTTGTTGAAAATATCAATCAATCTTATCCTATGCCAATATTAATAAGTGGCATTCTATTAATTGTTGGAATATTCATTTTTATTACTGCAAAGCTTAAAGTTTTTAATGCCGCATTTTCAAATACAACACCACTTAAACAACGTATACCAATAACAGTTTTAGTAATTTCTACTTCTATTTTATTTACTTCTTTCATTAGCAATAAAAATGCTGAATGGTCAATTAACAGATATGAAAATGAATTAAGTAAAGCTGGTATTTATTCTTTTTTTGCAGCTTTTAGAAATAACGAATTAAGTTACCCTGATTTTTATATTACTCAAGATATTGATAAGTCATTTAAAACCATAAAAAATATTACGTTAGCTAAAAACGAATCTTATATACCAAACAATAATTTAGGTTTAAAAAGGCAAGTAAAAAATGTTGGAGAAGAACTAAAACCAAATGTAGTTTTTATTTGTATTGAAAGTTTTAGCGCTTCCTATATGAAACGTTTTGGAAACCAAGAAGGAATAACCCCTTACTTAGATTCATTAGCACAACACAGCATCTTTTTTACCAACTTATTTGCAACAGGAACAAGAACTGTAAGAGGGATGGAGGCGATAACACTTTCTGTTCCTCCTTCACCTGGAAGAAGCATTGTAAAAAGAACTGAAAACACAGATTTATTCAACATTGGAAGCATATTCAAACAAAAAGATTATAAGAATGTTTTCTTTTATGGAGGAGATGGTTATTTCGACAATATGAATCAGTTTTTTGGAGGTAACGGTTTTGATATTGTTGATAGAGGCCGAGGTTATTTAATGGGTGATGAATTTACATCTAAGCGAACTAATATAGAAGACAACGAGGTTCAATTTGAAAATGCTTGGGGTGTTTGTGACGAAGACATCTATAATAAAGTATTAAAAGAAGCAGATTTAAACTACCAACAAAATCAACCTTTCTTTAATTTCATCATGACTACTTCAAATCATAGACCTTTTACTTACCCTGAAGGAAGAATAGATATACCCTCTAAAACTGGGAGAGGTGGTGCTGTAAAATATACTGATTATGCTATTAATGATTTTATAAAAAAAGCGCAACAAAAACCATGGTTTAAGAATACTGTTTTTGTAATTATGTCTGACCATTGTGCTTCAAGTGCAGGAAGACAAGAATTAGATGCATCAAAATATCATATTCCTGCTTTAATTTATAATCTACCAATTGATAGTGCTTATGAAGTAAATAAAATGTGTTCTCAAATAGATTTATTCCCTACTGTTTTTGGTTATTTAAATTGGTCTTATTATACTCAGTTATTTGGTAGAGATGTTAATTTAATGGAAGCTAAAGATGAAAGAGCTTTTGTAGGGAATTATAGAAAAATGGGCTACTTAAAAGGGGACAACCTTACCGTCTTAGGAGACCAAAAAGTAGCAAACTTCTACATTTGGAATAGAGCAACTAATGATTTAAACCTAACCGATAAAAATAAAACCTTAATAGAAGAAGCTATCTCCTTCTACCAAGGACAAGATTATTTATACCAAAATGGTTTGTTAAAAATAGATAAGTTGCTTCCTTAATCTATTGCTATTGCAGAAATTTCTACATTTACATTTTTAGGAAGACATGCAACTTCTACAGTTTCTCTAGCTGGAAAATCACTTGAGAAATAACTTCCATAAACTTCATTTATTTTTCCAAAATTATTCATATCCGAAATGAATATGGAACATTTTATCACATTAGAAAAATCCATATCAGCTGCATTTAGAACAGCTTTTAAGTTTTCCATTACCATTTTAGTTTCATTCTCTATTGTATCCATCACTAATTCATTGCTTGATGGATTTATCGCTATTTGTCCGGAAGTATATAAAGTATTACCAACTTTTATTGCTTGATTATATGGTCCAATTGGAGCTGGTGCATTTGATGTATTGATTATTTTTTTCATAGTCTGTTTTTTTTATAAAAGTATAAAACAAAAAAAGAGCTTTATTAAATAAAGCTCTTTTTCTTAAAAAATTATGTTGCTTTTATTTTACAATTTTATTTGAATAAGATGTTTCCTCATTTCTTAATGAGATAAAATATATCCCATTAGCTTGAGAAGCTAGGCTAATGAATTTTCTAACATTAGATTCTTCAACATTTAGTTGTTCTTGATAAACAACCTGACCAACAGTATTATATACAGATAGATCATAAATCCCTTTCTCTAAATCTTTTAAATTCATTTCTAAATTATTTGAAAACGAATTAAAGTAAGATTTAATACCTGATGAATTAGATGATAAATCATCGATTCCTGTACATAAATTAACATCGGCTAAAACAGGCGTCCTAGGGCTTGTACAATCAGGTCCTTTTACTTGCCAATCATAGAAATAATAATAGTATGATAATCCAGCACTACTGTTTTTTATTGATCCTAATCCATTAATTGAATATGGATAATTAACACCTGCATTATTCCGATATAAATCTTTTGTAGTTGATCCACCAGACAACACTAATTGGTAATCAGTTCCTGGAGGAACAGTAAATAACAAATAAAAAGTTTTTAAGCCTGCAGAAACACTTTGAGTCTTACTTCCTATTACTGTTCCAAACTTATCTTTTAACTGAACCGTCCTAGGTCCAGATGACTGAGCATAAACTTGAACTGTTTGAATAAACATTTCTTGATAAACATCAAAAACTAAATATTGTTCGTTATCTAGATAGTTACCTCCTCCTGAGTTATCTAATTTTCCTAAACTTTCTAATTGTGCCTCAATTACATCTTCAACATAATAAGTTGTAGGTGCATTTAATATAGGTGTATTGTAAGAATTTCCAGTAGTTAAAACCGTTGTACTTGATGGAGAATCATACCAATTTAACAAACCTGTTCCAGTTGCTGTTAAATTTGCTGGGTTACCCTCACAAATACTATCTCCTTGTACAACTGGAGCATCAGGCATATTTATGTAGATATAATTAGATTTTGTTTCTATTCCTGAACCAATCAAATTAGTTGCTGTTAACTGAACAGTATATAACCCTGGAGAAGTATATATGTGAGTAGGGTTTTGAGAAGTGGAATTAGTTCCATCACCAAAATCCCATTGCCAATCAGTAGGTCCATTTGATGATAAATCTGTAAAATTAACCTCTCCTGTACAAGTAGTATCTGCATCAACAATAAAATCAACAGTTGGAGCTGCTGTAGCAACATCACATGACCATTCTATTTCAAAACCAGATTCTTCTAATCCTCCATCAGATAAAAATGCAATTGTAATAGCACTACCTGAAGATGAAATTGTAGCTGCTGGTAAATTATTATTACAAAAAGTACCAATTAATGGAGATGAAGTTGTTGGCCCATCGTAAATTTTAAGATTATCATAATTACATATCGTTCCTCCTTGATCTCCCGCTTCAACGTCAAACAAATTAATAGTTAAATTAACCTGCCCTGCTCCTGTTGGAGCTATTGTAACTTGAGATGTTTGATTAGCACCATATAATGAACATGGCCCGCCACTATCAAAAAGAGTTCCTGAACACTCAGTAATTGTTGAACTTCCTGAAGCTGCCATTACTGTTGTACATGCCAAATTTGAGTCAATATTTATGTAAGCAGTTTTTATTTCTATATCATTTCCACAAGTAGCACCGCCATCAACAAATAATTCAACAGTATAAGAACCATAAGCATTATAAGTATGAGATGGAGATAAAGCAACACTGGTTCCTCCATCACCAAAATCCCAATCAAAAGTATTTCCGTTTACACTATTATTTGTAAAATCTACTGTAAATGGAACAGTACAAGATTCAACTAAACAAGCTTCAAAATCGCTAGCTGTAAAAGGTTGGTATTGTGCTCCCACTCCAACTGCATACCATGCATTTGTAACAGATTCTACTTGCGAAGTACAACCACCAAATAAATCAATTGTTGATTGAATAGAAAAAAACCTTGCATCAGCATAATTTGAATTTGTTGTTAAATAAACTGTTAAATTTCTATATGCAATATCTCCTGCCACATCTAAACCTAAGGCATTTACGGTATATGTATCACCATTATCATTTGTTCCTGAACCTCCATCAACTAATAATACATACCAAAAATTTTGAACACCGCTATTTGTATGGACACCACCATTATCTCCTCCTGCTAAATCAGCCCAAAAACTACCAAAATAAGTATCAGGGTCTCCTTTAGAGTTAGGATTAGCCATATTTCTAATTCCAGTGCCTCCTAAATCTTCACCCATAACCCAATTTGCTTGAGCTGGACGAGCTATATATTCTACTGATACACCAAAAATATCACTAAACGATTCATTTAAAGCACCTGATTCTCCTTGATAAACCAAATTAGCTGTAAATGTTGTTAAGCCATGAGTAACCTCATGACCCGCTATATCTAAAGCTGTGAAAGGAGCATTTCCACTACTTCCATCACCATAAGTCATTCGTTGGCCATCCCAAAAAGCATTGCCATAATTTTGATCATAATGAACATAACTATCTAATCTAAACCCATTGTTGTCTATACTGTTTCTTCCATGCTCATTTAAGTAATAGTCATAAGTCATTTCTGCTCCCCAATGTGCATCTGTAGCAAACTTATTTACTCCTCCAAGATTCCACGTTGCGCTATTGTTTGTAAAATCTGTAGCTGCTCCATAACTCGTCCCTTCATTACAATTAAAAGTTCGCACACCATTACCTCTTCCTGTTTCTTGCAATCTATAAACTCCTCCGCCAGTGTTATCACTAGTCATTGTTTGAGTACCACTATAACCTGTTACTGCTGTTCCAACTTCATCAACATGGTGAATTTTATTCTCAGACCAAAGAACTTCTCCGTTTATTGCATCGATATAAACTTCTTGACGAGACATTGGCTGATGAGCATATATGTTAAACTTATAGGCAAGTTTTAATTCACTTGATATTTCTCCACCTTTTGAAATCAACACTAAATCAGCTTTTGGGTAATAAGTAGCTTCATTGTTATCAGAAGCCCACTTTAAATGTTTCTCCTCTCCCTCTAACTCCCACTTGTAAGTTTCTGCACCAACAAAAACTAACGCACTAGATAATGCAGATTCTTCATTAATAGAGTTTGTTAAAGTATTTATCTCCTTATCAAACAATTCTCCATTCATAGACTTTATCAATCCATTTTGAGTATGAACAATAAACATACTCAAACCAACAGGTATATTATTAATAGTTTGACGATATCTATAATGAGTAAAACCTAAATTATCAGTTTCTACATTAATTAAATCTAATCCATAGTTATAATCCAATGGATAAAAATTATTTAACCAAGAATTTAATTTATCAAAAGGCAATTCCTTTCCTTTTCTAAATTTTACATAATTAGGTATCGTTGAAAAATCTTTAAATCGAACAACTTCAGCTCCACTAACCTTATCGTTAGCTCTTTTACCATATAGTTCGATTGATTTTGCTTGAATAGCTCCATAAGAATAGAATGCTATTAAAACAGCAATTAATTTACGCATATTAAAATTTGTGTTTAGTTAGTTGAAGCTAAAATTAACATTTTAACATATGACTAATAAATACAAGTTGCTTTATTATTGGAAAGTTGACTTTCGAATCAGAGTCTTTATTTTTAAAAAAAATAATCGTTTTTTGTTTAATATTTAACTATAAAAAGAGTACTTTTGTAGCATAAATTTAAATTAATCTTTAAACTAATAATTATGAAAAAAAATTACTTTTTTGCTAAAGCATTTGCTGTTGCTGCCTTAGTTGGTATTGCAGGAAGTGCTAACGCACAAGTTTTCTTTACTGAAGACTACGAAGGAACACTAGGTGCTAACGGATTACCAGATGCTCCTAATGCTTTTACAGAAACAGGACTTAGTACTGATGGTATTTGGGCTGTTGGAAATGAAACTGCAGCTTCATCTACTTATTACACTGTTACTGCTGGTACAGGTAACTTTGCATTCACTAATGATGATGCTTGTAACTGTGATAAATCTGACGATAAAATGATTTTACCTGCTCAAGATTTTGCTACTGCATCTGGAGGAGTAGGTTCTATTGCTTTATCATTTGATAAATTTTTCAATGCTGAATATGGTGGTATTGGTACTATCGAAGTTAGTATTGATGGTGGTACTTTATGGACTACAGCTGGTACTTTAACTGCTGATGCAGGTTGGGTAAATCAAGTTGTTGATTTAGGTGCTTACCTTAATGAATCAAATGTATTAGTTGCATTTAAATATAATGATGATGCAGGTTGGGCTGCAGGAATGAATATTGACAATGTTCAATTAGAAGCTACTACTTGTGTTACTAATACAGCTGTGCTAGCATTACAATCTGAATATTCTCAATATCCTCTTACTCAAGTTGAGAATATAGTTGCAGGTGCTACTGTTAATAACTTAGGTGCTGATACAGTAACAAATGTTAATGTTACTGTTAATGTTTACAATGCAATTACTGCTGCTTTAGAGTACACTGAAAATTCAACTGCTGTTGCTTCAATGATACCTGGAGCTAATGGTACTTTCTCATTTACTACTGGATTTACTCCTTCTGCTGTAGGAACTTATGCTGTTGAGTACATTTCTACTAAAGATCAAGCTGATTGTGTTGAATCAAATGATACAGCATACTACTTTGTACAAGTAAGTGATTCTGTATACGCTAGAGATAATGCTGATTTAGGTGCAACTCTAGGTACTGCTGGAATTGGTAACGGTACTGGTGGTGAATTAGGTCAAGCATATGAAATTATTAATGATGACACATTAACAAGTATCCATGTTTTCATTAGTAACAATGATGGTGCTTTAAACGGTCAACAATTAACTATTAATGTTTATGATATCGTTGGTGGACAACCAACTAACATTTTAGCTACAACTATGACTCCAGTACTAGACAGTGCTACTAACAAGAACTCTATCTTAGATTGTCCTTTAACTCAATCTTTACCTTTAGGTCCTGGAAATTTCTTTGTAAGTGTTGTTGAAACTGCAAACAGTATTCAAATGGGTACTACTCAAAACAATTACACAAATGGTCCTATAATGGTAAACGCAGCTGGTATAACAACTGGTTTTGTTGAACAATCAACTGTTTATTCTGGTGCATTTGTATTCGTATTGAGACCAGTATTTGGAACAGTAACTAACTCTTTAGTTGGTATTGCTGAATCTAAAGAAGCTACTTTCGAAGTTATGCCTAATCCAGCTGTTGATAACGTTATGGTTAGAAACATAGATGCTGGTAATACTGTTGAAGTATACAATAACTTAGGTCAAGTTGTATTCTCAACAATTGCTAATGCTAAAAATGTAAATGTAAATGTATCTAATTTTGATAATGGTATTTATACTGTTAAAGTTATTGGAGCAACTACTTCTACATCAAAATTTGTTAAGCAATAATTAGCTTAAAAAAAATAGAAAAGGCTCTACATATATGTAGAGCCTTTTTTTTTTACATTAAAAATTACTAAGCTATTTATAGCTTTCTTTACTTTTGTTTTTATTAATTATTATTTACTATGAGATTACTTTTTATTTCAATCCTATTAATTTCTTTCTGTGCATGTAAAACTAACGAGAATGGGACAAAGATTAGTGTATTAAAAGAATATCAAAAAAGAGGAACAGTATTGAGTCTTCCAAAAAAAACAACTAAGGGAACTGTATCTGATAAAGAGTATTATTTTAGAACAGATAATATAAACTACTTCATTAAGTTTAGTGAAAGCTATATAACAGCTTTAGATTTAAATAAATATGTAAATCAAACGATAGTAATAAAAGGATCTATTAAAAATGGTTTATGGGAACCAAAGCAACCGCAAGCTATAACTTCTGCAAAACAGCCAGAAAAAGCCCGCTCAGGACCTTATATTACAATAGAAAGAATATATAAAAATAAAAAATAAGGATAAAAAAAGCTCCAATTCGTTTATTGGAGCTTTTTTTTTTACAATTAGTTCTCTAAACTACCTTTTTATTATTTTTCTAGTATTTTGACCTATAGAAACGAAATATAAGCCTGATTTTAAATTAGAAATATCAATTTGAGCAACAAAACTACTTTCATACACCAATTGACCCGAGATATCATAAATACGAACAAAATCAACGTCCAATTGATTAATTTCAATTCTTAAAACGTCATTTACTGGATTTGGACTTAAATTAAAAGAATCAAACTCTTTAAAATCTTTTACCCCTGTAGTTAAACAATCTGTTAAATCCGGATTTAATTCGATTGGTAAGCCCGGAGTAAGATCCTTACCCGAAAAGGCTAAATAACTTGGCTCATACCTTAAAGCCCTAAATACATTTCTATTTCCAATAGGAATATCACCTTGTGACAAAATACCACCATTGGTTACAGGGCTCCAATACTCCCAAACAATATCCTCATTAGTATCGATCTCGAACAATCTCGCATCTCTCCCTTGACAAATCAATGTATTACCATTTGGCAAACGCTGAGCTCCAGAAATATTAGGTGAATAAAAGTCTGTTGGATTTGGTGCTACATAACTCCATTCTGGAAAATCAGGTCCAAAAGTAGTATCAGCTTCCAATATATAATTACCAAAAGCATCAGTTAAAGGATCTATAATATCAATAGATGAATAGTTGCCTGCTGGACGACCATTTCCGTTATTGTAAATCATTATTTTACCTCCATCAACTAAAGAATCTGCAATCCATTGTACATTATGGTTACTATAATTAATGCGGTCTAAAGAGTCTCCATGATTATATGATTCTGGATTTCCATATCGGTATAAAATATCACCTCCCTTACCCATTAAACCTCCAGAACTCGAAGCAGCTTCGAGCGTACTTGTAGAATGATCTATAATAATGAATTCATTAAAAAAGTTTAAACTTAAAATTATTTGATCTAAATCAGCATTATAATCAATTGCATTAGCATGAGCCCAATCTGCTTTATTTTTAGGCGCATAATTCAAATTAAAGAGCTCAGGATGCTCTTCTACAACACCAAAATTTGGTTTTGTATTGTCATAATCCTGAATTAAATGATCCCACATGTGCCATTCCCATACAATTTCTGCACTATCAAATCCAATAGGCTTAATCTCAATTATTTTTTCAGGCCAAAGCGCATTTTCAGCTAACAAAGAAGTGTCTCTTCCTGCATCAATAGATTCCTGCTTTGTTTTTAATTCAAATGCAATGGCTAAAATATTTCCGTTAGGTAATAATGCTACATCGTGATGTAAAGATTGCAATGTATCTGAATAAAAAAATTGCCAATTTAAATTTCCTTGCCAATCAAAAATTTCAAGTAAACCACCTCTTCCTCCGGCATTAAAAAAAGTTACTGGAGTTTTTCCACAACGAATCAACCCTCCATCATCTAATAAATAAACTGAATTTCCAGCTCCATACTCACTGTTCCACTGATTTACGACTTGACCACAATTATCAATTAAATAGGTTATCGTGTCTCCAGTATATGCAAATAATGTATAACCATCCTGAGCATCTAAGCTGTTGAAAATGGTACCGACTGTATTTTGAGATTTTAGCGATAAAACAGAACCAACTAAAAATGTTAACACAAAAAATATTTTCTTAATCTTCATAATAAATTATTTTACTCAAAATTAATGCTTTACCTACAAATATCCTAAATTGATATTTTAATAACTAAAAAAAAGCAGCTAAATGATTAGCTGCTTTTTTTTAGGTTTTTAAATTTATTTCACCAAAATTATTTAACTGGTAATACTTTTGCTTTAACTTCACCAAAACCTATTCTAATACCATCTTTTTCAGCATAACCTCTCATAATAACTGTATCATTATCATTAATAAATTTACGTTCTGTACCATCAGTCATTTTAACAGCTTTTGTTCCTTTCCAGCTTATTTCCAACATAGAACCAAATTCACTCTCCTTTGGGCCACTAATAGTTCCTGAGCCCATACAATCACCAACTTTAATATTACAGCCATTTATAGAATGATGTGCCAACTGTTGATTCATATTCCAATACATGTATCTGTAATTTGATTTTGAAACAATAGTTTCTTCTGTATTTTCAGGCTTTATAGCAACTTCAAGGTTTATATCTACATGCTTATCTCCTTTATACTCTAGATAAGGTAACACTTTAGGTTCTTGAACTGGACCTGATACTCTAAATGGCTCTAAAGCATCTAAAGTTACAATCCAACAAGATAAATGAGATGCAAAATTTTTCCCTAAAAAGGGACCTAATGGCACATATTCCCAACCTTGAATATCTCTAGCACTCCAATCGTTTAATAATGCCATTCCAAAGATATATTCATCTGCCTCATCTGTTGATATAGAATCTCCTATAGGCTTACCTTCATATGTAAAAAAAGCAGTTTCTAATTCAAAGTCTAACAAATTAGACTGACCAAATGTTGGCATTTCATCTGTTGGAGCTTTTCGCTGCCCTTTTGGTCGATGAAAATCAACACCTGAAGGTAAAATAGAACTCGAACGACCATGATAACCAACCGGAATATGTTTCCAGTTTGGTAATAATGCATTGTTTGGGTCTCTAAACAAACAACCTACATTAAAAGCATGTTGCTCACTAGAATAAAAATCTGTGTAATCCCCTATTGATATAGGCATTAACATTTCAACTTCTTTATTATTAATTAAAGCTTTTTGTAATTCAGCGTTATTAGAAGCCTCAGTATTAGTCGATACAAAAATGTCTGAAATTTCATTTCTAACATCTCTTGTAACTTGCTTTCCTAAAAGCATAAAATCATTCAATCTACATGAGATAAAAACTTCTGCATCTATATTAAAATAACCTAATTTTGCTACTTTATATAAATTGATAACAGTATCTCCAATTCGAGTAGCAACAAAAACTTCATTATTATGTTTTGCTACGCCAAAAGGTATATTTTGGATCGGAAAATCTGAATTTTCAGGTACTTCTATCCAACTTTTTAAAGTTGAATTGTTTGCTTTAATCATAATTTACAATTTTTCGCCTTCCATACGGAAGAAATAATTTTTATTTTAATTTATTACTGATTCTTCCATTTTAAATAATGGAAGATTGCTCATTAATTCATTTACTTCATTTCTAACTTCTTCAATAATTTCTTCATTGTCCTTATTAGTAATTACTTTATCTATTAGTTCTACTATTTTAACTATTTCTGCTTCCTTTACTCCTCTAGTTGTAATAGCAGCTGTTCCTACTCTAATTCCAGATGTTACAAATGGCGATTTGTCATCAAATGGAACCATATTTTTATTCACTGTAATATCAGCTTCAACTAAAACATTTTCAGCTTCCTTTCCAGTAATATTTTTACTTCTTAAATCAATTAACATGCAATGGTTATCAGTTCCTCCTGAAACAACACCATAACCTCTTTTCATCAATTCTTCCGCCATTACTTTTGCATTCTTCATCAATTGAATACAATATTCCATATAACCATCAGATAATGATTCTTTAAATGCAACTGCCTTTGCAGCAATTACATGTTCTAAAGGGCCGCCTTGTGTTCCAGGGAAAACAGCGGCATCTAATAACTGGCTCATCATTTTAGTTTCACCCTTTGGTGTTTTTAATCCCCATGGATTTTCAAAGTCTTTCCCCATCATTATCATACCACCTCTTGGTCCTCTTAATGTTTTGTGTGTTGTTGTTGTTACAACATGACAATGAGGCATTGGATCATTTAACAACCCCCTAGCTATTAAACCTGCTGGATGAGAAATATCTGCCATCAAAAGTGCTCCAACTTCATCAGCTATAGCTCTCATTTTTTCATAATTCCAATCTCTAGAGTATGCAGAAGCTCCCGCAATAATTAATTGTGGTTTTTCTTTTTTTGCTGTTTCTTCTATAATAGAATAATCAATTTGTCCTGTTTCTTTATTTACACCATAAAAACTTGTTTGATATAATTTTCCAGAAAAGTTAACAGGTGAGCCATGAGTTAAGTGCCCTCCGTGAGAAAGATCAAACCCTAAAATTTTATCTCCAGGTTTTAATACTGCCAGCATTACGGCAGCATTTGCTTGCGAACCTGAGTGAGGCTGAACATTTACCCATTCAGCATTAAATAATTCTTTAGCTCTTTCACGAGCTATATCTTCAATTTCATCAACTACTTCACAGCCTCCATAATACCTTTTAAAAGGTAATCCTTCTGCATATTTATTGGTTAAAATGCTTCCTTGCGCTTTTAACACATTTTCACTTACATAGTTTTCTGATGCGATTAATTCTACACCTTCTTTTTGTCTGTGATGTTCATCTTGAATTAAATCAAAAATTTCGTTATCTAAATTCATTTAATGGAATAAATAGTTATAAAAAAACAAAGGTAGGACAAATCCATTTTAATCCATAAAAAAAAGGCTGAGATATTCAGCCTTTTTTTTATTATATATAATAAGTAATATACTAATTATTGTACAACAATTTTACCGTTAGAAATTATTTCATTTTCTGAAACAATTTGATAGTTGTATATACCTTGAGATAAATCACTAATATTTAAATTAAGATTATTAGTACCTTGATTAACAATAAGATTTTTCACAATAGCTCCTAATTGATTAGTAATTAGAATTGTTGAATTTTGCTTAGTATTTTCCTTAAAAGTAAATGTTAAATTATCTTTAGCTGGATTTGGATAAACCTTTACATTTGAATTACCTATAAATTCGTTTACTGATGTTGGTAAATCAGATTTAGTAATATGTAATATCAAAAATGGTTCTTCAATTGTATTATCAATATATAGTGTTTTAGAAACTGTATTATTTATTACAGGAGTAATCTCACCTGTAGATAAATCTTCTAATTCAAATTCATGATTTGGAAGAATATTTTCAAATCCATTTATTAACAACTCATAATCTCCACTAATTCCTACTTTAACTCTTACAGGTATAGAGATTGATTCTCCAACTCCTAATTGACTAATAGAATTAGAATATAAATCTTTACCATCATTAGTAACTAATGAAAGACTTGGAACCTCCCATGGGTTAGGCGTAAACAACTTTATATTATCATAATCCTCATCATAAAACTCAGATGAATTTTCATCTTCATATAAATAAGCTTTATCGTAAAATGAATTTATATTTGAAAAGATATTTAACATAATAGCCTCATCAAAGGTTTTAAAATGACCTGTAGTAGCTGTAGTTTTTGCAGTTTGAGGAATTGTAACAGAAGCACCTCCCGATGAAGCTTTAACCCAAAATCCTTGACCAGATGCAATTTGTGAAGCAGTAACATAATTACCTCCAATAGATAAAACATATGGAGCACCTTTGGTAATATTTGATCTACTGCAAGACGCCCAATTAATTGTTGAAGGATATGGATTACCAAGTAAAACCCATCCATCATCAGCACCACAAGAATAAGAACAATTTACATTCAATGTTACAGAATTAGCATTATTAGGTGCTCCAGTTACCGCTAGTGTTTGCGAAACACCAAGCTGATCAACATAAGTTAAATAACCTTTACCATTAGTAAGAGAACTAGCTGCATTATAACCATTATCTAAGGAACCAATTTCAGCTTCATTATAATCATAAACAGAAACAAAAACTCCACCTTGTGCAGCATCATCAAAACCAATTCCACTTGTATAAATGTCATCATCCCAGTCTGCAAGAGTTGAACCCACAACAGGAGGCGCTAATGTTCGCCATGTTGCAGGTGCTGTTAAATCAGTTTCTACAGTAAAATTACTTCCTGTAATTGTTCCTGTAGATGAATTTCCAAGAGAAGCTCCTGCAGGTAGGGTAACACCTCCCCCAGCTGTAGATACGTCAAGTGTAGCGCCACTTGTAACTATAAGAGTACCATTCACGGTTAAAAGACCTGAAGAAATACAACTTAGTTGAGCAGAAGCTCCGGTTACCGTCACATCATTTACTGTCTCAGTTGAATTAAGAAAAGCAGAAAATCCGGCTGGTATAATTACATTGTCTAAAGGCCCAGGAATTCCATCCGGATTCCAATTACCTGGTTGATTCCAAGCAGGAAAAAAACCACCATCATCCCAAATATAAGTTGTTTGTGAAAAACCAATAGTAGTTAAAAACGCTAATGGTAAAAAAAGTAAATATTTTTTCATAATAATTAATTAATAAAGTATGTAGCTAATTTACGTAAAAAAAAACAAATGGTTGCAAATAAAAAAAAAGCTATAAATCAGCCTTTTTATCTTTAGATATATCGTAAGTTTTTTTACCCCCATAAGCTACACCAGCTAAAAGAAGTAAACTTAAACCTCCATCAATTGGCACGCATGGAGGAGGCCAACAACCTGGTCCACCACCACCTCCTGGAGGGCCTGGAGGACCTGCAGCTTGAATATCAAGACTAAAAAAAGATACTAACAATAGTAATAGTATCGTGTAGGCATTCTTTTTTATAAATTCTTTTATTTTCATAATGATTGCAAACATAAATAATTTTTTTCTATTTATTAATCTAAATACGATTAAAAAACTAAAAGGGTTGGTTAAAAAATTATTCTATTACTTTTTCTTTAAAATAAACTACAATAAAAACTAAAAAACAAAGCAAAGGAGATTGTGGTAAACCTATTAAATAACGTGTTATTGGATAGGTACTTTCTATAATGTTGAATAATAATCCGACAGCATAAAACACTATTGCGACTATGCATATTAACCCGTAAATAGAAACAACTAACTTAAAATATTTTTGGGTACTAAAATAGATTTGAACAACTAATATGGTTAATAGCATTAAAACCGCAGAAAATAAAAATGTCAACCCCCATTTTAGGGTTATTAAAAAAGAGTGGGATAATTGGTTTAAAAAATCTGGTGCTTGAATGTAAAAAACATTATAGGGATATGGTTCTCCATTAATTACACTATTGATAACCAAAAAAAAGATTTCTCTATAATAGCCAACAAAAAAAATCAACAACAACAAAGCTGTTAGCAGTATTGGTTTTTTAACTTTTTTCATTTTTAGTTGAATTGCTTTTTGTTGCGAACTTTTTAACCCACAAAACCCACATCAAAAAAATACATGCGTAAACAATAATGGTAAAAGTATATTTATGGTTAAACGCTAAACTATCACTATCATAAACTACAATTAGAGCTAAACCAACTAACCTTAATATATTAAGTACATGTACAACTAAAATTCCTAATGGAATATAAATTAGCTTATGTAAAATTTTGCCAGGGAAAACAATTATAAACCCTGCAAACAATGCAAATAAACTTAAGCCATTACAAGGTACACCAATTAATACTCCATGAGTTCCATCTACCCCAACTGCATCGGCATAAGTAAAAGTAGTATATCCTAAAAACATTAAAACACTGTCAGTAGCTGCAACCAATTGATCTATTAATAAATGATCTACATAACCACTGGTAACCAACCAATTATCATAAACTAAATACCATAAAAGATATAAACCAACTGCTTTCAATACAAATAGAGCGATAAATTTGTCTGATGGAGAAATGTTATTTATTATTTTTTTAATCAATTACCTATCTATTTAGTTTGCTTTAAATTTAAGTTACACAAAGCTATTTATTTTTAATTTAATAATAATGATTGTTATCATTCCAACCAATTATGTTGTAAAATCGTTAGAAGTGTCAAAGCACAAATTAAATTACAGAATGTAATACCTATCTTTTTTAGTTATGATTCTTGATTTTATGATATAAAAATAGATATTTGCGGATTACAAATTAAAGTATGAGTACTACCGAAAATTTTGGATTGAATATAGAGCAAATTAAAGTTTACTTCTTTAAAGGATTAAGGTATTGGTACGTTTTACTTATAGCTCTTATAATTGGCATTTCTATAGGGTTTTATAAAGCACGATATAATATTTCAACCTATGAGGTTTCTGGTAGGGTTTTATTAAAGGATGAATGGAAAGGAGCTGGTGCTGATGCTTTTTTACCAGGGATGGAAATTGTGAATGAACGTAACCGATTAGCCAATGAAATTGGGATTATTAAATCCTTCCCATTGATGACGGATATGGTGAAATCTTTACCTGAATTAAAAGTCAACTATTTTGAGATTGGTAATGTGAGGGAAACTAACATCTATAAAAGTGCTCCATTTAAATGTAGTATAGATAGTATTACCGATAAATCAATATACGACCGTCTTTTTTGGATTAAATACCTTAGTAAAGATCGCTTCCTCATTTCGATGGATGATTTTAACACTGACGAAGGTATTGAACATACATTTGGAACCCCCATTAAATTAATTAATAATAATGTACTTATTGAACAAAAAACTTTTTATGATGACATCATTGAAAAGAAATTCAAATTCTCTTTTAACGATACAGAAGCTCTTGCAAAATATTACCAAGAAGCAACTAATATAACAGTTGATATTGATAATGCTTCTTCTATACTTGTAGTGTCACTTAATGGCTCTCCATACCATCAACAAATAGATGTCGTAAATGCAATAATGAAAAGTTTTATTACTTATGGCATTAACGAGGGTAATGAAACTGCTATAAACACTCTAAATTTTGTAGATGAGCAATTAAAGATTGTTGCTAATTCATTGACTCTAGTAGAACAAAACCTTAAAAACTTTAAAGAAAGTGCAAACGACAAAAGAGTAAACATTAACGGCGAAAATATTATCCAACAAATTACTAAACTGGAACAAGAAAAGTTAGAATATCAATTTACGATTGATTTTTCTAAAAAAACCATCGATTATATCAAAAACAATGATGATGCTAAAGGTATTGTAATACCCTACTTTATTAATAGGTCCAATGTGCTTTATGATCTGATGGTAACCCTAATTGATAAATACAACAAACGAGAATCCTTAAAATTTTCAGTACATGATAATAGTACTCAAATGATTCAACTTTTGAATGAAATTAAAATATCAAAATCTATACTTATAGAAAATTTAATCTCATTAAAAAATAAAACTGAGAATGATTATTCGATTGTAAATCAACAACTAAACTTTTTAATTACTAAGATTAAAGATATTCCTTCAGTGGAAAAAGATTATACTATTGCTTATCGAAATTATCTTATACAAGATAAATTGTATACTTATTTATTAGAAAAGAAACAAGAAGCAGAAATTGCTAAAGCATCAAACATTGCTAAAGCTAGTATTCTTGATTATGCTAACCTATATAGGGTTTCTAAAACAAGTCCAAGTAACGCAAGTATCTACCAAAAATATATTATTCTATTTTTTATTTTGGGAATTATAGTTATTGTAATTCTCGAATTAATTAATAATAAAATTATTGATAAATCTGATATCGAAAGAATCACAAACCTTCCTATTTTAGGCTACATTGGGCACAACAAAGAAAATGATAATTTATTGTTATTTAACAGCCCTAAATCGTTAATTGCGGAAGCATTTAGATCTATACGAACAAATTTGCAATATATGGTTAATCAAAACCAAAGTAAAGTTATTATGCTTACCTCTTCAGTTAGTGGTGAAGGAAAAACGTTTTGCTCAATGAACATTTCATCATCATACGCTTTGTTGGATAAAAAAACAATTTTAATTGGAGCTGATTTACGTAAACCACGTATTTATGATGATTTTGGATTAAGTAATGCAATTGGATTAAGTACTTTATTAATTGGAAACACACCACTAATTGACGCCATTCAAAAAACGAATAATCCTTTTTTAGACATCATTACTTCTGGTCCTATCCCCCCTAACCCCTCTGAATTATTAGCTTCCGAGGCTTTTTCAATTTTAATAAATGATTTAAAAAATAAATACGATACCATTGTGATTGATACTTCCCCAATTGGTTTGGTTACTGATGCTCGAATTTTAATTGATATAGCAGATGTGGTATTGTTGATTATTAGACAAAAAGTCACCACTTTCCCCAATCTTTCAAAAGTAACCAAAGAACTAGGGGGACACAAGCAAAAATGTGGAATTGTAATTAACGATATTCTGCAAAAAAGAATTGGGTATGGTAGTTATGGTTATGGTTATGGTTATGGTTATGGTTATGGAGAATATCATGACGAAAGTGAAAATTAAAAAAAATGATTTGAAAAAACCTAAAAATCCTATATTAGTTACACAGCCTACCTTACCCAATTTGGATGAATTTCATGCTTCTTTAAAAGAAATTTGGGCAAGTAAATGGATCACTAACAAAGGTGCTTTCCATCAACAATTTGAGTTGGAGTTAGCGAAGCATTTAGGTGTAAAATATGTTTCTATTTTTAACAATGCAACTATTGCACTACTAACAGCACTACAAGCTCTTGAAATTAAAGGAGAGGTAATAACAACACCTTACAGTTTTGTTGCAACTGCTAATTCATTAATGTGGAATAATTTAACTCCCGTTTTTTGTGATGTAGATCCAATTTATGGGAACTTAGATGCTGCAAAAATTGAAAACCTAATAACTCCAAATACTACTGCAATAATGCCAGTACATGTATATGGAACACCTTGTGATGTAATAGCGATAGAACAAGTGGCTAAAAAACACAAGTTAAAAGTCATTTATGATGCTGCCCATGCTTTTGGTGTAGAAGTAAACAATAATTCTATTCTAAACTATGGCGATTTATCCGTTTTAAGCTTTCATGCTACTAAGGCCTTTAATACGGTTGAAGGCGGAGCTATTATTTGCCATGATGATGCTACCAAAGAAAAAATCGACAATTTAAAAAACTTTGGAATTACTGATGAAATTACCGTTGTTGCACCTGGTATTAATGGAAAAGTAAATGAATTAATAGCTGCTTATGGTTTATTGCAATTAAAAACAATTGATAGCGATATTGAAAAATGCAAAACCATTACAACTTACTACAAAGAACATTTAGCTAACATTGAAGGACTTAAATGTATGCCAGATATTAAAAACACCAAACTTAATTACTCCTACTTTCCTATTTTCATTGATGAAGAAAAATTTGGAATGAGCAGGGACGAACTTTACTTTAAACTAAAAGAAAACAACATTTTTGGTAGACGTTATTTCTACCCCTTAATTACTGATTTTAATACCTATAAGAATTTTGACTCTTCCAACTTACCTATCGCAAAAAAAATAGCTAGCCAAGTTATTTGTTTGCCCATTTATGCTGGATTAACAACAGCTGAAGTTAATTATATTACAGCTATTATAAACTCTTAATTTTGTGCTAAAAAAAGGAATCTTATGGGATTTTATTGGTAAATTCTTTAAACAAGGGATAGGTTTTATTATTTCTATTTTTTTAGCACGGTTACTTACTCCTGAAGATTTTGGTTTAGTTGGAATGGTGATGGCTTTTGTTGCTATAGCTCAAATTTTTGTTGATATGGGCTTTGGTACAGCTTTAGTTCAAAGAGAAAAAGTTGAAGAAATTCACTTTAGCTCAGTTTTTTGGTTAAACATTTCCATTGCTCTAATCATTACCCTAACATTTTTTTGGGGAGCCGAACTAATTGCTGATTTTTATCATAGAGAGGAATTAATTCCTATTGTTAAAGTAATGTCTTTACTTTTTATCATCTATTCTTTAGGAATCGTTAACCGCAGCCAATTACTAAGAAACATGGACTTTAAAAGTCTATCCATAATTAACGTATTTGCAACGCTAATTTCAGGTATTGTTGGTGTCGGAATGGCATTAACAGGTTATGGTGTGTGGGCTATCATTATTCAGAGTTTATTGAGTGGTGTAGTTACCTTAAGCTTGCTTTGGCTTAGAACAAAATGGATTCCTTCATTTATTTGGAGTTTAGATGCACTAAAGCCATTATGGAACTTTGGATACAAATTATTTATTAGTGGAGTTATACAGCGCATCTTTGATAGATTAGATGTTTTTATTATTGGAAAAATGTTTACTCCATCAGATTTAGGTTTCTTTACACGTTCAAAATCACTCAACCAATTAGTGGTTGATTATTCTTCTGGTAGCATTTCTTCTGTTTTGTTTCCTGCATTAAGTAAAAAACAAAATGATCCGGATCAAATAAAAACGATTGTTGTAAAAGCACTTCAAGTAGTTGGTGGAGCAGCATTTCTAATCAGTGGTTTATTGTTTATCTCTGCCGAAGAAATTATTGTGTTTTTGTTTACCGATAAATGGTTACCAGCAGTTCCTTATTTTAAAATATTACTATTAAGTACTTATGCTTACCCTTTAAATGCGATAATCATGAGCCCCATACAAAGCTTAGGCAGAACAGATGTCGTCCTGAAACTTCAATTAATGAAAAAATCCGTTTTATTATCTGGATTTATTATTGGCTTTATCTGGGGGATTAACGGTTACCTATATAGTTTAACAATAGTTTACATTATCAATTTATTATTAAATTCATATTTTTTAAACAAGCTTATTATTTTACCCAAAAGTAAACTAACTATAGAATTAATTAAACAAGCCATTTCAACTATTATTTCGGCTTATATTATACTGCATTTTCATTCATATTTTTCGGAAATTCTATTTTTAAGAATAATAATTAACTCTACTTTTTTTAGTGTGCTTTTTTTGCTAATTAATTACATATTCAAAACTCATTTTATTAAGTTTGTTTTGAATACAATTGTTCAACTTTACTCGAAATATAAACAATGACGTTGCCTTTTTTTAAAAATAAAATATTTTGTATCTCCTATCAACGGACTGGGACAACATCTACAGGACAATTTTTTAAAGACCACGGATATAAAGTTGCCACATGGGGAATTTCCAACAGTAACAAGTGGTCTTTAAGTTGGTTAAAAGGCGATTATGAGAAAATTTTCAAATCTTTCCATTTCAAAAAGCATCAAGTTTTTGAAGATGGACCTTGGTGGTGTAATGATTTTTATAAAGTGTTGTTTCATCGTTTTCCAAAATCAAAATTTATTTTGTTAGAAAGAAACCCTGATAAATGGTTTGATTCGATGCTTTCTCACTCCAATGGAAAGACGCTAGGTAACACTCACTTGCATTCCATTTTATACAATAGAGAATTAGATTTCCACAACTTAGGAAAAAAACTTGCCTATTACTCGGGTGAGATTGATAATTTATTACCACTTCAAGAAAAACATAGAGAACATTATAAAAATATTTATATTACTAGAATAAATGAAATAAAAATGTTTTTTGAAATTCATAATCCTGATCGATTATTTTTTGGAAGCCTAGAAGACAAGCAAGTGTGGAATAAAATAGGTGTTTTTTTTAACATTCCTGTTAAGGAAAATTACAATTCACATGCAAACAAAACTAAAAGTAAATAAAATCGCCTTCAAATGAAATTAGCCATTATGCAACCTTATATTTTCCCCTATATTGGTTATTTTCAATTAATTAACGCTGTAGACACCTTTGTATTTTATGATGATGTTAACTTCATTAAAAGAGGTTGGATTAATCGAAATCAAATCTTGATTAACAATAAAGCACATTTATTTTCTATTCCTTTAGTTAATGCTTCACAAAATAAGTTAGTCAATGAAGTTGAACTTGCAGCTGACATAAAATGGTTAAAACAATTTTATACTACACTAGAACAAAACTATAAAAAAGCACCTTTTTATGATGAAACTTTCCAACTAATAAAAAGTGTTTTTGAAGAACCCCTAAAAACAATTGATGAATTGGCTGAAAAAAGCATTATAACTGTTTGCAACCATCTCGAAATATCAACCGTATTAAAAAAAAGTTCGTTAGCTCATGCCTCTTCAAAGGGAATGGAAAAAGCTGATCGACTAATAGACATTACAATAAAAAATAAAGCGAATACTTATATCAACCCAATTGGAGGTAAGGAGTTGTACCACAAATCATACTTTAAAAAAAAAAATATTGATTTGTTTTTTATAAAAAACGAAATTAATTCATACCAACAATTTAATAATGACTTTATAGGTAGTTTATCTATTATTGATGTAATGATGTTTAATAGTAAAGAAAAAGTACAACAATTATTGACAGAATTTACTCTAATATAAATGAAACGAATAGCTATTCATAGTGTTCCTCGTTCTGGTTCTACATGGTTGGGTGAGATTTTTAATAGTCATCCTAAGGTGTCATACAAATATCAACCATTATTTTCTTATGCTTTTAAAAATAGACTGACTCCTAATTCAAGCCTACAAGATATTTCTCTTTTTTATAATGAAATAAATCTATCTAAAGATTCTTTTATAAATCAAGATGAAGCAAGAGAAATTAAAAGAGTAGCTAAATTTCATAAATCAAATGTAGCTGAATACACCGTTTACAAAGAAGTAAGGTATCACTATATATTAGAGAATTTATTAAACAAAGATAAAGACATTAGAATTATAGGCTTAATAAGGAATCCTTTAGCAGTAATTAATTCATGGTTAAATGCTCCAAAAGAATTTAGGAAAGAATTAGGCTGGGATGAAATGGAAGAATGGCGTTTCGCTTCAAAAAAAAATAACAATCAACCAGAGGAATTTAATGGATTTGAAAAATGGAAAGAAGTCGCGAATTTATTTCAAAAATTAGAAAAAGACTACCCCTCACAATTTAGAATAATATCATATTCCCAATTAATTAAAGAGACCGAAATAACAATTGATGAAATCTTTACTTTTTGTGATATAAAACTTTCAGAAACTACTAAACAATTTATTTTTCAAAGCAAAAACAATAATAACAATGATCCTTATAGTGTGTTTAAAATAAAAAAAGATGATGATCAATGGAAAAAGACACTGAATAATATAATTGTTAAAGAAATAATTTCTGATTTAAAGAATACACCTTTAGAGAAATACCTAACAGAATGAGATTAGATTTTTTAATAAGTTCAGAAAGATCGGGCAGTAATCTAATTACAAAATTAATAGATACACATTCATTATACATAGGCCCTTCACCAGTACATTTAATTAGATCATTTGCTTTAAGCATGCCTAAATATGGTAGCTTATCCAACAATAAAAATTGGGACACATTTATTGTTGATATTTATGATTTCTTTAATTTTAAAATTGGTATTTGGAATTCTTCTTTTTCCTTTGATGAACTTTTAGACATAAATGATAGAAGCCTTGAAGGGGTTATAAATTATCTTTATGCTAAAGAAGCAAAATCTTTTAATAAAAATTATGTATTCGTTAAAGAAGTTAAAACTTATTTATTTTATGATTTCATAAAAAAAAAATTTAACAACGCTAAATTTATCTGGTTAATTAGAGATCCGAGAGATGTTGCTTCATCATGGAGTAAATCACCAGTCCACAGAGGAGATATTGTTAGAGGATCAAATGTTTGGAAAGAAGACCAATTAAAAACAATGTCTCTTTACAAAGAATTAATACATTCAAATCAAATATTGCTTGTAAAATATGAAGATTTAATAACTAATCAAGCTGAAGTTACAAAAAGTATCTGTTCATTTTTAGAAGTAGAATATGAACCTACTATGATAAATTTTCATCAAAATAAATTAGCTTCTAAAAATGCTATACAGACTGATAATTGGAAAAATTTAAATCGTAAAATTATCACCACTAATCATAAAAAGTATCTAAAAAGCTTATCTAAAAAACAAATACAGTACATTGAGTATTTATGTAGAGAAGAGATGAAATATTTTGATTACAAAAATGAGTATCCAATAATAACAGAAATTGAATTTAATAAATTAAGTGATGCTTTAAATAAAGAAGAACGTTTTGAAAAGAAAGAATATCAATTAATTGATGCTAAAGAAAAACAAAAACGAGAAATTTGGCAACGAAAGTTTTTCGAGATAACAAGTAAATAATCCTACAAAAGTGAAACTCCAGAACAATAATAATCTTTTAGTAAGTATTTGCTGTATTACTTATAATCATGAAAAGTACATTAAACAGGCTTTAGATAGTTTTTTGATGCAAAAAACTGACTTTGCTTTCGAAATTGTTATTCACGATGATGCCTCAACCGACAGTACACAAGCCATTATAAAAGAATATGCAAAAAAGCACCCCTCAGTTTTCAACCCTTTATATCAAAAAGAAAATCAAAAATCTATATATAAATCAGGAATGAACCCGAGATTTAATTATCCAAGAGCAAAAGGAAAATACATTGCCTTATGTGATGGAGATGATTATTGGACTGACCCCTTAAAATTGCAAAAACAAGTTGATTTAATGGAGCTTGATGACACCATCTCTCTAGTTTATACTAACTGTAAAGAAAAATATGAAAACACCAATCTACCCTTAAAAACAAAATACAACAAATCAATGCCAGAAGGCTATTGTTTTGATGAAGTCATAAAAGGTAGTTTTCCTCAAACAGTTTCTATTATGTATAGAAAAAGTTTTATTCCTGGGAAAATTGCTGATGTAGTTAAACCCAATTACAAAATGGGTGATTATCAATTAGCCCTATTTCTAGCACTAAAAGGTAAATTAAAATACCTTCCTGATGTTACCTGTGTGTACCGAAAAAATGATACTTCAATCTCAGGCGTAGTAGCAAAAAACTACCTCACAAACATCAATTTCATAAATTCTTGCAGAGAAGTATTAACAGATTTCACTATAGAAAATAGTATTTCTGATCCTACTCTACTCCAAAAAATAGATGCTCAATTGCAGCATTGGCTACTCACCTCTTTTAGTATGAGTTTACAAAATCATAATTTAACTTTGGCTAAACAATTGTGGTTAACAATAAAGCACAACCCTACCCCAATACCCATTAAGTACAAAATCCTAAACCTATCAGCCGCTCTCGGAATTTTTGGTAAAGGGTTAATCAACTTTTATTATAAAAAGTAAGTATGCTATTTAACTCAATAGATTTTGCTATCTTTTTACCAATAGTTTTTATACTCTATTGGTTCGTTTTTTCTAAAAACCTAAAACTACAAAATCTATTAATTGTATTTGCAAGCTACTTGTTTTATGGTTGGTGGGATTGGCGTTTTTTATCACTCATTCTCTTTAGTACACTTATTGATTATACTGTAGGTCACCAACTCAAAAAAGAAGAAAACAAGACAAAGAGAAAACTATTGTTATGGAGTAGCATACTCATTAACTTAGGTTTTTTAGGCTTCTTTAAATATTATAATTTCTTTCTTGAAAATTTCATTACAGCATTTTCATTTTTTGGTTCAGAGATAAATGCTAGGACACTAAATATCATTTTACCGGTTGGAATTAGTTTTTATACTTTTCAGACATTAAGTTATACCATAGATGTCTATAAAAGAAAATTAGACCCAACTAAAGATTTAATTGCCTTTACAGCTTTTGTTAGTTTTTTTCCTCAATTAGTTGCTGGGCCTATTGAACGTGCATCAAATCTTCTACCACAATTTTATCAAAAACGTACTTTTGACTACTCAAAAGCAATTATAGGTTTAAGACAAATACTTTGGGGATTATTCAAAAAAATTGTAATTGCAGATAATTGCGCAGAATATGCAAACCTCTTTTTCAACAATACCGAAGCCTATGGTGGTAGCTCTTTATTATTAGGTGCTATATTTTTCACATTCCAAATCTATGGCGATTTTTCTGGTTACTCAGATATCGCAATTGGTACATCTCGATTATTTGGGTTCAATTTAATGCAAAATTTTGCTTTTCCTTATTTCTCAAGAGATATTGCAGAATTCTGGAGGCGTTGGCACATTTCCTTATCAACATGGTTTAGAGATTATCTATACATCCCTTTGGGTGGGAGTAAAGGCGGTACTTGGATGAAAGTACGTAATACATTTATAATTTTCTTAGTTAGTGGCTTTTGGCATGGTGCAAATTGGACTTTCATTATTTGGGGTGCCTTAAATGCAATTTACTTTTTACCGCTTTTGCTATTAAATAAAAATAGAAATAATCTTGATGCTATTCCAACGAAAAAACGATTCCCTTCATTTAAGGAATTTATAAATATTAGCCTCACCTTCCTATTAACAGTATTTGCATGGATATTCTTTCGTTCAGAAAATGTTAATCATGCATTTTTGTACATATCAAAAATATTTTCAAAATCATTTTTTACAAACCCTAATATTATAGAAACTAAAGGTATGCTTACAACAATAAGTTTGATCATTATTTTTGTAATTATAGAGTGGGCTGGTAAAAGTGAACAATTTGCATTAGAGAAATTTGGCTCAAAATGGCATAAGTCATTACAATGGTCATTTTACTATCTTTTGGTATTCATTATTTTATATTTTGGCGGTAAAGAACAAGAGTTTATCTATTTTCAATTTTAAATAATGAAAAAATTTATTTTTAAATCTATATTATTTGTTACTCCAATTATTGTTTGTTTCATCATCTTTGAAACATTAATCAGAAAAATACCGAATGATTATAATTATAAAAATGAGTATTTGACAATCAATTCTAATAAAATAAATAACCTTTTCTTGGGCAGCTCACACACCTATTATGGTGTTAATCCAGATTTCATTAAATCAAACAGCTTTAATGCTAGCCATATTTCTCAAAGTTTAGATACTGATTTTAAAATCATCAATAAATTTCAATTTTGGGATAGCTTAAAAACTATTATTATACCAATTGATTATTTCAGTTTATTTATTAGTATTGAAACAAGTAAAGAAGCTTGGAGAATAAAAAATTACATACTTTATTATGATTTTTATAAATCAAATCAAATATCAAATCATTCAGAAGTTTTAAGTGTTAATTTAAAAAGTAACATTAATAGGATTTACTCCTATTACCTTAAAAATAATTCAAGTATTACTTGTAATAAAAAAGGTTTTGGAAATGTTAAAAAACCACAACTCAACCTTAAAGAAACTGGAAAAACTGCAGCAAATAGGCATACTAAAAAAGATTTGACATTATACTTTAAAAACATTAAAATAATTCAAGACATTATTAATCTAGCAAATAAAAAAAATATAAAAATTCTTTTTTACACTAGTCCTTCATATAAAACATATGTTTCTAATTTGAATGAAGATCAACTTAATCTTACAATAAAAACAGCCGAAAATTTAGCTCTTAAGAACAAAAACTGTAGTTATCACAACTTGCTATCAGATAAAAACTTTATAGCCTCTGACTATAGAGATGCGGACCATTTAAATGAAAGTGGTGCCAAAAAATTATCTCTAAAATTAGATAGCATAATACAAGAATTGCAATAAAAATATCAATTTTTAATGTATATTTTTGAAAACTAGTTAATCAAAATTTATTATAAAAAATGAACATCGCTGTAATAGGTAAATTTAACATCGAGGGTTCTGGCTTGCACATTAAAGAGGCTTTAGAAAATATGGGGCATACTGTTATTTGTATAGACCCAGAAGTGAAATTTATGCAGTTTGGCTTTATAGGTTATAGAGGACGAAGTATGGCGCGTACTTTTTACCAACAGTTTTTAGGTAAAATTCCTTTTTTTAGAAAACTCAAAGCAAACTCTATTTACAACTATTATCACCACAACAAAATTGATTTAAGCATCGTTTTACATGATTATTTTTCTACCCAAGAAATTACAGCAATAAAAAAAATCAACCCCGCTCCTATTGCACTTTGGTTTCCAGACGCAATTAGTAACTTCAAGAAATCTATGTTTTTTGTTGCTGGCTACGATTATCTCTTTTTTGTAGACCATTACATTGTAAAAAAATTAAAAGAAGAGTTCTTACTCAACACTCATTTCCTACCTCAATGTTATAATCCTGCTTACCATAAAATTGAACCCCTAACAAAAAATGACCAAGAATTTTACGGTTGTGAAATAACGAATGTCGGAAATTTATATCCGAGTAGAATTGCACTTTATAAACACCTAACAAAATATAACTTTAAAATGTGGGGTGCAAAACCTGCATTTTGGTTAACTGTTCCTGAAATAAAAAAAATAATAACTGGAACTGTTGTTTTTCAAAAAGAAAAAGCCAAAGCTTTTGGTGCTGCTAAAATTGTACTTAACAATTTACATCCTGCAGTTATTAATGGCATCAATAAAAGAGCTTTTGAAATTGCTGGTTGTGGTGGATTTCAAATCATTACACACAGTGACGCTGTGAGCCAACTCTTTACTGTTGGGAAAGAAATAGTAACCTATAGCAATTATTCTGATCTAATTAAAAAATTAGATTATTATTTAGATCCTAAAAACGAAGGCGAAAGAAAACAAATTGCTGAAGCAGGGCACCAAAGAGCAATGAAAGAACATACCTATGAACATCGCTTAAAAACCATTCTTCATATCTGTAAATCTCAGTTAAATGAAAGTTAACATCATTTCTATTAACCCAATAACCGTAATACCTGTTTTACGTTATATCGTTCATCATTTTATTGATAAAATGAATGCAGATGTGACTTTAACAGAAACACATGTAAAAAGCTTTAATAGTTATTATAATAAAATTGCTCATTTTAAATTCGACAATATAGCCGAATACGAAACTTATCAAGAGTTTAGAAAACAGTCTGCTGGATTTAAGTTGAGCAAATACCTCTTTATAGTAAAAAAGATATGGCATATTCTAAACAGCAATGAACAACAAATTATTTACACGAGTGATTACCAAGTTTTATTTTTTATTTTAAAATTACAAGCATTTTTTAAAACCAAAAAGCAGTTAATTATTTACCACCAATATGAATTAATAGAATTAACTAAACTGAATAAAATCAACCATTTTTTATATACTACCGTATTAAAAAAAGCAAAAGAGATTGATTTGATGGTATTTTCAGAAAATAACAGATTGAACTACTTTTTAAAGAATTCTTCTTTAAAAAAAGAAAATGCATTTGTTCTACCCAATTCTTGCGAAAGCATCTCTTCAAATGAGAAGCACATAAAGCATCCTTTATTTAATCAATTCCCATCAAACAGTTTTATTGTGACTCATCTGGGAAATGTTGGTGGAGAACAACACTATTTTTCTAATTTTATTAATGCTGTAGAAAAATTACAAGAAAACAAAGAAATCGTTTTTTTATTTATTGGCAGAAAAAACGAATTGATAAAGAAGATTGAAAAAGAAAAACAATTTGCTAATCTTTATTTTGTTGATGCTGTTCCACATGAAGAATTAAATCAAATATATCCTTTTATTAATTTAGGTGTTATTTTATATAAAGGTAATGGCTTAAATTATGAGTTTTGTGCGCCTAATAAACTTTATGAATTATGGGCAAATGGAGTACCTGTAATAGCTCATCAGCTTAAAGGTTTAATCCCACTTTTTAAAAGCAAGAACAGAGGTGTATTGAGTAATTTTAATCAAGTAGATCAAATATGTGAAACCCTATTAAATTACGCAAAAAATAACTCCACAATCAACAAACAAATTTTAATTGATGAATTTAATAACGAATTAGCTATTTCTACTTATTTAGAGCAATTTGAGCAAAAAATAACATTACTTTTAAAGCAATAATTAAAAACAGTCGATGAGCAAAAACTTATTATTTATTATCGGAACTCGACCAGAATTAATTAAGGTATTTCCAATTATCCAACAATTAAAAAAAATTGGATATCCTAATTATAAAATTATAGCTACCGGACAGCATAAGGATTTATTAACTACCTATTGGAAAGTATTTGACATTACTCCTGACTATGAGTTGGAAATTATTAAAGCTGGACAGAATTTAACCCAATTAACCTCCAAAGCCATTGTTGCTATAGATGATTTATTGGCTAAAATAAAAAATGAATTTTCTCCAGATATTATTATTGCTCAAGGAGATACAACAACTGTAATGGCTGCCGCAATGGTTGCTTTTTACAATCAAATAAAATTTGCTCACATAGAAGCTGGACTAAGGAGTTTTAATTTGAACCATCCCTTTCCTGAGGAGTTTAATAGAAAAGTAGCCTCTATTGTTACTGATTTTCATTTTGCTCCTACTGATGTTTCTAAAAAGAATTTAATCGCAGAAAACACAACACTTTCTAAAATTCATGTAGTTGGAAATACGGTAATTGACACCCTGCATTATTTTATCCATTCAAATAAGCTAGCTCAAACTGAATTTAGTAACATAGATCTTAAAAAGAACTTAGCTAATATAGATGATAAATTAGTATTGATTACCTGCCACAGAAGAGAAAACCATCATGATTTAGATGAATTGATTAACGCAATAGAGGAGTTAAGTAAAAAAAATGCTGATACTATCTTTATTTGGCCCGTTCATCCCAACCCTAATGTAAAACAAAGAGTAGAAACATCAAATCTATCACAACTTAAAAATATCATCATTACTGCTCCTCTAGAATATTTAGATTTATTAAAGGTATTACAAAATTGTAAAATAGTAATTAGTGATTCTGGAGGAATACAAGAAGAAGCTCCTACTTTTAAAGTTCCTGTATTAATTTTAAGAGAAACTACCGAAAGACCTGAAGCTGTTACTTTAGGTATTTCTAAATTGGTAGGGATGAATAAAAATAAAATTATCAATTCATTTAACACCTTCAATCCGATCTTTTCTCAAGATTTTGTTAATCCTTATGGTGATGGGAATGCTGCTAAAAAAATTGTTAAAATTCTACAAGGTTAATGCGAGTAAATATGAAACAAAATATATCCATCAGCTTAGTATCTTATGTTGTATTAAACTTTATTAGTTATTCTCTTTTACCAACAGAATTTATTCATCACTACTAGTTTTAAGTCGATGAATCAAAAATAAAAATTAACAATATGTCTCCAATAAAAAAAGAAATAAACTGGATTAACAACATTAGAGTAATTGCTTGTTTTTTAGTTATTATTGCTCATATTGGTATAAACAACAATATATTCGATAAGTTTCTATTTTTAATTTCTAAAGTAGGTGTCCCTTTTTTCTTAATAATTTCAGGATATTTAACGCTAACAATAAAAAATGACACTCAAAATATTATTAATCGGTTAAAAAGGCTAGTCATCCCTTTTATTTTTTGGTCTATTTTTTACGCCTTATTTTCATTTTATAACAATCAATTAGATTTAAAACAAACTTTATATGCTATAGCTTTAATACCTTTTCAATCAACGGCTTCTCATATGTGGTACATGTACACAATCATAGGTTTAACTTTATTTAATCCCATTATATCTGCATGGCTAGTTAAAGTTGAAATAAAACCTATTTTCTTTTACCTATTATTATGGGTATTAACTCTTTGCTATCCTTACATTAGCTATCTAATAAATTCAATAAACATGTCTTCGAACGAAGGCCTTTTAAGTTTATTTTATTTTTCTGGTTATCTAGGATATTATGTATTAGGTTACGCTATTAAAAGGTCTCAAGATATAATATCCAACAAATTGATATTATTTTTACTCTTATTAATTCCAATAATAGCCACTTATTTATTAAACACTTATACTTCTGTAGGCTTATTAAGTACTAGATACTTAACCATAAATATTTTTTGCCTATCATTATTTGCTTTTTTATTAATAAAAAATATTGATTTAAAATCAGAGGCTTTTAATAAAATAATCTCAAAAGTTTCGAAGAATAGTTTTGGTATATATCTAATACATAAATTTATATTATATTATACTGAGCAAGATTTTTTTATTTATAAATATTTAAATGATTTTTTCTTAACTAAGATTTTTATTGCAATTATAACTATGACCGTTTCATATCTCATAATAGAGCTTATAAGCAAATTACCGTTTAAAAAATATATTATTGGATGATACAAAAAAAAGAAATTAATCACCAAAAATTATTTTCTTTAATAGTTGCAATCTTTATTGGTCTATTAATTTTTGATTTTTATTTGTTCACTGCTATTGGAATTAGCTGTTGGATTTATTCAATTTTACTATTTATAAAAAAGATTAATAACAAAATACCTGTTATTGAACTCATGCTAATCTTATGTGGTTATCAATGGATTTTTGCAAGTTATATGTCTTATCAATTGAACGACATGGCTTATAAAATGAGTGTTGATGAACAAACATATATGTTTAATACCGTTTCAATGTATCTTGCATTATTTATCGGGTCATTATTTTTTCAAAAAGATATCAATTTAAATAAAGAGGAGCTACTTAAAGGCATTAATTCATTACCAGGTACAAATTATCTTTTAATAATATTAAGTGTTGGTGTTTTGAATCTATTTACAAAAAATTTGCTTCCTTCCAGCCTTTATTTTCTTAATCATATAGGTTATTCCTTTATGTATATTGCTGGTATAATGGCGCTATATTCAAAAAAATATTTCATTGTATTTTATGTGGTTTTTGGTTTTTTATTATTTAAAGTTATAAGAAGTAGTGTTTTTAATGAATTTATCACATGGAGTTTCTTCATTTTAATGTTTATTTCAAATAGGTACAGTTTCTCTAAAAAAAAAATAATTCTAATACTATTACTAGCTATATTTTCTCTATCAGTTCTCCAAGCAATTAAACCAGTTTATAGAGATATTATAAGTAATAAAAAAGTCGATAATAAGGTTTCCTTATTTGTCGAATTATTAAGTACTAAAATGCTTAGTAACATATTAATGAATGAGGAGGTTAAGGAGAACGACGATTTAGAAGAATTAAACTCTAGAGCTAACCAAGGCTGGGTATATGCCTTAATATATAAGCATGTACCTAAAAAAGAACCTTATGCTAGAGGAGAAACAATTCTTGAAGCTATTGGTGATAGCTTTTTACCTAGATTCTTTTTCCCCAACAAAAAAAACACATTTAATTCTGAAATTTTCACAAGGTTTACTGGGAGGCCGCTACTAGACACCACAGCTATGGGGCTTGGTATTCCTGGTGAAGCATACGCTAATTTTGGACTAGGTGGTGCAATTCTTTTCATGTTTATCTATGGCTTTCTCATTGCTAAATTAACTTCATATTTTAATAAACAAATAAATGTAAATTGGTTTTACCTCTTCTTTGCTCCAATCTTTTTTGAAATGATTATTAGAGGTATTTCTAACTTCTCACAAGTTGTTAATTGGCAATTAAAAATAATTGTTGTATTTCTTGTTTTTAGTAGATTAACGTTAAAATGGAGTCAGAGTGTAGTAAAATTAGAAAACTAGTAAATAACCATATGATCAAAAAATTAAGTATACCATTAAAATATATTGCTAATCATCCATTAACTAAAAGCAATAAATGGAGTGGCTATTTTCGCTTTTTTAAATGGCAATTAAACGCAAAAGCACATGTTCAAACCATTAATTGGTTTGGAGATTTAAAATTAAACATCAACAAAAGCATGCATGGTGCTACTGGCTGTATTTATGTCGGATTGCCTGAATTTAATGACATGTCTTTTTTATTGCACTTTTTAAAACGGGATAGTTTTTTTATTGACATTGGTGCAAATGTTGGTGTTTATACCTTATTGGCAAGTGGGCATAACAAATGTCAATCCATAAGTATTGAACCTATCCCTCAAACCTATCAATATCTTAATAAAAATATTGAACTGAATCAATTAAAGGATAAAGTAAACTGCTTAAATATTGGGTTATCGAAACAGGAAGAAGAACTTTATTTTACTAATGATGGAGATACTGTTAATCATGTTGTACCAAATAAAGCAAATAATACTACAACCGTAAAAGTAGATACGCTTGATCAAATTTTCCCACAACAAATCACTAATGATATACTTCTTAAAATTGATGTAGAAGGGTTTGAATATAATGTGCTGAAAGGTGGAAATAAAGTTTTGAAAAACAAGAATGTAAAAGCAATTATTATCGAATTAAATGGCTGTAGTGATCGATATGGATTAAACGATGGAATGGTTGATGAGTTACTGATTCAAAATGGTTTTAAAAAATATGACTATAATCCATTTGAACGTTCTTTAACAGTTTTGGAAAAATTTCATACTGAAGAAAATACTTTGTATTTAAGGGAATCAGCCTTAGAAGAAATTAGTAGTCAATTAAAAAGTGCTACTCCTTTTATCATTTATGGAAAAAACATATAATTATGAAAATTCTCATTTTTGCTACTCATCCAATACAGTATCAAGTTCCTATTTATCGAGAATTGAGTAAAAATTATGATTTAAAAGTAATTTATCTCTTAGAACAAACTAAAAAAGGACATGCTGATGCTGGTTTTGGTGTAGAATTTGAATGGGATATTCCTCTTACTGATGGGTATCAACATCAATACTTAAAAAACAAAGCAGAAACTGCTTCTAGCTCTTCTTACAAAGGGGTTATACTAGATGGTGAAGAGTTAAAAGATCTAACGCAGATGGAAAAACCTGACCTTGTGTTTATTAATGGATGGTTTCCTAAAGCATTAAAACAAATTATTAACTACTGCTATAAAAACAACATCAAAACAATTTGCAGGGGAGATTCTACTTTATTAATGACTAGTCATCCTTTAAAAAGGATAATAAAAGAAATATACATCAGAAGTATTGTAAGAAAAATTACTGCTTTTTTATATGTAGGAGAAGAAAATAAAAAATACTATCTCCATTATGGTGTAAAAGAAAATCAACTATACCCTGGTTTACATTGCATCAACACCCCTTTTTTTGAAAAAAAATTTAACGAAATTAAAAAGAGAGAATGGAATCAGGAGCATATTAATATTGGTTTTGCAGGTAAATTTATTGATATTAAACGTCCTTTGCTTATCGTATCCGCCATTGCAAATAGTAAGTACCAAAAACAACTTACGCTACAATTGATTGGTGATGGTCCTTTAAAAGTTGAAATAGAAAACGCTGCAAAAAAATTAAATGTAAACATCAATTTCCTTGGTTTTTTAAATCAATCTGAAATAGTAGAGAAAGGCTATCAACATATTGATTTTTTAGTTTTATCTTCTCGTAGCGAAACTTGGGGCTTAGTTATCAATGAAGTAATGACTGGAGGTATTCCTGCAATTGTTTCTGATACAGTAGGTTGTAATACCGATTTAATTGAAGAAGAAAAAACCGGTTTTGTATTTAGAAGTGGTGATGCCACTGATTTAAGTCAAAAAATTGATAAAATGGTGGAGATTTTATCTTCTAAAAATGATATGAATAAAAATGTATTAAATCACATCAAAAAATATTCGCTTGAAGAAACAATAAAAGGGTATAAAAAAGCAATTGAATATATTTGCTTTAAATGAATAGAAAAGAATATATCGATATTATGAAGGGAATAGGGATTATCTCTGTTGTTGCAGGTCATACATATATCGGTATTACCAAGCAAATCATATTTCTATTTCATATGCCGCTCTTTTTCTTTTTAGGTGGTTACCTATTTAAAACAAGGACTAATCAACTTCAATATATCAAAGACAAGTCAATTCATTTACTACTCCCTTATATTTCCTTTTTACTTCTTCTTTATTTCCCTTTCTATTATCCCTCTGCCTCTAACAGCTTTCATGCTTCTAGTTGGTTCAATTACTTTGCAATACCTATTGTTGGCGGTCAAGCCCTTTCAACTATAGTTGGTGTTTTTTGGTTTGTAACTTGCTTTTTTGTAACACAACAGTTATTTAATGTCTTAACCTTAAAATTTAGTAACTTAAAACTACAAATCGTTCTTATATTGTTTTTAATTATCAGTTACATAAATTCTACCTTTTACATAGATTTTTGGTTGCCTTGGAACATCAATGTTGTCTTTGCTGCTATTCCTTTTTTTTATATAGGGTTCCTTTTTAAAAATAGCCAATTAAAAATAAAATCATGGTTATTAATTACACTAAGTACCCTTGTTTTTATTAGTTCTTTCTTTATTACAACCAATACTTATGATATGAAATATGCGAAATATGGCATTCCTTTCGTTACTTTCTTTTCAAGTGTTATCATTATACTTTTTATTAAACTTATTTCTTCTAAAATCGAAAAGTACAAGTACATCTCAACGCCTTTTACTGCAATAGGAAAAGCATCTATGACTATTATGTACTTGCATATCCCAATAAAATTATTAATTAACTACTACCTTACTACTGATAAAACTTTCACTTTTATTTCGGCAATACTTATCTCTTTTTCCTTTCACCTCTTATTTTTAAAGTTTAGAATCTCTAGTGCTTTATTATTAGGGTCTAAAAAAGATTATATAAATATCATTAGAACTAAATAATGTCTAAGAAATTACTCATATATCGTAAAAAAAGACCTGAATTTAACAGCATTGAAAACGTTTTTAATGCACTTACTCCTTTTCTTAATATTGATAAAATTGAATTACCTTTTTTTAGTATTGGTATTATTAATCGTCTTAAAAACACTTTTTTTATAAAAAAGAAAAAAGCGAAGTTGAATCACATCACAGGTAATGACCATTATTTAGCATTAGGGTTGTCTAAAAAAACTGTAATTCTCACGATACATGATATTGAAATATTAAAAAGAACTACAGGTTTAAAAAAATATATTTTAAAAAAAATATGGTTCGATTGGCCTATCAAAAAATCTTCAATAATTACTACTATTTCTGAATTTACAAAGTCAGAATTGCTTCAAATCAATAATTACAAAACTCCGATTGTTGTAATTCCAGACCCTTTAACCCTTTCAATAAAATATTCTCCAAAAACATTTCATTCCGAATGTCCGGTTATTCTACATTTAGGTATAAAAGCGAACAAAAATTTACCTCAATTAATTGAAGCGTTAAATGGAATAAATTGCAAGTTAGTTATTATAGGAAAATCAAACAACATCATACTTCAACAGTTAAAAGAAAATGACATTGATTTTACATTTAAAACAAATGTAAGTAATGATGAAATAATACAGGAATTTCAAGCTTGTGACCTCCTATCTTTTGCCTCCATTTATGAAGGTTTTGGCTTACCCATTATTGAAGCTCAAGCAATGGGTAGAGTGGTCATTACATCTAACGTAGCTTCCATGCCAGAAGTGGCTGGAGATGGAGCTTATTTTGTGGATCCTTTTGATGCTAGTAGCATAAAAGAGGGTATTTTAGAATTAATCAATAATACTAACCTAAGAAAAGAACTAATTTTAAAAGGATTAGAAAATGTAAAACGTTTTGAACCTCAAAAAATAGCTAATCAATACCAAGAGTTATATAACAGTATTAAATGAAGCCTAAAATTCTCATATTCATTGACTGGTTCAAACCCGGATTTAAAGCTGGAGGACCGATACGCTCTATCAGTAATTTGGTTTCCCAACTAAATACTGAATGTGATTTTCACATCGTCACCCGAGATACTGATTATTTAGAAACTACTCCCTACGCTAATATAAAATCTAATGAATGGAATAGTGTTGATGATGCTCAAGTCTTTTACCTTTCTAAAGAAAATCAAAATAAAAAAAACATTCTAAAATTAATTCAAGAAATAAACCCAAATATAATCTATTGTAATAGTTTATATTCCCCTAAATTCACCCTTATCCCTATTATAATAGCTAAAAAGCTAAATATTAAAACTATTCTGGCAATAAGAGGAATGCTTTCTTCTGGTTCTTTAGCAGTTAAATCTAAAAAGAAAAAAGTGTTTATAAGACTAGTTAAATTAACTGGTTTATTTAATAAAACTCTTTTTCACGCTACAACAATAGATGAAAAAAAAGACATACTAAATACTTTTGGAGATAGAACGAAAATAAAAATTGCTGAGAATTTATCAGAAAATAAAGAAATTAAATTCCTTTATAAAACAAAAAAAGAAAATGAATTAAATATTGTATTTATTGGGAGAATTGCACCCGAAAAAAACACCTTATATGCAATTCAGGTTCTTTCTAACTGCACCCAAAAAATTAAATTAGATATTTTTGGTCCAATCTACAATGAAGCATATTTTAAGCAATGTAAAAATGCTATCAACCAATTACCATCAAATATCGTTATTGATTACAAAGGCGTTCTAAACCATGATATGTTAGACGAAACACTAATTAATTACCATGTTATTTATTTACCTTCAACTGGCGAAAATTTTGGACATAGTATAATTGAGGGAATGACTAATTCTTGCATACCTGTCATTTCAAACAAAACGCCTTGGCAAAATTTAGAAGAACAAAATATAGGGTTTGATATTGATTTAGCATGCGTAAATAAGTTTTCTGAAGCAATAGATAGTTTGGCTAAGATGAATGAAATTGAGTTAAACAAAATGAGGAAAAATAGTTTTTGTTTTGCTTCTAATGTTATCAATAATAAGGAAACCCTAAAAAAGTACTTATCTTTATTTGATCTAAACTAATTGATGAATCAAAAACTAAATACATACAATAACGATTGGTACAGTCCAGGAAAAAGTAAATTGACTTTACTAACTTGGTATTGTTTTAATGCAATATTTTTGAATTCTTATCTAATTCCTTTTTCTGCCTTTAAAATATTTATTTTAAAACTATTTGGTGCCCAAATTGGTAAAGGAGTAGTTATAAAACCTAAAGTAAATATTAAATATCCATGGAAACTTATAATAGGAAATTATAGCTGGATTGGTGAAGAAGTATGGATTGATAATCTAGATATGGTATCGATTGGAAAAAATTGTTGTTTATCACAAGGTTCATTTCTTTTATGTGGCAATCATAACTATAAAAAGTCAACTTTTGATTTAATGGTTGGTCCTATCAAACTAAAGGATGGTTCATGGATTGGTGCAAAAGCTACAGTATGCCCTGGTATAACACTTGAAGAAAACTCCATTTTAACTGTTGGTTCAATAGCTACAAAAAATTTAGAACCTAACGGAATTTATTCTGGGAATCCAGCTATTAAAATTAAAAACAGGATAATAAATGAGTAACCCCAAAGTTACCATAATTACTGTTTGTTATAATAGTGCTAAAACTATTGAAGATACCATACAATCTGTTATTAATCAGACGTACGATAATATCGAATATATTATTGTTGATGGACTTTCTACTGATAATACATTAGAAATTATTAACAAATACCAAGACAAAATTGCCACAATTGTTTCAGAGAAAGACAACGGTTTGTATGATGCTATTAACAAAGGTATTGGACTAGCTACTGGCGATATTATTGCCAACCTCAACTCTGATGATTTTTATGTTGATAACAATGTGATTGCTGATATTGTTGCCAAAATGGAAGATGAAAAAAGCGATACATTATATTCCGATTTGTATTATGTGGATGCTATTGACACGAGTAAAGTAACACGAAATTGGGTTTCTGGTCAATATGATAGCGGTATGTTTTTTAAAGGTTGGATGCCTCCCCACCCTACTTTTTTTGTACGAAAAAGAGTTTATGATAATTATGGGAAATTTAATTTAGAATTAAAATCAGCTGCTGATTACGAGATAATGCTCCGGTTTATACATAAACACGAATGTAGTATTAGTTATTTACCAAGAGTAACTGTAAGAATGCGAGTTGGAGGAGTAAGCAACGTAAGTTTGATAAACCGACTAAAAGCAAATCGAGAAGATAAACGTGCATGGGAGTTAAACGGATTAAAGCCAAAGCCTTACACTCTAATTTTTAAACCTTTATCTAAGGTATTACAATTTGTAAAGAAAAGTTAAAACTCCATTTCTTTAACATCATCAAACACCATTTTAACCCCTTCTTTTAAAGATATTTTGGCTTTCCAGCCCAGAGCTTCTAATTTTGACACATCCATTAATTTACGAGGTGTACCGTTTGGTTTAGAAGCATCAAATTTAAATGTACCTTGAAAACCACTAACTTCTTTCATAGTTTCAGCTAATTCTAAAACGGTAACATCTGTTCCTGTACCAATGTTAAAGATTTCTTCTCCATCGTAATTCTCCATCAAGAAAATACAAGCATCTGCCATGTCATCAACATGTAAAAACTCACGCATAGGTGTTCCATCTCCCCAAATTTCTATCTCTTGTAAATTGTTTCTTTTTGCTAAAGAGAATTTTCTAATAAATGAGGCAAACAAATGTGAATTTTCTGGATCATAATTATCGTTTGGGCCATACAGATTAGTTGGCATTACCGAAATAAAATTATCTCCATATTGTCTTCTATAAGATTCACATAACTTAATTCCTGCTATTTTAGCTATAGCATAAGGCTCATTAGTTGGTTCTAATTCACCAGTCAATAAATATTCTTCTTTAAGTGGTTGTCGAGCCATTTTAGGGTAAATACAAGATGAACCTAAAAACAACATCTTTTTTACTTTCGTATTATGACAAGCATGAACTACATTAAGTTCAATCATTAAATTATCATAAATAAATTCTGCCCGATAAATATTGTTTGCTAAGATACCTCCTACTTTCGCAGCACTCATAAATACATAATCAGGCTGTTCAGTAGCAAAAAAATCATTTACCTGCTGTTGATTGCGTAAATCTAATTCCTTTGATGTACGCGTAATAATATTATTAAATCCGTCTTTACGTAATTTACGCTCAATAGCAGAACCTACCATTCCTCGATGGCCTGCAATATAAATCTTATCTGTTTTATTCATTCTGATTTAAAATATCGTGACCACCTAGCTTTAAATATTCATCTCTTTTAAAAAGCTTCATATCTGCTTGAACCATGTCTTTACATAAGCTAGCTAAATCGTGCTTATGCTTCCATCCTAATTCTTTTTGTGCTTTACTAGGATCACCAATCAACAAGTCTACTTCAGTTGGCCTAAAATATTTAGGGTCAATTTCAACCAATACATTTCCAGTTGCTTTATCAAAACCTTTTTCATTTACACCTTCTCCAGTCCATTCTATTTCAATATCTACTTCTTTAAAAGACATCGTGACAAAATCACGAACAGTTGTTGTTGTTCCAGTAGCCAAAACATAATCATCTGCTACTTCTTGTTGTAACATCAACCACATCCCTTCTACATAGTCTTTTGCGTGTCCCCAATCTCTTTTTGCAGATATATTTCCTAAATAAATTTTCTCTTGTAAACCTAGCTTAATTTTAGCAACTCCTCTTGTAATTTTACGAGTCACAAAAGTTTCTCCTCTTAATGGACTTTCATGATTAAATAAAATACCGTTACAAGCATACATTCCATAAGCTTCACGATAATTTTTTACAATCCAAAAAGCATATAATTTAGCAACAGCATAAGGGCTACGTGGATAAAATGGTGTAGTCTCAGATTGAGGTACTTCCATTACTTTACCATATAATTCTGAAGTTGATGCTTGGTAAAATCTAGTTTTCTTTTCTAAGCCTAAAATACGAATAGCTTCTAATAAACGTAAAGCACCAGTCGCATCAGCATTTGCTGTATATTCAGGAACTTCGAAAGATACTTGGACATGTGACATCGCTGCCAAGTTATAAATTTCATCAGGCTGAACTTCTTGAACAATTCTTATCAAATTTGTAGAATCAGTCATATCCCCATAATGTAATTTAAACCTTACATTATCTTCATGCTGATCTTGATAAAGATGATCAATTCTATCTGTATTAAACAAAGAACTTCTTCTTTTAATACCATGTACTTCATAACCTTTCTCCAATAACAATTCTGCTAAATAAGCTCCATCTTGTCCGGTTACCCCTGTTATTAATGCTACTTTATTCATTTATTTATTTTATATGCAAGTATAAGCAATAAATATATTTTTTAACACAAAAAAAGGCGGTGATAAAATCACCGCCTTTTAAATATAAATTAAAAGAACTTATCTAATACTTACCTTTTCAGTTCGTATTACTTGCCCTTTAGTATCAACTAATTGAACAAAATAAACTCCCATTGAGAATTCACTCACATTCATCTTAATGATTGAATTATTTACTCTATCTGAAACTAGAGTCTCACCTAAGATATTAATTAATCTAACTTGATCAACTTCTAAATTAGCTGTTTCAATAATTAAAGTTTCAGAAGCTGGGTTAGGGTAAATTCTAATATCATAAAGAACAACTTCTTCTATACCTGTACATAAATCAACCGTAATTGTACCTGTAGCATTTATTGCTGCTCCACAGCCTCCTGTTAATGGTATACTATAAGTAAACGTTCCACTTGCTGTTGGTGTTCCACTTATCGTAA
>NZ_VOOS01000008.1 GCF_007993035.1 Vicingus serpentipes
TTTCCAGCTGCTACACTTATTGTGCAGGCTGGTGGACATGGCGCTGGTGCAGTGAATAATGAATTGGTACTAAACAAACATGTTGCATCTGCTGAAAAAACAGCTGTTACATTTACATTATTCCCATCTGCTGGCAAATTAGTTAATGTTACTGTTTGTGGACTTCCTGTTATTGCAAAACTTTGTCCATTTACATCTAATGTTCCAGCTCCTGGCTCATTAGAATAAGTTACTACAACTTGTTGAGTATAAGTATTAGTTGCCGGATTACACGCCGTTTGTGTTCCTGCAGCTAATGCTGTTATTGAACATGTTGCACAATTTTGCCCTGTTACAGCATTATAAGTACATGACCCTGGAAATGTATAGTGAGCTAATAAATCAATACTCTCTGCACAACCATCAACAGTAACACTTAAAAGTAAACCAAAATCATTTGAAGCTGCGCTGTAAGGTGTATTATTAATGTAATCTAAAACATTTCCTGATGCACTTCCATCTAAAGTTTCTGTAATATTCCCTGAAGTTAAATCTGCTGCCGTTAAAGCATTATCAAATATTGTTACTGTAGGACTTGTTGAAGGTGAGTTAAAGGTTAATTGAAACCCTTCATAAAATCCATCTCCACTACCTAATTCAATCTGAATATTTAAAACATAGGTAATAGTTCCATCAGGATTTGTAGTTTGAGAAACAATTGTAAAACTACCAGAATCACATGCAAAAGAATAATAATTGATTAGTAAAAAAATTACTGATATAATTAATTTTTTCATTGAAAAGTTTAATCGTGAATTTTTAAAGTTAAGCCACTAAATTTGATTAACTTATCAAAATTAGACGAATCAACTAGTTAAATAGACCAATAAATAATGTCTTTTTAAAACGTCAGATTACAAAACTTTCAATTCAACTCGTCTATTTTGTTGATGCTCTTCTTCAGTACATTTTACTTTATTACCACACTTGTTAACAAGTTTGGTTTCTCCATATCCTTTTGGGGTTAAACGAGCTTTAGCTATACCTTTACCTACTAAATGATCAACTACAGACTTCGCTCTTTTCTTAGATAAGTTCATATTATAACTATCTGATCCCCTACTATCTGTATGTGCACTAAGTTCAACACTAATTGAAGATTTAACATTTAAATATTCAACAATAGCATCAAGAACAGGGTAAGATTCTTCTTTAATTGTTGATTTATTGTAATCAAAATAAATGTTGTCAATTTTGATTATGTCATCTTTTTTAGGAATAGGTAAAAACAATAATTGACCAAATTTAGCAATAACATCCCCCCTATTTTCAGCAGGTATTTCAAAGGTTTGAGCATCAAATCCTGGATGATAGAATGTAACTAAAAACTCAACATGCTTTTCTAAAATCAGTTGAACTTTACCTGTTTGGTCAGTTAAATATTCTTCTATTAACTGAGGCACGCCATTTGAATCAACTTTATGTAACTTAACTTCAATGTCCTTAATTGGCTTAGAGGTAATTTTATTAAGAGCAATTCCATTAATAGTGTCAGGTGCTTCTGGAATATAAAATTCATAGATATAATCATAGCCTGTTAAACCTTCTCTGTTTGATGAAAAATATCCAGAACGTTCTTCATTTTTAATGATAAAAGAAAAGTCATCTTTAGAAGAATTATATGGTTTACCTAAATTTTCAGCTTCAACATACTCTCCATTTACTAAGTAAGACTTATAAATATCTGCACCACCAAATCCTTTTTTACCTTTAGAACTAAAATAAAGAGTATCATTATCAACATAAGGATACATTTCATCTAACTCCGAATTAATAGTTGCACCTAAGTTTTTAGGTTCACTCCAAGTTGTATCCGACACTTTATTTGCAACATATAAATCATAGCCACCTAAGCCACCTGGCATATTAGACGCAAAGTATAATTGACTTCCATCTTTACTTATATATGGAAAAACACAATCATATTCTTTGTTATTTATAGAAAGTGCACCTTTCTTAATCCATTCGCCATTAGAATAATTAGCTTCATAAATATGTAAAATATTAACCCCTTCACTACTAAGTGGAATTTTTTTTCTTTTAATTTTTTTATCTCTATACTTTACAACTTCTGATGAATTACCAGAATAATATATTTTTTTATAATCATTAGAAAAACTAGGGGTTCCTTCATAAAAAGAATAATGAAGATTGCCTTTTAAAACAGATGAAGAATCAAACACAGCAGTATCTTTTCGTGCTGAGTATGCTAAATCATAAAACACAGTTTTTATGTTAAATTCATCAGCTTGTGGCTTTGAGTATACTAACCCATCCTTAAAATAAGCAATTCCAAAACTTCTACTTCCAGTTTCAATGTTAGTTTTATATACCTTAATTTCTTTTGATTTTGATTGATTTGCAATTGCCCAATCACATGCTTGTTCGTATTGAGTAAATTTTGCGGGTTGATTTAAAGAATCAAAATATTGTTTAAAGTATTTTTTTGCTTCGCTATATTTCTCAACATTACATAGTAATTGAGCATAATCGAAAACATACTGAGGCTCATTTTTATCTGTAAACTGAGCTAATTTCTCGTACCATATAGTAGCATTTTCATAGTCAAAAAGCATCTTGTAAGTTTGGGCTACCCTTTTAGTCATTTTATACTTATCAAAAACAAGCTTCTCTTCTAGTGCTAATTTATAGCTTTCTATTGCTTCTTTGTACATTCGCTTATTAAAGTAATAATCTCCTTTTTCGAGATTACCTTTCTGTGCATAAACAGTAAATGAAAATGCAAATAGTAGAATAAACGGGACTATATATTTAAGTTTTTTCATGTTTAAAATCTTGGTACTGAAATAATTGATTCTTTAGGAGGATTAAATTGATAAATTAACATTATCTCATGACTACCAGAAGAATAATTTCCAATTTTATCAAAGTTAAATTCATAAGCGTAGGCCATTTTTAAATCAGGTGTTAATTGATAGCTTAAAATTCCTAACAATTCTTTACTTGAACGATATGAAACACCAATACCAAATTTTCTGTTAAACTCTAATTGGGCATTTAAATCGTATTGTAAACTTGAACCACTGACATGTTTTATCAAAGTAGATACATTTAAATTAATTTTTTCATTGAGTATAAATCGATATCCAGAATTTAAGTAATAATGCATTGTTTTGTAATCAAAATTTGTTTGACCCCCTTTTCCGTTTTCAAAAGATATTTTATTTTCTAAAATATTAGGTATAGCTATCCCCACGTAAAAATTTTTATTAAAATAATAAGCACCAAACTTAAAATTAGGTTCTGTATGAACACTTGTATTTCCACCATCATAAGTTGGATCATTAACATCGAATATATCCACTTTATCTAAATTACTTTGTAATAAATTAACCGAAGCACTCATACCTAAAGATAACCTACTGTAACCGCTTAATTTAAAGCGATAAGCATACGAACCACTGATTTCAGTATTATTATCAATACCTACTTGATCATTTATTACTGATAAACCAACTACAGAACTACCAAAAGGTTTAATTAAATTTAATGCTCCTACTTTAGGTGCACCATCATATCCAACCCATTGTGTTTTATATAACATTGCTGCAGTAAACCTTTCATAGCTACCTATTGTAGCTGGATTCATAAAAGGTTGATGCATCATATACATACCTTTATGAAACTGACTTTGTGCATCTACTTTAAAAAGCAATGCAAACAAAACTATTGATAAAACTAATATATTCTTTCTCATAATTTCTATCTTCTTAAGTCAATAAATCCATTAATAGCTTCTTCGTCTGGAGTTAATTTTAAAATAAAGTAATAAGTTCCGTCAACCACCTTATTCCCCATTAATTTAACTCCATTTGTTTTAGAAGTTCCATCCCATTCATTATTATAAGGTTGAGCAGAATAAACTAAATCTCCCCAACGACTGTAAATTAACAATTCATTTTCAGGGTAAAATTCTATATTTTCTATATAAAAAGTTTCATTACTTCCATCTCCATTTGGAGAAAAACCATCATAAATTCGAATCTTTCTCTCTTTTTCAATCTCAATATAAATGGTAGCTGTATCACAAATTTCAATACAAGTTAAATCACAAATTTCATAAGTCATACTATCTAAACCAACATAATTTTGATTAGGAGTATAGAATACTGACCCACTAGCTGTTCCATTAATTGGATTAGAAATTATATTAAAATTAGAAGCTCCTAGATCATTAGTTAATGGATTTATTTGAACACCTACATTTTGTTCAGTTGTAACATAATCATTCTCTGCATAAATAGTATTTACTGCATCCGAACCAACATAAACACTATCCAAATCACCACAACCTAAACTATCTGTAATAGTAAGTACATATGAACCTTCAGATAAAGAAGATAAAGATTGTGAATTACTAATTACAACTCCATTATTCGACCAAGAATAAGTGTATGGTTGAGTCCCCCCTGTAATAACAACATTAGCAATTGATCCATTTTGCAAATTACAATTCGCATTTGATATTAATGAACTTGTAAAGTCAATTACTGGAGGATTACCTCCATTTATTTGAATCGGAGATGTTGTTGATTGACAGCCATTACTGTCTGTTACAGTTAATGTGTAAGTTCCTAAAGCAACTCCTGTTAAATCTAATGAAGTTGAAACTTCTGATGTTCCGTCTGACCATGAAAAAGTATAAGGCAATGTCCCGCCTGAAACTATAATTCCTGTAATCGAACCATTGCTTGCTCCACAGCTTGCATCTGAAGTAACTATTGACGAAACATCAATAGTCGCTGCATTTCCTACTCCAACATTAAATGGTCCAGCAACTGATTGACATCCATTACTATCTGTGACTGTTAACGTATATGTTCCTAATGTTAACCCATTTAAATCTAATGAATTTGAAACTTCTACTGTTCCATCTGACCAAGAATAAGAATAAGGCAATGTCCCGCCTGCAACTGTAATTCCTGTAATCGATCCATTGCTTGCTCCACAACTTGCATCCGAAATAACTATTGATGAAACATTTATAGTTGCTGCTAATGCATTTGATATTGTAATAACTCCTATAGAATCTATACATCCGGTAGTATCTGTAACAACAACACTATAATCACCAGCCGGAACTCCAGATAAATCTTGTGACGATCCAACAATTGTTGATCCATCATACCAAGACCAAGAATATGGTAATGTTCCACCTGAAGCTGTAACTCCAGTAATCATTCCATTCGAACCTCCACAAGCTGCATCACTAACCATAGCAGTTGAAATATTAAGTGTTGGTCCTGCAATATCATTAATAGTATAGGTAGAACCAATAGCTTGACAACCGGATTGATCAGTAACTGTTAAAGTATAATCTCCTGATGGAATATTTAATAAATCAATCGAACTACCAACTTCAGTTGAACCATCATTCCATGAATATATTATGGTACCTGTTCCTCCGTTTGAAGTTATTCCTACTATAGATCCAATAGATTGTCCACAATGATCATCATTTGTAATTACAGATATTTCATCTATAGAAGGTCCTACTATCTCATTAATTATAAATGGACCTGTAACTGAACTACAACCTGCAGAATCAGAAACATATAATACATAAGATCCTGATGAGACATTAGATAAATCAACTGTTGAACCTAAAGTATCAGTACCGTTTGTCCAAACATAAACCAATGTTCCTACTCCACCTGTAACATTAACTCCTGAGATAGAACCAACAGATTTAGAACATGTATCAGGAACAATAACTACACTAGTAATATCTAATGTAGGTGCTCCAATATCACTAATGTTAAATGGACCAAAAGTATTATTACATAAATTACCATCTGTAACTGTTAGAGTATATGCTCCAGATGTTTGATTTAATAAATCTATATCTGTAGAAACAACAGAAGAACCATTAAACCACTGATAAGTTAGAACTGGCTCTCCACTTGCTAATAAACCAGTAATAGAACCAGTATTATTTCCACAATTAGAATTTTGAGTTAAAATATTTGAAATATCTAATTGAGGTAATTCATTACTATTTACAATAACACTATCTATAGCAGAACAACCATTTTGAGTTGCTGTTAAGTAATAAGTAGTTGTATCATTTGGAAATGCAAAAGGGTTACTAATAGATGGATTAGTTAAGCCTGTACTAGGTGTCCAAGAGTAACTAACTCCAGCAACAGCTGCTGCTCCTAACTGAACGCTATCTCCATTACAAATTGTAAAACTTAAACTTCCGGCATCAGCGACAACAATAGGAGTAATTGTTACATCTACTTGCAATCTAATACTGCTTTCACATCCTTCTGCATTCTCTTGTGTTGCATAATAATCTTCGCCATCTACTAACAAATCTGTTCCTAATAATGGTGTTGTTGTCACGTTATCTGCATACCATACTACATTATTTCCGGTAGATGATAAGTCTGAAATTGTAGGATTATCAGATGCACAAAAAGACTGAACAACTTCACTTGTTGTTGGTGCAGCTGTATCTGATATGCTTACATTTACTTGTAACCTGATGCTACTCTCACATCCCTCTGCATTCTCTTGTGTTGCATAATAATCTTCGCCATCTACTAACAAGTCTGTTCCTAATAATGGAGTTGTTGTCACATTATCTGCATACCACAC
>NZ_VOOS01000009.1 GCF_007993035.1 Vicingus serpentipes
TTCAACAGGAAGTGGAACGATAACATGGTATGATACAGATGGAATAACAGTGATAGGAACAGGAAGTCCATTTGATGCTACTTCGTATGTTTCAGCAACAGGAACTTATACGCTCTATGTAAATGAAGAGAATGGAAGTAATTGTGATGGAACATTAACTCCAGTGGTTGTTGTAGTAGGAGGAGTTACAGCATCAATAGGAGCTAATCCAAGCACAGGATTTGTACCATTAGATGTAGTGTTTACAAATGGAAGTACTACAGGAGCTGGAATAACTTATACATGGGATTTTGGAGATGGAACAGGAGATAATGCTTTTGAACCATCACATACTTACACGGATATTAATAGCTTTATAGCTACATTAACAGTAACAGATGCTGCAAATTGTTCGGCATCAGCAACAGTAACAATAGAAGTAATAGGAGAGTCATCTATATTAATACCAAATGTATTTACTCCAAACAATGATGGAAGTAACGATGTGTTTACAGTCTCAGGTACAAACCTTGAAGAAGTAAAAGGAGAGATATTTAATAGGTGGGGACAAAAGATGTTTGAGTGGGATAATGTGAAAGGTTACTGGGATGGAAGAACATTAAGTGGTTCAGAAGCACCAGATGGAACATACTTTTACATCATAAATGCAAAAGGCTTAGATGGAGAAGAATATTTCAAAAAAGGTGGCTTTAGTTTAATAAGATAAAACCTTAAAACATCACTAAAAAGGGAGCGATAACCATCGCTCCCTTTTTTTATTAATTTTTTACAAGAAGAATTTTATATAAAGTGTTGATTTACATTTTGTTGTGTTTTTTAAAAGGTTAGTTGATATCAATTATCATTTATTAAATTCTTGATTGGTGCAACTATTTTTTGTTACCTACGTCTGATGTTGTGTGGAAAATATGTTATATATTTACTTTTTATTACTGGAAAAAATTAAAAATTAAAAAATTATGAAGTTTAGTACTATAATTTTAACATCTGTCTTTTGTACAATATCTTTATTGTCATTTGGTCAAAAAACCAAAGAAGTAGACATGGCTAAATATGATAGGTTAAAAGAATCTTTTGTTCGTGTTAAAAAGAATGAAAGTTCGCATAAGGTTGTAGAGCAAAAATCAAGTGTTACTAAGTCTTTAAAAGTTAGTTCAACTCCAAAAAAGTTAAATAGATCTAATAATAAAGCTAATAATAAAGCTAATAATTTGTCTTACTCAAAGTCTATACCAGCAACTAGGATGACTGATAATAATGTGAAATTGACTATTAATAGTGAAGTTGACCCTTCACTGTCTGATGTTGACAATTTATTTTACTTGCTAGAAGAAAAAGACGCGGTAAATAAAAGGGGGAAACAACTTCTAGGCTCTGATGAATATATTTTGTTAAACAATAAAATTATTAATCTAAAGTCCAGTCTAAACAGATATGTTGAGGCAAAAGGAATTCAAAATTGTGCGCCTAAAGAGCAAAACTTTTATTTAGCTTCTTTAAAAGAAGAAGGTAGAGAAAACGAATATAAAAAAAATATTGACTTAATTAAAAGTTCAAAATAATGACAAAGAATTTAATATTAGCATCTGCATTTAGTATAGTTACATTTGCTGTATCATATGCACAACAGGCTAGTGATCCTTGTAATGCTGGTTTTTTACCTGGAAATTGTGTAGAGAATTCCGTTACGGTATCTAACTCTGATGATAACTCTGGAGTAATCAACCCAACAGATGAGAATGGTGTAGGGTGTAATAGTATTGGTAGTGATTTGACAGCTGGGACAATTGGTAGTTCTTCTGGTGCTCAGGATAAAGATATATGGTTTCAAACTACAGTTGATGCAAATGGTGAAGTTTCAGTTTATGCAGCCGGTTCTGACCCTGTTTTAGGTATTTATTCTTCACCAACTAATAACTGTAATAATCTAGTCTTAGAAAGTTGTGATGATGATGGAGGTACTTCTTTGGATGCCTTGGCAACAGCTTCAGGTCTTACTCCTGGGGAAACTGTTTGGATAAGAGTTTGGGATTATAATGGAGGTACAGGGACATATACTATAGCAGCCTCTGGTGGAACTCCTCCTGCAAACGATGATTGTGTATTAGCAGAACCTTTAGCAGATGGAGTTTCAGAATCAGGAACTACTTATTGTGCAACAGCTGAAATAGGTGATTATAATGATTGTGAGTTAAATACAGAGAATAATGTTTGGTATACATTTACAACTACTAGCGATGGAGATATTACAGTTAGTATAGATGCTGTTGATTGTTTTGGTAGTGGTGCTGGAGTTGATGTGTCTGTTTTTTATGGGACATGTGCAACAAGTTTTGCTTCTTATGGTTGTACGGCAATTAGTGCTGGAGGTTCAGGGAGTGTTCCTACTTTTACTGGTCCAGCTGGAACATATTATGTAATGGTTGATGGAGATAATTCTGGTGGAGCAACAGCTCTATGTGACTTTGATATAGTTTATGATTTTGTAGGATGTAACGCAGATGCAGGTACAAATATTACTGCTCCGGTAATAAATGCTTGCGCAGGGGTTGATGTAAATGTTGAAACTCTTTTACCAGTAAATACATCTTTGGGATCTGATCCATGTATTGGATGGGGGTTTTGGGTAAAAGATGATCCACTTGGTGTTTTTGCAGGGATGACAAATATTGGAGACTTACCAACAGGAAATAACCCTGCTGGTGCAGGAGGTGATCCTAACTATGCAGGTGTATGGACATCTGTTGATGAGCCTCTGGCTAATGGACCTGTTGCAGTTTTGCCTAATGAGGCTAACGGAGTAACATATTATGTTGCTCCAGTAACATTAAGTAATTGTCAAACAGGAGAAATTACAACTAGTTGTTTTGATATAGGAACTGTAACTGAAGTGTATTTCAACCCAGAAATAACTTATACGCAGTTAATAGAATGTGATGCTGCTGGTCCACCTCCAACAACTCAAGTGACTTTTGTAATTAGTGGTGGTCTACCTTCTGTAGATGGAAGTAATTTTACAGTTACTCCAAATGCAGGGAATAGTGCTGGGGCATTACTAAACGGAAGTGCTGTTAGTGCAACTATTGGTGAAGGAGGAACTTTAGTTGTTACAGGGATTACAGATGGAGAATCGGTAGATATAACAATTACTGATGGTGCAGGATGTACAAGAGTAATTACTATTTCTAATATTGATGCGACTGCTTATTGTCCTCCTGGCTGTGCTGCCGATGCAGGAATAACTACAACAAATCAAAATGGAGATGGTGTTACATCTGCAAATAATGGAACCTCTGGTGGTCCATTTACGCTTTGTTGGGGAGATGATTATACAACTGTTGCTAGTGGATTTACGCTTCCTGATGATAATACAGGTGGGGGTAGTCCGAGAGAAATATTAGTTATATATACATGTCCTCCGAGTAACCCTGACCCATTTTCTGACCCATGTTTTTCAGGAGTTGCTTACACTGGATCTAGTTGGGCTGACGTTAATGATGGAGCTCTGATTACATTGTTAACTGACCCTACACCAGGTGGATTTGGTCTTACTTTAACTGATAATCAAATTTGGTTTGTAGCAACTACTGTTGATTGGGTTTCCAACGCTCCTGGTGGAGGTTGGGATATTGATGCAGATGGGGATGGATGTTTTGATACTGGTGTTCCAAATAATATTCAATATTTAAATGAAATTACATTTTCTGTAGTCGATAATTGTGATGGACCAGAATTTACCATAAATGGAGGCTCTCCTGAATTTTATCCTACGAATAGTTATATTATCACTGAAACCGGAGGTGGTGATTTGGTAAATAATATTGGTGTTGGCGATGGAGATTCGTTTGGTTTAGAAGGAATTGAAGATGGACAGACTTATAATATTGATGTGATGGATCCGAATGGATGTATGTTAAATATTACTGGGACTTATAACTACACAGCACCTAATCCTTCAGTTAATAATTTGGCTACTGAATTTTGCTTAGGTGATGCAGTTGATAATTTTACAGCAACACCTACACCTGGAGGTATTACTTCAGGAACCATAGTAGGTTCTAATGTAACAGATAACGGAAATGGTACAGGAAGTTTTAATCCTCTAGCAGTTGGTACGCATGATATTATTTATAATTTTGACAATGGAGAGGGATGTGTTTATTCTGATACTCTAGCTGTTACTGTTCACCAAGTTCCTGCTCTCGGTTCAATAACTAATCCTTCTATTTGTTTTGGTGAGACAATAACCTTATCTTCTTATGTTCCAGGAGAGGCAAATGGAGTTGCTGGAATAGGAACATGGTATAATGGAACAGATAATACTGGAGGATTAGCTCCAGGAGGAGCTTTTACCCCTTCAAATGGAGCTGAATATTATTACGAATATGTTACAACTGCAGGTAGTTGTTCAGAAGGGCAGGTATTAACTATTGAGGTTTTGCCAGCTCTTACAGGCACAGTAAGCAATACGATATGTTTTGAGGATGCAGGTATTGTAGTTAATGGAACTACTTATGATGCTTCAAATCCAACAGGTACAGAAGTAATTACTAACGTAGGGCCAAATAATTGTGATAGTACCGTAACAATTAATTTAAATGTATTACCAGTAAAAACAGGCACAGTAAGCAATACGATATGTTTTGAAGATGC
>NZ_VOOS01000010.1 GCF_007993035.1 Vicingus serpentipes
TGGTCTTGGAACGAGTCCATTCCCTAACCCATCTTTTGAATTCCCTGGTGATACGATTGGTGAATACCCTGTTACCTTAACCGTTACTGATGCAAATGGTTGTGTAAACAATATTGTTAAAATAGTAATCGTAAATGGCGAATATGGCTTATTTGTGCCAAACACATTTACACCTGATTTTGATAATAAAAATGATGTGTTTTTAGCAAAAGGCTTTGGTATCTCTGATGAAGGATTTAATCTTTCAATCTACGATCGTTGGGGAGAAAAAATATTTGAAGGAACAAACATTGATGATGGTTGGGATGGAACATACAAAGGAACAAATGTTAAAACGGATACCTATGTATGGAAAATCATCTTTAAAGATGTGAACGGGGAACAACACTCAAAAATTGGCCACGTAAATATTATTCAATAAATACACTCAACCATAAAATAATCACAAAAAAAGCCCAGTAATTTACTGGGTTTTTGTGGGTTATATATTTTTTAGAAAATATTTATAATTTGGAAGGCAACCATAATTTTTTCATCTCGTTAGGTAGGTATTGTTTGTTAAAATATACTTATTTTGCAGGCTGAATTGTTAAAATCTAACTAAACAAATTATTTATGAAAATAATAATAAAATTAGTGATGCTTTTTAGTTTCACTTTTATTTCTCTTAACTCATTTTCACAAAATCAATATTTCTATGAATTTTGTGTGCCAGGACTGACTTCAGAAATAGATCAAAATAATATTACTTCGATTCTAAAAGAAATGGGGTTGAGTGAATATAGAGTAGATTATTTTTCTGGAAAAGTTGTCTGTTTTTCTCCTCAGCAGATGGCAGTTAATGATTTTGCTGAAAAATTTAATAATAATAGTTTTTATATCTATTTTTTTAATTCAGGTGTTCAAGGTGTAAATGAACACAATAGCAAAACAATTAAAGAATGGAATAAGTATAATTCAAATAACATATCATCTAAAGTGTTTGTTGTTATTGCTAAATCAGTTTTTTCTGAAATAGAAAAATCAACGTTATTAAGCATTTTTAAATCAAATTTAAGTGTTAACAAAATTGAATTTTCATCAAACAATAAAAAAATAATACTTCATACAAAAAAAACCATTCAAGCAGATGAAGTAAAATCACTTTATTATTCAAGCAATATTGAGAACAAGTTAATTAACCTTGTTGAGATTTATAAATAAAAAAACAACCCTATAACAATATGAGTTCTATTACAAAGTATTTATTTGCTTCATTATTATTGATTGCAAATTTTAGTTTAAAAGCACAATGTCCAGATGATAATGTTTGGTCAGGAGATCCAAATGTTTCAGTTGGTTGTCCAGGATCAACTACTGTAACTCTTGATGCAGGAGAGTATATAAATGTTGATGTTGTAGCAGGTAACATATATACTATTACAACATGTACAGCAGGAAACACGTGTAATTCTAATTTAACTTTAGCAGACTTAGGTACATTAACATCATATGCAACAAATAATGATGGAGGAACAGCAGTTAATGGTTGTTCAGAAATTGTTTGGACATCAACTGTCACAGGTTCATTATCATTACTACTTGATAGGTATCAAAATGCTGGAAATCAATGTCAAAATACTGGTTGTTTAGGAACTTCAATAAGTATTTCATGTGCTCAGCCACCAGCAAATACAGAGCCGTGTGGTGCAGTTGTTTTACCTGTAAATAACTCATGTGTATCACAAACTTTTGATAATACAGGTGTTGGTTCAGGCTATAATATTTTACCTAGTTGTGGTAATTATGTTGGGAATGACTTATGGTTTACATTTACTGTGCCCGCATCTGGTGGAGCAAATGTTGATTTGGGTGCTTTAGGTATGACTGATTCAGGAATGTCTTTATATACTGGTACTGATTGTGGTAATATTGCCGAAGCAACATGTGATGATGATGGAGGTACAGGGACAATGTCAAATGGGGATGCCAATTTCCCTCCTGGAACACAGATATGGGTAAGAGTATGGGGGTATGGCGATGATCAAGGTACTTTTGATATTTGTGTTACAGAAACAACACCAGCAGTTACAGCTTCAGATTGTGGGGATGCAATTAATATATGTTCAAATGCAGGATTCACAATTGATCCAAATGGAATAGGATCTGTAAATGATGTTCCTCCAGTAGGGAGTGTGGGTAATCCAAATAGTGCTCCTTCAAGTACTAATGATGGTTGTTTGTTAGCAGGTGAAAAAAATAGTACTTGGATGATAATAACTGTTGGACAAACAGGGAACTTAGAGTTTTCATTTGGAGCAGGTGGAGCCCAAGCTGGATTTTATGATTGGATTTTATGGCCCTATTCAGGAGATTGTGGAAATATTTCTGCTGGTAATGTTGCTCCTGTTAGTTGTAATTGGAATGCTTCAAGTACAGGAGGGACAGGTGCAGTTAGTTCTGTTCCAGCGGGAGGTAATGCAGGTAATTATGAACCAGCTATTCCGGTAGTTTGTGGTCAACAATATTTAATGTGTTTTTCAAATTATTCTAGTGCTAGTTCTACAGTTCCTGTTGAGTTTGGAGGTACGGCTACGGTTTCTTGTAGTGGTTTTATTAATGTAAGTTCAAATGATATTACAATATGTGAAGGAACTTCAGGCACATTAAATGTAGCTGGAGCTGATTCTTATGTGTGGTCACCAGCAACTGGTTTAAGTGCAACAACAGGAAATACTGTAACAGCATCACCTACAACAACAACAAATTATACTGTTACAGGTACAACAGGTTGTTTAACAGATGATACAACCATCACTGTTGTTGTTGAACCTAAACCAACTATTACTACCAGCTATACAAATCCTTCAACTGGTGCAAATGTGGTTGACGATGTTGTTACAACATGTGGAAATGAAGACATTGTATTAGGAGCTTCTGGTTCAGTAAATGGTTATGTTTGGTTTCCTAATGCTGGGTTAAGTTGTACAACATGTCAGAATCCAACGGTTTCGGTAGGTACAACTAACTTAACTTATTATGTTGTTGGCTACAGTGCTAATAATTGTCCTGATACTACAGAATTTAATATAATAGTAGCGCCTGTTGTTTCTGGATTTAATCAACCTGTTGCTCAATGTATTGAAGGAAATAGTTTTTCATTTACAAATACAGGGACAACTGGAGGTTCATATTCATGGGATTTTGGAGATGGTAATACATCTACTCTTGAAAACCCAACACATACCTATTTAACGGCATCAACATTTACAGTTCAACAAATTGTTACATTGGGGTCTTGTTCAGATACTACGGAATTAACAGTAACAGTAAATCCGTTAGTTGAGCCTACTTTTTCTGCTGTAGCACCACTTTGTCAAAATGCGGCAGCTCCAGTATTACCAACAACCTCGATTAATGCGATTACAGGTACATGGAGTCCAGTAGTTTCAACAGCAACTGCAGGTACTCAAACATATATATTTACTCCTGATGCAGGTCAATGTGCAGACTCTACAACGCTAGATATTACAATAAACCCATTACCAGTTCCGATTGCTTCTGCAGATAGTGTAAGTTGCTTTAGTGGAACAGATGGTTCTGTAACAGTAACAGGTGTAACTGGTACTAGTGCATTCCCTTTTGGATATGGATACTCTTGGACACCAGGTGTTCAAACTACACAAACTGCTACTGGTTTATCAGTTGGTGTTTACACTGTAACTGTTCAAGATTTAGCAACAACATGTAGTGCTCAAACTACCGCTGAAATATTTGAACCTACAGAATTAACTACAACAATAACTCCAGCACCACCATTATGTGCTGGACAAACAGGAAGTGCAACGGCTAACCCAACAGGAGGGACAGGAGCATATACATATTCATGGGATACAGCTCCAGTACAAACTTCACAAACAGCTACAGGGCTTGTTCCTGGTGTTACTTATGAAGTAACAGTAACAGATCATAATAATTGTCAAGTAACAGAAACAGTTACACTAGTTGATGGGGTAACGATTTTAGCAGGTTTTAGCGTAAATGATTCTTCTCAATGTTTAACAGGTAATAATTATGTATTAACAAATACAGGTACATCTGGTGTAACTTATGATTGGGATTTTGGAGATGCTGGGACATCAACTACAGAAAATCCAACACATGGATATGCAGGAGCAGGAACTTATACAATTACACAGATAGCATATCAAGGTACATGTAGAGATACAGTGCAGCAAGTTGTAACGGTTGATCCAATGCCAATACCTTTTGCTTCTGCAGATAGTGTTTTATGTAATGGAGGTGCAACAGGTAGCGCAATAGTAACATCTACAACAAATAGTGCTGGACCATTTACTTATCTATGGGCACCAGGAGGGCAAACAACAGTAAATGCTACAGGCTTAACAGCAGGTGGTTATACCGTAACAGTAACAGATCAAAATACAGGATGTACTGGAGATGTTTCAGTAACCGTTTTTGAACCAGCAGTATTAGCAATAAATCCAGAAGCGCATAATGATCCAATTTGTAATGGAGATGCTACAGGAG
>NZ_VOOS01000011.1 GCF_007993035.1 Vicingus serpentipes
GATAGTTTAACATTGTTAGTTGGAGCTTGTCAGCCAGCAACGAGTACATATGATTTAAGTGGTAATATTTATTTTAGTAATGCACCATCAACCGGAACATTAACAGTGACTGATTGTAATGGAAATGCTGATACTTTAATGCCGCCTTTTGTAAGCCCTTTTGCTTATAGTTTAACAGGATTAACAGCAGATGGATTAGCCTGTGCTATTACGGCTACCTTTTCAGATGATTTAGCTTGTAATGCTAGTATAAATTACAATGCACCAGCATCATGTAATCCTAATTGTGCATTTACAAGTATTAGTGATACCATTGGTTTTTGTGATCCTATCACCAATTTATTCCCTCGCTATGGAGAAGTAACTTTTTCAGATGCACCAGCAACAGGTGTATTAATATTTACTGATTGTGTTGGTAATGCTGACACATTGTTCCCACCATTTACATCTCCTGCATATTATTATTTTGAATCCAATTCAAACGGAACATTAAGTTGTGATGTTACTGCACAATTTACAGCGGATCCAGCTTGTAACATTAATATTGCTCAAGACTACCCTGTTTCTTGTGGATGTCCTGCAGATGCAGGGACTACAGTAGCAGGAGTTTTTGGAGATGGACAAATGGACTATGTATTATGCTATAATGATACTATTATTATAGCATCAAACGGTAATGATATTAGCCCTGATGATGTAGGGCCAATAGGTGGAAGTACCTATAATCCAGGTATTACCTATGGAATTTATAATTGTCCACCAACCCCAAATACTTCACCTGATTTAGATCCTTGTTATACTGGTTTTGTAACAGGAACTATCACCAATTTTGGAGATGTTAATGATGGTGGGTTATTAGGCTTTTTAATAGGTCAAGGATTTACATTTACGAATAATACGGTCTATTTTGCACCTTTAACATTATATAATCAAGACGATTTAGTTTATAACTCAGGATGTGTAAATGTTGGTTTAGCTACCGCTGTTACTTATTTACCTGAGATTACAATATCTAATCCTACCCCAGATTGCCAAGACAGTAGTTTTACCATAACAATTAATGGGGGTTACCCTGAGCTTATAGGGGGTAATTTTACAGCTAGTAATTTGTTGCCGGCAACAGCAAGTTTTGTAAACACAACAACTCCAAATGGAGGTACTATTCAAATTAATGGATTATTGGATGGTGACATGTATAGCTTTGATATTGCAGACACGAATGGCTGTCCAATAACAGTTACAGGAGGACCATTTGTTGGGCTACCAAACGCAAATGCAGGAGCTGATGACACCACGTGTACTTTAACTTATGTAATGTCAGCCATTCCTAGTATTGGAACAGGAACATGGACAGCGCAAGCAGGAGTAAATGTTGCTCCAGCAAATTCAGCAACAGGAACTGCAACAGCTACAACTCCAGGCGCCTACGAATTGTACTGGACAGAAAACAACACTTTAGGTTGTACAGATGTAGATACCGTAGTTATTAGTTTTTCTAATTTATCATACACTACAACACTTATTCAGCCAACTTGTGGTAATGCTAACGGAACAATTACAGTTAATGCTATTAACGGAGTAACTCCATATCAATATAGTAATGATAGCGCATTAACCTATCAAGCACTTGACTCTTTTCCAAATTTAGCAGAAGGAAGTTATGATGTATTTGTAGTTGATGCTTTAGGTTGTGTTCAGTCAAGTGAAGAGGTGTTAATCGATTCTAATTCTCCTGTAATAGATAGCTTAAGTTTAACGCAACCTTTATGTAATGGTGATTTAAATGGTGGGGTGGTTGTTCATGCCACTGGAGGAGGAACTCCATATCAATATAACATAGATGCAGGAGTATTACAATCTGACAGCACCTTTACTGGGTTAACAGGAGCAACACCATATTTATTTACCGTTGAAGATTCATTTGGATGTACAGATACGATGAGTACAGTATTAATTGACCCAATCCTTTTAGTTTTAGATTCAGCTATTGGAACAGATGTAGTTTGTAATGGAGACGATGATGGAACAATTAGTATTTATGCACAAGGCGGAACAGGAACATTATCTTATAGTATAGACAGTGGAGCAACCTTTGTTGCTAGTGCTATATTTAATGGGTTAGCACCAAAAACTTATGGAGTTGTGGTTCAAGATGCTAATAATTGTCAACAAACAATAGATGTTGTAATTGATGAGCCATTGCCAATTAGTATTCCAAATCTGGTAGATTCAGTTGTTTGTTTTGGAACATCAACAGGTCAAATACAGGTCCTTCCTCAAGGAGGGATTTCGCCATACACTTATGGGTGGGCTCCATCTGGAGGAACAGGAACAATTGCAAATAATTTGTCTGCTGGAGCATATACTGTTACAGTAACTGATGCAAACCTATGTCAACAAGATTCTATATTTACTATTTATGAACCTGCTCAATTTGTGTACACGACAGATTTACAAAATTCAAACTGTAATCAACCAGATGGATGGGCAGCTGTAACTTCTTTTGCGGGAGGGACAGGTAATTATACTTATTTATGGGATGCAGCAGCAGGAAATCAAACAACAGATACTGCATTTAATTTAATTCCTGGAAATTATGATGTAACCATTACTGATGGTAATTTATGTGATACAACACTTACAGTTACTGTTGGGAATAATCCAAGCTTTACAACAAATGTTACTGGTGTAGTTAATGCAACATGTAATACATATAGCGATGGTGAAGCTACAGCAAATGGTTCAGATCCTTTAGCAACTTATTCTTTCAGCTGGTCAACAGTTCCAGTTCAAAATACACAAACAGTAACAGGATTGTCTGCAGGAACTTACTATGTAACAATTACTGATGATGCAACAGGATGTTTTGAAAATGATTCGGTTGTAATTACTGAACCTACTCCAGTAACAATAAATAGTGTTTCTCCAAATGTGTCAATTTGTGCAGCACAAACTACAGATATTACAGCAACAGCAACAGGTGGTTCTGGCACAGGGTATGTTTATACTTGGGATAATGGTTTAGGAGTTGGTCAAACGCATACGGTTAGTCCTGCACCAGGAACAGCAATTACTTACCAAGTATGGGCTGTTGATGGTATTGGCTGTCCTTCTGATACAGGAGATGTTACCGTTACCGTTACTCCTGAATTAAGTGTGAGTATTCCATTTCCTGATGTAGATAAGTGTCCATATGATGCTGTTACGATTGGAGCTGTTGGAAGTTTAGGTAATGGTGGTCCTTACACTTATACTTGGACTCCAAATACAGCTATTGATAATCCAAATATTCAAAACCCAACGGTTAACCCAACAACAAATACGGTATACACTGTTGAAATAAATGATGGATGTTCTCCTGCAGTTTTTGAGGTGGTAAATGTAAATAACAATCCATTACCTAATCCATTGGCAGTTGCAGATACATTAAGACTTTGTGAGCAACCTGTTTTACCTTTTACTTTTTATAACACAACCGATACGACTAATGGAATGTTAGATACTACACAAGTAACTTGGCATTTAGGAGATGGTTCTTCTTCGCTTGGTGGTCCATTAACATGGGATTCTATACAACATACCTATAATGGAGCTGGGACTTATACGATTAGTATGACTGCTTATACAACTGCTGCTCAAGGTGGATGTACCTTAACACAAGATGTTGCTGTTGTTGTTGTAAATCCATTGCCAAACCCTGATTTTACTTCAAACCCAAATCCAACAACAATGTTTGAGCCTGAGGTAGATTTCTTAGACATCACTCCAGATAATATTGGAATATGGGAATGGGATTTTGC
>NZ_VOOS01000012.1 GCF_007993035.1 Vicingus serpentipes
AATAAAAAAAGGCTTTAAATTTTTTAAAGCCTTTTTTTATTTATAATAGATCTACGTTATCTAAGCAGATTAACATGTCCAATATAATCTCTTTGAACACCATCTATCCCTCTTAGTTTAATTTTCCAAACGTATGTATCTGTTTTACATATCTCACCTTTAAAATATCCATCCCAACCATCACTTATATCATGTCCTTCATAAATTACTTCTCCCCATCTATCAAAAACAAAGAAGTCATAATCATCTTCAGATACACCAACCATTGTTCCTGGCTTAAATATCTCATTTAAATTATCTCCTCCTGGTGTAAAAGTGTTTGGTATTACAAACATAAAGTCTGGTTTTACTTGAACAACTTTAACAATCGTATCTTCACAAAGTCCATTTGTCACAATTAAGGATACAGGATAAAAACCTGTATCTTGATAAGTATGAATTGGATTTTGATTAATTAAATCTGTCGTTAAATCTCCAAAATCCCAGTTCCAATTAATCACATCTATCGATGATAAATCTGAGAATTCATAAGTAGGATTAAGCGTTGTTACAACTTCAGGATCAGAAGCAAAATCTGCTGTTGGAACTTGATGAACAACAGCCTCATCTACAAATAAGAATGTTGATTTACATCCGTCTTCTGTTGTTACAGTCAACTGAACATCATAAGTCCCTGGATTAAAATAATTATGTGACACTGAATCGTTTGCCGATGTTAATGTACCTCCATCTCCAAAGTTCCAAGCAAATGTTGAGTTCCAAATGTCATTTTGAACCTCAAAACCATAAGCCCAATAATCTGGGATAGGACAACCAGGATCAGAACTTATTATACTTACAATTGCTGTATCATTAACTAATACTGTTATTCCTGCTGTTGCTGGCCTTGAACATCCATCTTCTACTGTTACAATATAATCTGTTTCTGTAACTGCATAAACATCAACACTTGATGATGAAGTTGGATTTACAACTCCTGCAGGTGTAATTGAAACTCCAGATAATGAATCATATTGCATCCATGTGTAAGCATATGTAGAACCTACATTTCCTCCTCCTGCTACTGCAGAAACATTAGCTGTATCGCCTAAACATATTTCATCACCAAATCCAGTAATTGTTAATGGTGCTCCAACATTTATTGTTTCACTTACTAATATTGCACATCCATTACCATCTTGAACTGCAACACTATAGGTTGTTGAAGTCAATACAGTATCCAATAATGGCCCAGGAGTTGTAACTCCAAATGGAGCTCCCCAAAGGATATCATAAGGAGGTGTTCCTCCCGCTCCTACTCCAAACAATTGAATTTCTTGCCCGTAACACGCATATCCTGGCATTGTAATATTTGCTGTTAGTGGCGTTGGCTCATTTACTATTATTCCACTTTCAACTACTACACACCCATTCACATCTGTAACTTCAACTGAATAAATTCCTTCAGATAAGTTTGTAGCCTCAGATAACACTTGACCCGTTGGTGTCCAAACATAAGAAAATGGAGCATTTCCAGTAACAAACACCTCTGCACTTCCTGTACTATTACCATTACAATCAACATCAACAACTGTCACTGAATCAATGATAGAACCTGGTATATCATCAACGGTAACTGTTGTATCAAGTGTACAACCATTATTATCTGTAACGACAACAGTATATGTATTCGCCAATAAAGAACCTGCTAAAGCCGTTTGTTGATTAAGTGGATCATTCCAATTAAAAGCATAAGGCCCTGTTCCTCCGGTAACAGATGTTACTTCTGCACTTCCGTTAAATTGACCACATGTAGATGGAGTTGTAACTTGAGTAATAACTAGTAGATCTGGTTCTGTTAAGGTATAATATGTACTATCAACACACCCTTTTGCATCTTCTACTATTAAATAATAATTACCCATACCTAATCCTGAAAGCGTTGGACCTCCCGCAACATTTGATGTCCATGTGTATGGAAGTGTACCTCCTGTTGCTGTTACATCTATATATCCATCATTTGATTGGTAACAAGTTAAGTTTTTCAACGAATCAAGTGTTGTCACCAATAAATCAGGCTCTGTAACAACAACGGTATCTGTTGCTATACAATTATTTAAATCAGTTGCAGTAACAACATAAGTACCTATTGTAAGGTTAGATGCTGTATCATTTAATTGTGCTGGAATTGTATTCCATGAATATGATAAAGTTGCAGCTCCTGTACCTCCATTACCATTTGCATATACAATACCATCGTTCCCTCCATTACAACTTACATTTTGTATTAGATTAGCTACCACTACTACACCAGCATTTTCTGAAATAATCGTATCTGCTGAGGCGATACATCCATTACTATCTGTAACTGTTATCGTATAATTTTGAGCTCCCAAATTAGAAGCGTTTATTGTGGTATCTCCATTAGTCCATAGATACTGATAAGGAGCTATCCCTCCAGAAACAGAAGCATAAGCCATCCCATCCGATGCTCCATTACAACTCACATTTTGTATACTATCTATAACAACTGTTGGACTTCCTAAATCAGTCACATTCGCCACAACTGAATCTTGACATCCATTACCATCTGTAACTATGACTTGATAAGCTCCTGCAAATAACCCTGTAGCTACAGCATTTCCTTGTGTTGCTGGATCATTCCATATATAATTAAACGACCCTGACCCTCCAGCTACTGATACTGAAGCAACTCCATTTGCAAATCCACAAGTTGAAGATGTAGTAGAAGGTGTTAATATAATTTGATTCGGATGATCAATTATATTATTTAGCACGTCAACAGTACAACCTAATGAATCTGTCACTGTTAAATTATAGGTGCCTGCTAATAAATTAAAAGCAGTATCTGTTTGTTGTAAACCTAAATCATCCCATTGATATGAATATGGGAGTGTACCTCCTGAAACATTAGAAGCATATGCAAAACCTGAGTTCTGATTAAAACACTTTGCGTCACTAGTAGCAACATCTGCAGTTAATAAGTTTGGTTCTGTTATCTCTACTACAATTTGATCAGTACATCCAGCTGTATCCGTTACAATAACTGAATATAATCCTGCAGATAAACCCGTAGGATTTTGATCTGTAGAAACAATCGTTGCACCTAAAGTCCATTCAAAAGAATAAGCTCCTGAACCACCAACAACATCAACTTGTACAAACCCATCAGACAATCCATTACATGACACATTTTGTAGTGTGTCTAAAGAAATAATTAACTCATTAGGCTCATTAATTAGTATTGATCCATTTGCAACACATCCTGAAGCGTCTGTTGCAACAACACTATAAGAATTTGCAACTAACCCTGAAGCTGTTTGCGATGTCTGAGATGTTG
>NZ_VOOS01000013.1 GCF_007993035.1 Vicingus serpentipes
TTGGATTAGCTGCATCATAGGTTGTTCCATTGAACACAAACGACCCGCCATTACATACTGTTGAATCTAATGTGCTTGTGATTAATGGTAATTCCGTAATGGTTACCGTTACAGTACTATCACAGTTATTCGCTGATGTAAATATCTCAACTCCTGTTAATGTTGTTGCACTACTGTAAACTGTTCCATTCACAGTTACTGAACCTCCATTACAAATTGTTGAATCTACTGTTCCTACACTTTGTCCATTAACTGTAAATGTTAATGTTGTGTTGTTATTACATGTCCCATCTACAACATCTACATAAAAAATTGTTCCATTGCTTGCTGTAACATTTGTTGGCGTACCTACTGGAGTTAACAATCCAGCATCTGTGTACCAAGTATAGGTTGCTCCTGCCCCACTATATACTGCAGTATTGTAACTTGTTAAATCAATGTTGGTAACGTTACCTGATCCAAATGTGTCTTCACATAATACTGGAGAAGGATCTGTTAATGATATTGTACTAGTTACGGTGTAAGTAACCATCGCTGTATCTGAACATGTGCCATTATCTACTAACACATAAAACACATCATTATCATTTACCGTTGTATTTGTTGGTGTTCCTACTGGTGTTACTAATCCTGCATCTGTATACCATGTTAATGTGCTACCTGCTCCTCCATCAATTGAACCGTTTAATAAGGTTAAATCAACTCCCGCAACAGTACCTGGTGTAGATGCATCTTCACACAACTGTGGTGTTTGATCATTTGCTACAGGCAGAGGATCTATAATTAAATATACATCTGTGGTATCCATACATAAAGTAGTGCCATCTGTTACTACTGCATACACTGTATCATTTCCTGTTACATATGCTCCAGGTGTTCCTATTGGAGATGTTGCTAACGCATCATCAAACCATGTCACCACATTTGCTGTTCCTCCATTTACGGTATTATCTACTGAGGTTAAATCAAAACTAGCTTGTCCTGATCCATCATCACATAGATTTATTGTTGTATTCGCAACTGTTGGTAATGGATTTACTGTTAACACTACTGCGGCTGTATCTGTACAACTTGTTGTTCCATCTGTTACTAATGCGTAAACTGTTGTACTTCCGGTTACATATGCTCCAGGTGTTCCTATTGAACCACTTGTTGCTGCATCTGTAAACCATGTTACCACATCTGATGTTCCTCCATTGATTGTATTGTCTAACGATGTTAAATCAAATGTTGCTTGATTGCCCCCCTCATCACACATCTCCATTGCTGAAGGGTTTGAGTTTGGTAATGAGTTTACTGTTAACACTACTGCAGCTGTATCTGTACAGCTTGTTGTTGCATCTGTTACTAATGCATAAACTGTTGTACTTCCGGTTACATATGCGCTAGGCGTTCCAATTGAACTACTTGTCCCTGCATCTGTAAACCACGTTACATTTCCTGACCCTCCATTAACAGCTGTATTCAATGTAGTTAAATCAAAACTAGCTTGTCCACTTCCTGCTGCATCTTCACACAACTCCATTGAACTTGGGTTAGAGGTAGGTAATGGGTTAACGGTAAAGTGTACAAAAATATCTACTGTTGGACAACTTCCTTGTTGTACTTGAATATTAATGCTGTCTCCATCATTAATCGTCACGCCTGTTGGACCTGTTGCCCACGTGTAACTCGAAGCTCCTGCAAAAACTGCATTGTTATAAGTGGTTAAATCTATACCCGCTGCAATTCCTCCTCCTGCTACATCTTCACACAACTCTGGCATTGGATCATTTAACACAATATTTCCTGATACATTATAAGTCACTGACCCTTGAACTGTACAACTATTTGATGTTAATTCAAAGTAAAATACTTCCCCATTACTTACTGTCTCATTTGTCGGATTAAAAGTTGTTGTATAGGTATTATCTGTATACCAAACAACTGTTCCTGTTCCATGAATCGCAGCATCTAAACCTGTTACATCTATATTTAAAGCCTCGCCAGACCCCGGGACATTCTCACACTCTGACGCTGTGGTTATCCCTATCACTGGATCTGGGGTAATTGTTAAATTAACTGTTACGGTACTATCACAATTGTTTGGACCTACGTTAGTAATTACTTCTGTTCCTGTTGGATTTGAAGCATCATAAGTAGTTCCATTTACCAAAACACTTTCATAACTACATATCGTATTGCTTACTGTTCCTGTTTTTACTGGTAATACATTTAAATTAATTGTTACCGTACTATCACAATTATTTGGACCTACGTTAGTAATTACTTCTGTTCCTGTTGGATTTGAAGCATCATAAGTAGTTCCATTAACTACAATACCCGCATCTTCAAAACATATCGTATTACTTACTGTACCTGTTTTTACTGGTAATACATTTAAATTAATTGTTACGGTACTATCACAATTATTTGGCCCTACGTTAGTAATTACTTCTGTACCTGTTGGATTTGAAGCATCATATGTCGTTCCATTAACTACAATACCCGCATCCTCAAAACATATCGTATTACTTACTGTGCCTGTTTTTACTGGTAATACATTTAAATTAATTGTTACGGTACTATCACAATTATTTGGCCCTACGTTAGTAATTACTTCTGTTCCTGTTGGATTTGAAGCATCATAAGTGGTTCCATTAACTACAATACCCGCATCCTCAAAACATATCGTATTACTTACTGTGCCTGTTTTTACTGGTAATACATTTAAATTAATTGTTACGGTACTATCACAATTATTTGGACCTACGTTAGTAATTACTTCTGTTCCTGTTGGATTTGAAGCATCATAAGTAGTTCCATTAACTACAATACCT
>NZ_VOOS01000014.1 GCF_007993035.1 Vicingus serpentipes
TTTATAATATTTTACAGGCAACCCTATTTTATTTTTTTCGTTATCTTAGTTGTTAAGATTACATAACTTAGTAAATACTATTGTTTGGTATTTAACATTTATTTATTTTATAAAAAAACAAGAAAAAAGATAAACGATATACAATATGAAAAAATCATTAACAATATTTTTATTTCTAATTACACTGGGAGTTTATTCGCAAGAGAACACATATAAAATTATCAAGACAAATAAAGTTCAAAATCTTGCTGATTATAGTTCAGCAATGAATAAGGCTAGTTTTGATCAGTATAGATTTTTTGATAAAAGAAGAGTGATAAATTTTGAATCTGGTGTTCAAATTGAACTTTTTTCTGCGAATGAATTAAAAAAAAATGGGGTTAAAGTTGAGGATTCAATATCAATAAAAGGTGATTTGCCAAAAGATTATATTGAGCCAGTTTTTAGAATTAATGAAAATGGACATGTTATTATGATAAACCAAATTTTAAGAAAAAGAAATAGATAGTTATGAAGAATCTTTTTTTACTAACAATAGCAATCTTTAGCGTTGTTATAGCTAATGCTCAAGGTGATATTTGTTCTCAAGCAACACCGATAAATCTTGATGTGCCGTTATGTGGTAGTAGTTCTGTTCAGACATTTAACTTTACTACAAATGGTGCAACTGCAGAAAACCCATATTCTGCCTTAGCATGTATGGATGCCCCTGCAGCTGATGTTTGGTTTTCATTTATAGCAACAGGTAATGAACTTGATTTAAATATCAATTCAGGGATGAATGATATGAATGTTGGTCTTTATTATGGCTCAAATGGATCTACATGTGGTGATCTTTTAGGGTTTAATTGTGGAACTAGTAATAATGGGAACTTTAGTGAGCTCTACACAGGTTTAGTTACAGGAGATTTATATTATCTCCAAATAAGCGGCGCTAATGAAACAGATACGGATGATTTTACATTAGAATTAGAAAGCATGCTTAATTGTGATGTCTGTTTGCTACAAGCGGGTATTACAGCTAGCCCTGGACCAACTAATGGTGTTTATCAACCAGGAACATCAATAACATTCTGTCTAGAAATAAGTGAGTTTGATCAAATTTCGTCTAATTGGTTGAGTGGTGTAGTGCCTACTTTATCCGGAAATGGTTGGGCTTCAACAACTGCAACGCCGGTTAGTGAGAATGGAGGCTCAGGTACTTATGATTGGTTTTGGTACAATAGCTCAGGTAACTCTGCTAATAATCCAACTGTTAATCAACCAGGTTGGTATGTAGATATTGATCCTCAAGGAAATACTCCACCAGATGGTAATGCAGGTAATAATTATGGTGACCCTGGAATTGATGGGACTGGTAATTGGCAGTTTTGTTGGCAAGCACAAACATTACCTGTAGGAAGTTGCGTTAACGGAGCATCTTTAACTATGGATGTAAATACTTATGTTGATGGAGAAATTGGTAGCTATACTGTTGATGGTTGTGAAAATGATCCATCATACCAGTTTACTGCAATTATTAGCTGTTGTGACTTTCCTTTAACTTCTTTTGTAGATCCGCCTTGTGGGGATCCTAATGGAGGAAGTGCTACGGCAACAGGTCAAGGTGGTACTGCTCCATATGACTATGTATGGGAAAATTCTTCAGGTCAAACAGTTTTAAGCCAGAATGATCTTGGTGATGGAGTAGCTAGTAGTGCTACCGGCTTAGCAGCAGGCACTTATACTGTTACTGTTACAGATGATAATGGTTGTGAGAAAATAGTGGATATTACACTTACAGCGACACCATCTTCATTGGCTGTTGACGCTGGACCTACAGTATCAACTTGTCCAAATTTATCTGGCGGAATTATCCCAGTTACTATTGGTGGTTCACCTACTGCTTCGGGATCATCAGGATATACTTATACATGGACACCGAATACTAATTTATCGAATGACGGTATTGCAAATCCAACAGCAGCCCCTACTTCAACAACTCTTTATACTGTTTCTGTTTCAGATGCTGCAGGATGTACAATTACTGATACAGTTACCGTGGTAGTTAACCCTTTGGTCGTTCCTACATTTGCTGCTGTAGCTCCAGTTTGTCAAAATAGTGCAGAGCCTGTGTTACCAACAACTTCTACTAATGGGATTTCAGGAGCGTGGAGCCCTGCAGTATCAACAGCAACTGCCGGAACACAAACATATACTTTTACTCCATCTGCAGGACAATGTGCTGATATTACAACATTAGATATCACAGTAACTCCATTAGTAGAGCCTACTTTTTCTGCTGTACCACCAGTATGTCAAAATGCTACAGCACCGGTATTACCAACAACTTCGACTAATGGGATTACAGGCACATGGAATCCAGTAGTATCAACAGCAGCAGCTGGCACCCAAACATATACTTTTACTTCGTCAGCGGGCCAATGTGCTGATATTACGACATTGGATATAACAATAAATCCACTACCAATTCCGGTTGCATTAGCAGATAGTGTTAATTGTTTCGCAGAAACAGATGGGGCTGTTACTGTAACAGGTGTTACAGGTACTAGTGCTTTTCCATCAGGGTATTCTTATTCTTGGGATGATGATGCAACTTTGCCAGCATTAGCTAACACACAGACAGCAGCAGGTTTAGGTGTAGGGGTTTACACAGTAACAGTTCAAGATCTGACTACAACATGTATTGGGCAAACTACAGTTGAAATATTTGAACCAACTGTTTTATCAATAAATCCAGAAACACATAATGATCCAATTTGTAATGGAGATACTACAGGAA
>NZ_VOOS01000015.1 GCF_007993035.1 Vicingus serpentipes
AGCCCATGCATAACTTATTGCTCCTGGAGCTCCACCAACTGTAACGTCTATTGAACCGTTAGTTCCATTAAAACATGAAACATCTACTGTGGTGTGTGTTGATGTCATCATTGGACCTGGATTAATAGTTACTTGAACTGAATCTACACATAAATTATCATCATAAACATAAGCAGTATAATCTCCTGGAGCTAAACCTGTAGCATTAGCTGTTGTTTGACCACCTGGCATCCACAAATAAGTATAACCTCCCGTTCCTTGAGCTCCTCCAACAGTTGCTGTACCATTATTAGCTCCTAAACAAGTTTCATCTGTAATTGATACTATAGATGCAACTACTGCTGTTGGTTCAAATACTGTTGCTGAAACGTCTCCTGAACAACCTGTATTTTGATCTGTTACAGTTAATGTATAAGTCCCAGCTAATAAGTTAAGAGCAGCAGGTGTTACTTGTCCACCAGTAGCAGCATCCCATAAATAATCATAACCACCTATACTATTAGTAATACTATCTAAAATTATTGTTCCTGTTGCTCCTCCAAAACATAACACACTATCTGCTGTTACAAATGGTATTGGCATTGGGTCGACTGTTACTGTTTGTGTTATTGTATCAGAACAAACACCAGAATAAACGATTTGTTGAACTGTATAAGTTCCCGTATCCCCATAATTATGAGTAGGGTTTTCTTGAAGTGAAACTGCTGATCCATCACCAAAATTCCATTCAAATGTAGTAACACCTCCGGTATTACCTGTGTTAGTAAATCCAAAGCTATTTACATCAAAACATTGTTGGTCATCATCAATTGTATAGTTTGCAGTAACGATTAATCCATCTTGAATGATAACATCAACAGAATCAATACATGAATTTGAATCTGCAACAATTACAGTATAAGTTCCATTATCCAAATTTGTCGCAGTTTGAGTTGTTTGTCCAGTAGGATCCCATAAGTAACTATATGTGCCTCCAGTTCCACCAGTTCCAGCAGCTGTTGCTGAACCATCAGTTAAACCAAAGCAACTAACATCTGTACTAGAAGCTATTGAAGCAACAACTGGTGTTGGCTCTCCTATAATAACAACATCACTACCTGTACACCCATTATCATCAGTTACCGTTATGGTATAACTTCCCGCAGCTGCTGTTAATATAGAGTCTGTTTGTGTAAATCCAGTCGCAGTCCATGAAAAACTAAAAGGTGCTGTACCCCCAACTATTGTAGGATAAGCACTTCCATCTGTAGCTCCATTACACTGTGCATCTTGAATAAAATTAGCTGTAACTGTTATTCCTGTTGTAGATGTAACAGTTACTGTAGTATCTTTTGTACAACCAGTAATATTATCAATAACAGTTACTCCATAAGTACTGGCTAGAACAGAAACCGCTGTAGCTGTTGTTTGACCACTAGCTGCTGCGTCCCATAAATATGAAAAATCTCCACTTCCTCCTGAAACTACAGCAACTGTTGCAGTACCATCATTTGTACCACAATTTGCTTGGGTCATACTTGTAGATAAT
>NZ_VOOS01000016.1 GCF_007993035.1 Vicingus serpentipes
CTATATACACTTACTAAACTTGATGTTACCCATGAGCTGAGGTCTTGATTAAAGACATAGTTACTATTGAACATGTGAGACATCCATTTCACACTAGAAACATCCCATCCAGAAATATCTTGATTAAATGGCGAGTTATTAAACATAAGCACCATATTTTCAGCAGAACTGGTGTTCCAAACACCAATATCTTGATTAAATGGAGTATTTTGAAACATTGAACCAAAGTTTTTAATGTTCGAGACATCCCAAGAAGAAATATCACAATTAAAATTAGGCGAAGAAGTGAACATTTGCTGCATATTTATGATTGAACTCGTATTCCAGTTTTCGAAGCCACCATTCACATTTGTTGTCTGAAAAGCACGTTCCAAAGTGGTTACATTTGATAAATCTGGATTATCGATTGCGTTTACAACTAAATTCGAACATCCTTTAAAAGCACTGTTAAAATCATCCCAAGCAATTGTCCCCCATTGATCTACTGATAGAATTTTTTGACGATCTCCAGCATTATTAAAATAAATCCTTGGAAAACTGCCTTGAATACGTATGGTATATATTCCTGCAACACCAAAATCATGTGTTACACTTCCTGTAATTCCAAACTCATCAAAGGTTCCATCATTGTTCCAGTCCACATCGTAGAGATATCCTGTTCCAGTTGTTGGAATAGTAATAGATGTTGAATTGGATGTTCCAGGATTGTCTGTTTTCCAAGTGGTTACAAAATCTAAACACGGAGAACCTCCGTCAGTGATTGTCCAACCGTCAGTTGCTATTATATTTGAACGGTCAGGAATTGCCTGACAATATTGACTATTCCCCCCATCAAATGTTACTCCCGATTGCAATGTCTGTGAATTCCACCCAATTAATAAAGCATCATAATTAGCAGTAGAAAGTGTTACTCCAGCGAACATGCCAGTCGCATCTGTTAATGAAGAAACATCCCAAGCACTCAAATCTTTATCAAAACTTACAGCCCCATCAAACATCTGCTTCATCGATATTGCATTTGACATATCCCAAACACCTATTGGTTGATTGAATCCTGAGCTTCTGAACATACTATTGAAATTTGTAATTGTTGAGACATCCCATCCAGAAATATCATTGTTCAGGGATAAACAACCTTGAAACGATCGTGCTGCATTTGTACAAAGTGTTAAATCTGGCGAATCTGCTGCCAGTATTTGTAGGTTCGAACACCCTCTGAAAGCACGTTCTATGCTTGACCACTGGTTTGTTCCCCATTGATCAACACTCAACAATTTCAAATTGTCACCCA
>NZ_VOOS01000017.1 GCF_007993035.1 Vicingus serpentipes
ACCAAGTGAAATACTAATAACTACATCAACAGTAACTGCAACTTGTGGTATGCCTAATGGAGAAGCTCACGCATCGATAAGTGGAGGAACACCAGGATACAGTTATTTTTGGAATCCAGGAATGGTTAATGATACTTCAATGCTTGGTTTAAATTCTGGAAGCTATACGTTTTATGTCACAGATAATAATGGTTGTAATGATAGTGCAATTGTTAATGTTAGTAGTGCAATTGGCCCTACAGCTCTAATTGATACAATAACAAATGTAAGTTGCTTTGGTGGAAATAATGGTAGTATTACAGGTATTGCAAATGGTGGCACTCCACCATTAACAATAGATTGGATTTCGACAGGTACAACAGATCTAATCGACTCAAATTTAACCGCTGGAATATATGTATTTTCTGTTACAGATGATAATGGCTGCCAAGATTTCGCAACTGCAGAAATACAAGAGCCAGATTCATTGATAGCTGCACTTTTAGGTGCAGATGTTAATTGTAATGGTGGAAGTGATGGATCAATAGAAGCATTTGTTTCCGGAGGAACAACACCTTACTCATATTTGTGGTCAGGAAATTTAGATACAGGTAACATTTCTGATTCACTATTAGCTGGAATTTACAATGTAGTAATATCAGATATTAATAACTGCCAATTAACAAGTTCCATAACAATAGGAGAACCAACTCCTTTATTTCTTTCACTTATTGGTACAAATGTAAATTGCTATGAAGGAAACGACGGTTCTGCTATAGCAAATGTAACAGGTGGCACACCAAATTACAATTATTCATGGACTCCTGCGCTTGGATCTTCAGATGCTTTAACTGGAATACAAGCGGGAACATATAATTTAACTGTTGAAGATGGAAACAATTGTTTTATTTCTGATTCGATAATAATTACACAGCCTGCTTCTGGTTTATCTTTAGATATTGCCCAGACAAACGTTAGTTGTAACGGTGGCAATGATGGTGAATTAATCGTTACTCCTAATGGTGGTACTGCTCCTTTCTCTTTCGCTTGGAGT
>NZ_VOOS01000018.1 GCF_007993035.1 Vicingus serpentipes
TGTCCATGCATAACTTATTGCTCCTGGAGCTCCACCAACTGTAACGTCTATTGATCCGTTAGTTCCATTAAAACATGAAACATCTACTGAGGTGTGTGTTGATGTCATCATTGGACCTGGATTTATAGTTACTTGAACTGAATCTACACACAAGTTATCATCATAAACATAGGCTGTATAATCTCCTGGAGCTAAACCTGTAGCATTAGCTGTTGTTTGACCTCCTGGCATCCACAAATAAGTATAACCCCCTGTTCCTTGAGCTCCTCCAACAGTAGCTGATCCATTATTAGCTCCTAAACATGTTTCATCTGTACTTGATACTATAGATGCAACTACTGCTGTTGGTTCATTAATTGTTATGGTGTCACTTCCTGTACATCCATTACCATCTGTTACTGATAAAGTATAAAAACCAGCTCCTGCTAATAATATCGAATCAGTTTGAGCTATTGGCGCAGTATTCCATGAAAAAGTAAATGGAGCTGTCCCTCCAACAATTGTAGGATACGCACTTCCATCACTAGCACCATTACATTGTGCATCTTGAATAAAATTAGCTGTAACTGTTATACCCGTTGTAGAAGTAACTGTTACTGTTGTATCTTTTGTACATCCAGTAACATCATCTGTAACAACAACTGTATATGTTCCTGCTAAAACAGAAACTGCTGTTGCTGAAGTTTGACTTCCTGCAGGAACATCCCATAAATAAGAAAATGTTCCACTTCCACCAGATACTACATTAACAGTTGCAGTTCCATCATTGGTTCCACAATTTGCTTGTGTCATACTCGTTGATAAC
>NZ_VOOS01000019.1 GCF_007993035.1 Vicingus serpentipes
CACCATCTTTGGTGGGTTATCGATTAAAATACTATCTGTAATTGTACATCCATTTGTATCCGTTAGTAATAAAGTAGTATATCCTGAACAAAGACCAGTTGCTTCTTGAGATAATTGTGAATTTGGATCTTGCCAAAAGTAATAGTAAGGGGCAGTACCTCCACTAGGAATGGCTATAGCTGAACCATTACATGAGTCTGGGCAAAATTTAGAAGTGCTGCTTAAAATAAATGAAACAGCTGTCGGCTCATTAATTACAACATTTGTAGGCATCTGACAACCTAATGTATCAGTTACTAAAACATCATAAGCTCCTTGAGCTAATCCAACTGCAGGGTTTGTTGTTTGATTTCCTGCTGCTGCATCCCATAAGTATGTGTATCCTGGAAATCCTCCTCCTACTGAAACCGTAGCTGTTCCATCATTTCCTCCATTACAACTAACATCTGTTTGTGCCGATATAGATGCTACTCCTGCTGGTGCAGCTAAAACAGTAGTCCCTCCATTAAATTTACAATTATTAGCATCTGTTAAAATTAAAGTATAATCTCCTGGAA
>NZ_VOOS01000020.1 GCF_007993035.1 Vicingus serpentipes
TACCATTTTTGGAGGGTTATTAATTAGTATACTATCTGTTAAAGAACAGCCCAAAGAATCAGAAAGTGTTAAAACACTAAATCCTGAACATAAACCAAAAGCAGTCTGTGTAATTTGAGAGCTCGGATCATTCCAAACATAAGAATATGGAGTTGTTCCTCCTGCCGGAATAGCCATAACAGATCCATTACAAGAATCAGGACAAAATACATTATTCTGATTTAAAGATAAAGTCAATGCAGTAGGCTCATTAATCACAACATTTGCAGGCATTTGACAACCTAGAGTATCTGTTACTAAAACATCATAAGCTCCTTGAGCTAAACCAACTGCAGGATTTGTTGTTTGATTTCCTGCTGCTGCATCCCACTGATAAGTATATCCTGGAAATGCACCTCCCAATGAAACTGTAGCTGTACCATCATTTCCTCCATTACAACTAACATCTGTTTGTGCTGAGATAGATGCAACTCCTGCAGGTGAAGCTATTACCGTAGTTCCACCATTAAATTTACAATTATTAGCATCTGTTAATACTAATGTATAAGATCCAGGAT
>NZ_VOOS01000021.1 GCF_007993035.1 Vicingus serpentipes
CACCCATTGTTATCAGTAACCGTTAGAGAGTAAGTGTTAGCAGTTAATCCGTTTATAGCGTTAGAGATTTCAGTAGTGCTCCACAGGTAGTTAAAAGGTAGTGCTCCACCAGTAACAGTAACTGAAGCTTGTCCATCATTACCAGTATTACAACTAACATTAACTTGAGAGAAAGTAAAATCAAGAGGTTGTGGTTGTGATATAGTTATAGAATCAGTCCAAGAACAACCAAGGCTATCCGTAATTGTTATTGTGTAAGTTCCAGCGGTTAGGCTGTCAGCGGTAGGAGTCGTATCTCCATTACTCCAGTTATAAGAATAAGGAGAAGTACCGCCATTAACAGTCACAGTAGCTTGTCCGTCATTCCCACCATTACAGCTAACATTAAGATTAGAGATAGAAGCAGAAAGTAAATCAGGTTGGGTAATAATAACAGAGCTATCAACAGAACATCCATTGTTATCAGTAACAGTTAAAGAATAGGTGCTAGCACTTAAGTTTTGAGCAATAGAATCGATATCAGTATTACTCCAGTTGTAAGAGT
>NZ_VOOS01000022.1 GCF_007993035.1 Vicingus serpentipes
CTGGAGATCGTCAAAAAATTCTATCAGTAGATCAATGGGGGACAATTGCTTGGGATTATTTTTACAGAGCTTTTAAAGGATGTTCGAATTTAGTTGTAAACGCAATCGATAATCCAGATTTATCAAATGTAACCACTTTGAGAGAAGCATTCATGAAGTCAAATGTGAATGGTGGCTTCGAAAACTGGAATACGAGTTCAATCATATATACAGTGCAAATGTTCGCTTTTTCGCCTAATTTTAATTGTGATATTTCTTCTTGGGATGTCTCGAACGTTAAAGGCTTTGCTTCAATGTTTCAAACTACTCCATTTAATCAAGATATTGGAGCTTGGAACACCAGTTCTGCTCAAAATATAGGGCTTATGTTTTGTGACTCGCCATTTAATCAAGATATTTCTGGATGGGATGTTTCTAGTGTAACACAGATGTATCAAATGTTCAATAGTAACTATGTCTTTAATCAAGACCTCAGCTCATGGGTAACATCAAGTTTAGAAAATGTATTTAA
>NZ_VOOS01000023.1 GCF_007993035.1 Vicingus serpentipes
AAAGCCCAGAAACTGTATCTAATGCACCAACATTTACTCCTGCAGAATCCCATGCAAAAGTGTATGGTGCAGTACCATTTGTTGGTTGAGCCCACACTGTTCCTTCAGCTAAACTACAGTAAGCATCAAACGATCCTAATACTGCATTTAATGGTGCTGGTTCATTTATTGTAACAGGAATTGTTGCATTACAATTGTTTGAATCGGTAACTATCATCGTATAATTCCCAGCTGACAAACCTGATGCTGCAGCAGTCGTTTGACCTCCTGCTGCTGCACCCCAAAAATAAGTATATGGGCTTACTCCTCCTGTTGCTGATCCATAAGCAATTCCATCTGTAGAACCAAAACATGACACATCAAAACTAGAATCTATTGCTGCAACCAATTGACTTGGCTGATTAATTATTATCGTATCAGTAACAGAACAACCAAAACTTGAAGCTGTTAAATAATAAGTGCCTGCTGACAACCCAACTGGATCTTCTGAAACACTACCTCCTGG
>NZ_VOOS01000024.1 GCF_007993035.1 Vicingus serpentipes
GATCACTCCATAAATAAGTATAAGGGAAAATACCATTATTCTCTGAAACAGTAGCTGATCCATTATTCCCCCCAAAACAAGACACGTCAATTCCTGACACATTGATTGTAAATAATGCAGGATCAACTAAATCAACGTTAGTAACCTCTGTACAATTATTTGCATCTGTAACAAGAATAGAATATCCGCCGGCTAATGCTGGTAAATTATATATCGTATCATTATTTAATGCTGGATTTGAATTCCATTCATATGAATAAGGCATCACTCCTCCTTGTGCATTAACCCATACTGACCCATCTGCCGAATCTGTACATGATGGATTTATTCCTCCCGAAGTGATTGCTAAAACTGAAGGTTCTGTAATGTTAGCTGGTGAAGAAATAACACATCCATTTGTATCAGTCACTGTAACAATATAACCTCCTGCATTCAAGTTAGTTGCTTCAGGTGTAGTTTGGTTTGCACCATCATCCCAAG
>NZ_VOOS01000025.1 GCF_007993035.1 Vicingus serpentipes
AATCACTCCATAAATAAGTATAAGGGAAAATACCATTATTCTCTGAAACAGTTGCTGACCCATTATTTCCACCAAAACAAGACACGTCAATTCCTGATACATTGATTGTAAATAATGCAGGATCAACTAAATCAACGTTAGTAATCTCTGTACAATTATTTGCATCTGTAACAAGAATAGAATATCCGCCAGCTAATGCTGGTAAATTATATATCGTATCATTATTTAATGCCGGATTTGAATTCCATTCATATGAATAAGGCATCACCCCTCCCTGTGCATTAACCCATACTGATCCATCTGCCGAATCTGTACACGATGGATTTATTCCTCCCGAAGTGATTGCTAAAACTGAAGGCTCTGTAATGTTGGTCGGTGCAGAAATCACACATCCATTGGTATCGGTTACAGTAACTGAGTAACCTGAAGCAACTAAATTTGTTGCCTGTGGTGTTGTTTGTGATGCTGCATCATTCCATA
>NZ_VOOS01000026.1 GCF_007993035.1 Vicingus serpentipes
TTAAGATTTTCAGCGATAGAGTCATTATCAGAATTACTCCAAGCGAAAGAGAAAGGAGCAGTACCACCATTAGGAGTAACGATTAATTCACCATCATTACCACCGTTACAACTAACGTTTGTTTGGTTTAATGAAGAAGATAAAGAATCAGGTTGATTAATCATTATCAATATAGAATCTGTACATCCTTTTATATCATTCACGATTACAGAATAAGTGCCAATAGCTAATCCAGTAGCTGTAGAATCAGATCCACCTGAAGGAGACCAGTTGTACGAGTAAGCAGGAGTGCCACCAGTAGGTTGAATAGTAGCTTCACCAGTATTTCCTCCATAACAAAGGACATCAGAAGTAGTAGAAGATAAAGCTAAAACATCTGGTTCAGAGATGGTAACAGAGTCAGTAAGAGAG
>NZ_VOOS01000027.1 GCF_007993035.1 Vicingus serpentipes
TGCTGGTAACTACTCTATCACTGTTACTGATGATAATGGATGCTCTACTATTAATAGTGCTAATGTTAATCAACCGGCTTTATTGATTTCCAATATCAATAATTCAACTAATGTAAGTTGTTTTGGTGGTAATGATGGAATAGCTACTGTGGCTTCTTCTGGTGGTACTACTCCTTATTCTTATTTATGGAGCAATGCTGATACTACTGCTTCGTCTTCAAATTTAATTGCTGGCACCTATACTGTCACAACTACTGACAATAAAGGTTGTACTGACCTTGATACTATAGTCATATCTCAACCTATTGCTCCTTTATCTTCTACATCTAATGCTACTGACAATCTTTGTTTTGGTGAAAATAATGGCTCAGGATATGT
>NZ_VOOS01000028.1 GCF_007993035.1 Vicingus serpentipes
TTCTCTTACTGACTCTGTTACCATCTCTGAACCAGACGCCCTATCATCTATAATTAATTCTACAAATATTCTTTGTTTTGGTGATAACACTGGCTCATCTTCTGTTTCTGTTAGTGGTGGTACACTAAACTATAATTACTTGTGGTCTAATGGACAAGCTGCAGGTAATATTAATGCTTTAACAGCTGGAACTTATTATGTAACTATTACAGACTCTAAAGGCTGTATTATTAATGACACTACAATAATTACACAGCCTGCCTCTGGTTTATCTTTAGATCTTACCCAAACAAACGTTAGTTGTAACGGTGGTAATGATGGTGAATTAATCGTTACTCCTAATGGTGGTACTGCTCCTTTCTCTTTCGCTTGGAGT
>NZ_VOOS01000029.1 GCF_007993035.1 Vicingus serpentipes
AATAAGTATATGGAAAAGCTCCTCCTGAAACATAAACTTCAGCTGTTCCTGTATTACCTCCAAAACACAACACACCAGTAGTAATTATAGAGTCTATTTGAGGCGCAGATAAATCATAAATGGTAACTGTATCTATTACACTACAGCCTAATGAATCATAAGCATATCCATAATAAGTTCCTGCAACAACTCCAATTAAGGAACTATCTGTACTTAATATATTCGTACCATCAGTCCATTCGTAAGTATATGGAGGAATACCATTAGCAACAACATTTACATAAGCATTACCATCAGCTTGATTACAACTAGATGAATCTGTACTAGATGCCAA
>NZ_VOOS01000030.1 GCF_007993035.1 Vicingus serpentipes
GTAGCTGCTAAGATTAACGCATCTCCTAAACAAATTGGAGCTACTACATCTGGTGTAGCTGATAAATTAGGATTCACTGTTACTGTTACCGTTACTAAGCTATCACATCCACTTGCTGCAACTAATGTTTCAACTCCTGATGTATTTGATGCATCATAGGTTGTTCCATTAAACATAAATGAATCTCCACTGCAAATTGTTGAATCTAACACTCCTGTAATTAATGGCAATTCTGTTAATGTAACTGTTATTGTACTGTCACATCCACTTGCTGCTGTCAACACCTCTGTTCCTG
>NZ_VOOS01000031.1 GCF_007993035.1 Vicingus serpentipes
TCTAATGTTCCTGTTCCTGGTTCATTGGAATAGGTTACTATTACCTCTTGTGTATATTGACTAGTAGCTGGAACACAAGCTGTTTGATTTCCAGCTGCTACACTTATTGTGCAGGCTGGTGGACATGGCGCTGGTGCAGTGAATAACCCGTTACTTGTTACTGTACATGCTCCATCTGCTGAAAAGTCTGCTGTAACATTTACACTATTTCCATCTGCAGTTAATCCTGTTAATATTACTGTTTGGGGACTTCCCGTTATTGCAAAACTCTGTCCATTTACA
>NZ_VOOS01000032.1 GCF_007993035.1 Vicingus serpentipes
TTGTATTACCTGACCAGTTTGCTGTTACTCCTGCTGGTAATCCACTAGCAGCTCCTATACCTGTCGCTCCTGTTGTTGTATGTGTTACACTTGCTATTGCTGTATTTACACATACACTTGGTGAACTTGACGCTGCTCCTACTGTATTTGCACCTGTAACCGTAATTGTACCTGTAGCATTTATTGCTGATCCACAACCTCCAGTTAATGGTATACTATAAGTAAACGTTCCACTTGATGTTGGTGTTCCACTTATCGTAA
>NZ_VOOS01000033.1 GCF_007993035.1 Vicingus serpentipes
TTGTATTACCTGACCAGTTTGCTGTTACTCCTGCTGGTAATCCACTAGCAGCTCCTATACCTGTTGCTCCTGTTGTTGCATGTGTTACACTTGCCATTGCTGTATTTATACATACACTTGGTGAACTCGAGGCTGCTCCTACTGTGTTCGATGATGTTACTGTAATTGTACCTGTAGCATTTACTGATCCACAACCTCCAGTTAATGGTATACTATAAGCAAACGTTCCATTTACTGTTGGTGTTCCACTTATCGTAA
>NZ_VOOS01000034.1 GCF_007993035.1 Vicingus serpentipes
ACTTGATTAACAGCACTTGTTGTTGGTGCTGCCGTATCGGATATGCTTACATTTACTTGTAGTCTTATGCTACTCTCACATCCTTCTACATTCTCTTGTGTTGCATAATAATCTTCGCCATCTACTAATAAGTCTGTTCCTAATAATGGTGTTGTTGTCACATTATCTGCATACCATAATACATTATTTCCAGTAACATCTAAATCGCCTACTGTTGGTGTTGCATTATCTGCCACACAGAAT